>CATNDT010000043.1 GCA_950097035.1 uncultured Oscillibacter sp.
CCCCCACCGGCTTGCAGCGACCGCCGGCTCTCTGGAGGCGGGCGTTTCCGCGTCTCTTCCCATCAAAGTCTTTAACAGCGCCTATTTTACGGGGTGTTTCCGCTTTTGTCAAGAGATTTATTCTTTTGTCAGCACTTCGCCCAGGTCCAGGGGCTTGCCGTCCTTCCACAGCCGCTCCAGGTCGTAAAACTCTCTTGCCTCCCGGGAGAACACATGCACGGCCAGACAGCCGTAGTCCAGCAGCACCCAGGTGCCGTCCCGGTAGCCCTCCCGGCGCAGGGGGGCCTCGTCCGCCTGCTCCTTCAGGGCCTTTTCCACGGCGCCGCACAGGGCGTTGATCTGGGTGTTGGACGTGCCGGTGGCGATGACGAAATAGTCCGCCAGGGCGGTGAGGTCGGTGATCTCAATGGCGGAGATCTCCTGCCCTTTCTTGTCATCCAGGGCCTTTACGGCGATGATCGCCAGTTCCTTGGGGGTCATAGGCGGTTCCTCTCTTTCTTTTTAAAGATCTTTATTCAAAAGGGATGGGATCTATGATGATGAATCCCGGGTCCGCGGGGGGATTTGGCTCCTGCGGCGCCTCCGTGCCGGGGTCCGGGGCCGGGGTGTCCGGTCCTGCGGCGCCCGGGTCCGTTGTGCCGGGGTCAATACCGGGGTTTCCCGGCTCCGTGCCGCCCGGAGAGACCGCGCCGGGATCGCCGGGGGTTGTTGTTCCCGGCGCGTTGGGATCCGCCGTGCCGGGGTCTTCCGTGCCGCCGGGACTGTTGGGGTCCTCCGGGTCCGGCAGCACGGCCAGAATGCCCTCCAGGATCTCCCCGGTCTCCGGGTCGATCAAAAAGCCGGTCTCCGGGTCGTAGGGGTTGCCGTTAACGTCCAGGTGCTGGCCGTCCTCCGGCTCGTCGGAGGGGATGTCCGGCGGCTGGGCCGCCAGCTTATCCTCCACATAGCCGGTGGAGGAGCTGAGGCTGCCGTCCGCGTTGACGGACATGATGTCCAGGTCGCTGCGCTTGAAGACCTCCACATAGGGGCTGAGCTTGTTGTTCACAATGTCCAGCAGCTGCCCGGCGATGGGGAGGACGTAGTCCAGCTCGGTATATTTGCCCAAAAGCTTGGTATAGGAGCGGCTGTACACCATGGCCCCACGCCAGGGCATGGTGAGAAACTCCACATTGTCCACACTCAAACCGCCGAAAACCGCCTTCTGGGCAAACCAGAAGATCTCCTGAAAGGCCAGGTCCGTCTCCACGCACTCGTCAAACACCTTGGCGATTTTGTTGATGTTGCCCACGTTCTGAATGGTGAGCATCTGCTTGATGACCGCCTTGAGGAAGTTCTGCTGCAGCTCCATGCGGCCGCTGTCGCCAATGCCCGTGCGGTAGCCGTAGGGGCTGTCCTTGTCATTTTTCCGCCAGCGAATCACCTGCATGGCGTCGTCCCCGTCCAGGTGCCGCAGGCCCGGGGCCTGCTCGATCACCAGATTCTGATAGGGGTCGTGGTAGTCCATAGGGTAGGGGACGTCGAAGTCCACGCCGCCGATGGCGTCCACCAGCTGGCCAACGGCCTCCCACTCCACCACCACCTGGTAGTCCGGCTCAAAGCCCACCAGCTGGGCGATCTCTTTGTACAGTGCCTGAATGCCCCGCTCTCCGCCGCCGTAGGTGTTGTAGACGGAGTTGATCTTTTTCACGTCCCAGGAGACGTTGACCATGGTGTCCCGGGGAATGGACATGACGGTGGCCTTCTGGTTGGTCACGTCGTAGCTGGCAAGAAGCATGGTGTCTGTGTTGCCGCCGCCGCCGGTGTCCCGCCCAAGGATCAGCACAGTGTAAAAGTCCTCGCTCTTGCGCTCGCCGTCCGCCCGGGGGCGGACACCGTCGCCGTAGTCGATCTCCTCCACCTGGTCCTGGCCGTCCTCGCCCCTGCTCACAATGGCGCCGCCGGTGCGGTTGGAGAGGTCCGGGCGGACAAAGACGCTCCGCCAGGCCAGCACGCCCGCCACCGCCACCGCCAGCACCACCGCCACGGCGATCATGATCTTCTGCTGTTTTGTGAGCCGGCCCGGCTTTTTCGGTTTTTTCGCCAGCCGGCTCCCACCCTGTTTTTGCTCTTTTTCCACTGTGTCTCTATCCTTTCAAAGCGTCCCGCGCCTCCAGCGTGGCGTGGTGCACCGGGTTTCCCAACGCGTTCATTTCCTCCACAGTCATCTCCAGGCCCAGTAAAAGGCCCCGGTCCAGGTCCTCATAACACACAGTCCGCAGCTTCTCCACACCGGGAAAGTCCCGGCTGGGCTCGATATAGTCCGCAAGATAGATGATCTTCTCCAGGGGCGTCATACCGGCATGGCCCGTGGTGTGCCACCAGATGGCGCTGCAGATCTCCCCGTCCACGCCGAACACCTCCCGGGCGATGGCCGCGCCGGTTTTGGCGTGGAGCAGCTTCAGGGTCTTCCGCTCCAGATCGTCCAGCGGGATGTCGTATGTCCGGCAGAGGGCCAGCTGCTCCTCCAGATTCAGCCTTTTGGTGCAGTCGTGGAGGAGGGCCGCCACCCGGGCCTTTTCCGCATCCGCGCCGTACCGCCCTGCCAGGCGGATGGCCTCCTGCTCTGTTCCCAGCACGTGGGGAATACGCCGGTGGTTCAGGTAGGAGAGGGCCACGGGCCGCAATTGGCTGAGGGGCAGGTGCTTTAAGTCCGTTTTCGTTCCGTACAGCCCCTGCTGTAAGATCAGGCCGTACACCGCCGGGGCCAGAAAGCCCGCGCCGCCGCCCTCCGCCAGACGCTGCCGCAGCTCTGTGGAGGAGATGTCCACCACGCCGGGGATGGTCAGCGTAAAGATGCGGGCCCGGGGATAGGTTTTGTACAGATGATCCCGCTGGGCGGCAAACAGCTCCTCGGTGTCCGCCTCGGTGCGGCCGAAGGCCGCGATGCCCGCAAGAGAGAGGATGGTCTCCGGCTCCCGCCAGCGATGGAGGGTCAAAAACATGTCCGCGCCCATCAGCAGCCACAGCTCGTCCTCCGGGTACAGGGCGTGGATGTGGGCCAGCGTATCCGCGGTGTAGCTTTTGCCGGGCCGCCGGAGCTCCAGCTCCAGCACCTCCACCCGGCTGCCAAGGCCGGTGTAGTCCGCCGCCAGCCGGGTCAGCGCCAGGCGCTGGTCCGCCGTGGGGCTGCCGTGGGGCAGCTCCTTGTGGGGCGGCTGGCCGTCCGGCACAATCAGCAGCCGGTCCAGCTTCAGCAGCTCAAACACCGCCCGGGCCGCGGTGATGTGGCCCAGGTGGGGCGGGTTAAAGGTCCCGCCGTAGACGCCGATCTTCAAGGCCGCTCACCCCTGTTTTCCGATTTTTTTGCTCTTGACCAGCTGGATGCGCTTTTCCCTGGGCTTGCTGTGGGTCTCCCGGTAGAGCACAAACTTTGCGCCGATGACCTGCACCACCTGGCTGCGGGTGGCTTTGGCCAGCTCCGCCGCCGCCAGGCGGGCGTCGTATTCGATATTATTGTCCAAAACCCGGCCTTTGATGAGCTCCCGGGCCTCCAGCGCCTCGTCGGCCTGTTTGACAAGGTTTTCCCCGATTCCGTCTTTTCCGATGTGGATGATGGTGTCGATGGTGTTTGCCAGTCCCCGCAGCTGTGCGCGCTGCTTGCTTGTCAGTTCCATACTTCTCCCGGAGGGATTCGCTCCCATCCGCCTTTCTGCAATAGTATTAGACGTTTATTGATGCAAATAGGTTTCCAGTTTCTCCGCAAAATTTTTCAGCGCCCTGCCCCGGTGGGAGACGGCGGCCTTCTCCTCCGCCGTCAGCTGGGCGAAGGTCTTGCCCTTTTCCGGCAGCAGGAACACCGGGTCGTAGCCGAAGCCGCCCTCTCCCAGGGGGGCGAAGGCGATGGCCCCGTCACAGCGTCCCTCCGCCGTCAGCTGGTCCCCGTTTGGAAAGACGCAGGCAACGGCGCAGGCAAAGTAGGCGGCCCGGGTGGTCTGGCCCCGCATGCTGCCAAGCAGCAGCATATACCGCCCCCGGTCATCCAGCCCCTCTCCGCCGTAGCGGGCGGAGTATACGCCGGGGCCGCCGTTGAGAGCGTCCACGCAGAGGCCGGAGTCGTCGGCAATAGCGGGGAGATTTGCCGCGGCGCAGATGGCTTTGGCCTTCAGCAGGGCGTTTTCCGCAAAGGTGGCGCCGGTCTCCTCCACATCCACGGCGATGCCCAGCTCCCCGGGGCTCACCACCTCCACGCCAAGACCGGACAAAATGGCGGACATCTCCTGCAGCTTATGGGCGTTATGGGTCGCCAGCACAAATTTCTGTGTCATCAAAATCTCCCTCCCAATACCTCTTTTTGAACTGCCAGCAGCTCCCGGCAGCCCTTGGCGCAAAGGCGCACCAGCTCCTGCTGCTCCGCCGGGGTAAAGGCCCGGCCCTCGCCGGTGCCCTGCAGCTCCACCAGCTCTCCCAGTTCGTTCATCACGCAGTTCAGGTCCACCTGGGCGCGGCTGTCCTCGCTGTACTGCAGGTCCAGCATGGCCTGGTCGTCCACAATGCCGGCGGACACGCCGGTCACATAACGGCGGATAGGGCTGGCGGCCAGCAGGCCCGCCTCCACCATCCGCCGGCAGGCCAGAGCCAGGGCCACAAAGCCGCCGGTGACGGAGGCCGTGCGGGTGCCGCCGTCGCCCTGCAGCACGTCGCAGTCCACGGTGACGGTGTGCTCCCCCAGCTTGTCCAGGTCCACGGCGGCCCGGAGAGACCGGCCCACCAGCCGCTGGATCTCCGCGCTGCGGGGAGAGAGCTTCAGCCTGGATATATCCCGGCGGCTGCGCTCCCGGTTGGCCCGGGGCAGCATGGCGTATTCCGCCGTCACCCAGCCGCTGCCCTCGGGGACATGGGGCGGGGTGCGGTTCTCCACGCTGGCGCAGCAGAGGACCTTGGTGCGGCCGCACTCAATGAGGCAGCTGCCCTCGGCGAATTGGATGAAGTCCGCGGTGATCTTTACGGGCCGCAGCTGGTCAAAGGCCCGTCCGTCTGCTCTCGTCATGGTATGACCTCCAAACTTTCAGAATAGGGCGGTGAAAGGTCCGGTTTCTCTCCCGGCGCCCCCAATCGTCAGATAATCGCCTGGGCATAGGCCTCCGCGTCGAAGGGGCGCAGGTCGTCGATGCCCTCGCCCACACCCACCAGCTTTACCGGCACGCCCAGCTCCCTGGCGATGGCCACCACGATGCCGCCCTTGGCGGTGCCGTCCAGCTTGGTGAGGACGATGCCGGTGAGGCCTGCCGCCTCCTGAAACTGCTTGGCCTGAATAAGGCCGTTCTGCCCGGTGGTGGCGTCCAGCACCAGCAGCGTCTCCCGGGCCGCGCCGGGGCACTCCCGGTCGATGATCTTGGAGAGCTTGGCCAGCTCCGCCATCAGGTTGGCCTTGTTGTGCAGCCGGCCGGCGGTGTCGCACAGCACCACGTCCGCCCCCCGGGCCTTGGCGGCCTGCAGGGCGTCGAACAGCACGGCGCCGGGGTCCGCCCCCTCGTGCTGGCGCACAATTTCGCACCCGGCCCGCTCTGCCCAGATCTCCAGCTGGTCGGCGGCGGCGGCCCGAAAGGTGTCTGCCGCACAGAGCAGCACCCGCTTGCCGCAGAGCTTCAGCAAATGGGCCAGCTTGCCGATGGAGGTGGTTTTTCCCACGCCGTTTACGCCGATAAACAGCATCACGCTGGGGGTGGTGGAGACGTTGAGCTCCGTGGTGCCGGTGTCCAGCCCGGCGGCCAGCACCTCCCGCAGGGCGGTCTTCACCGCCTCCTGGTCGTGGAGCCCCTCCTTCCGCACCCGCTGGCGCAGCTTTTCCACCGTTTCCAAAGCGGTGTCCATGCCCAAATCCGCCAGAATCAGCGTCTCCTCCAGCTCCTCAAAAAAGGCCTCGTCCGCCTCGGTGAAGCCGGAGAAGAGATTGGTGGTGATTTTTTTCAGCTTGTCAAAAAAGCCCATACGATCCTCCCAAAATCAGGAATTTTCCTGTTTCTGCTTCGTCTTTTTCGCGCTGCGGTCAACGGCCTTGCCGCAGTAGCGGCAGTGGAGCTCGTGCTTCCGGCCCAGAAACTTGCCGCAGTAAGGGCAGCGCCACCAGATGATATAAAGGGCCAGAGCGGTCAGCAGCATCACGGCTCCCGCCTCGCCCTTAACGAAGGACACGAACAGCCCCCCGATGGCCAGGGTGGCGACAATATAGTCTTTCTGTCGTAAACTCATGGGGTTCTCTCCTTTCCGGGCCGGCTCTTGGCGTTCCGGCCGGTCTTTACTGGATGTCCAGCTCCTTTGCCATGTCGTTGAGATTGATGGTGAGGATTTTGGAAACGCCCTGCTCCTGCATGGTCACGCCGTAGAGCACGTCGGCCTCCTCCATGGTGCCCCGGCGGTGAGTGATGACGATGAACTGGGTCTTTCCGGTCAGTGTGCGCATATAGCGGGCGTAGCGGGTGACGTTTACATCGTCCAGCGCCGCCTCGATCTCGTCCATCACGCAGAAGGGGGTGGGGTGGACCTTTAAAATGGAGAAGTACAGGGCGATGGCCACAAAGGCCTTCTCGCCGCCGGAGAGGAGGGAGATGGTCTTCAGGGTCTTGCCCGGCGGCTGGGCCTTGATCTCAATGCCGCAGCCCAGAATGTCGGTCTCGTCCTCCAGCTCCAGCCGGGCCTGCCCGCCGCCGAAGAGCTCCACAAAGGTGGTCTGAAAGCTCTCAGAGAGGAGCTTGAACTGTTCGGCGAAGATGCGGGTCATCTCCGCGGTAATCTCGCCGATGATGCGCTCCAGATCCGCCTTGGCGGCCTCCACATCGTCCCGCTGGCCGGTAAGATAGGTGTAGCGGGTGTTTACCCGGTCATACTCCTCAATGGCGCCGATGTTGGGCGTGCCCAGGGCGGAGATGTCCCGCTTCAGCTCGCCGATGCGGCGGGTGGCCTTGGGCATGCTTTCCAGCTCCAGGCGCTGGGCCTGTGCGTCGGTGTGGCTGAGCTCATAGTGTTCCCACAGCCGGTCTAAAATCTGCTTTTCCTCCATGGCGGAGGTGGCGATTTTCTGTTCCAGCCTGGAGGCGGACCGCTCCAGGTTCAAAAGGTTTTCGTTCATCTCCTGGCTGGCCCGGTTTTTGGCGGTGCGCTCGGCCTCCAGGGCGATCTTTTCGCCGTTTAAAAGATTCAGCCGCTCCTGACAGGCCCGGGCCTTGGCGTTCAGCTCCGCCATAGCCGCCTGCCGCCGGCGGATCTCATCGCCGGCCGTGTCGATGTTGGCCTGGTAGGCCAGCACGGCCTCCTCCTTCTGGGCCCGGTCTCCGCCCAGGTCCTGTGAGAGGCGGCGAAGGTCCGCTGCGCGGGCGGCGGTGGACTCCCGCTCGGCGTTGAGAGCGGCCAGGTCCGCCTTTTTCCCGGCGATCTCCTCCGCCAGCGCGCCGGATTGGGCCAGCAGCTCGGACTGGCGGCCCAGTCCCGCCTCCGCCTGGGCCCGGTACTCCGCGGCCAGGGATTCCTGAGCGGCGATCTGCGCCGCGGTATCCTCCGCCCGGCGGGTGTTCTCCTCCAGCCGGCCCGTCAGGCTCTCCAGCTCGCCCGCCAGATTCTCCAGATTCTCCCGCAGGGAACGCAGCAAAATGTCGAAGTGGTTTTTGGCGCCCTCCAGCCGCAGCATCTCGTCCTCGGCCTGGCGGCGCTGGCTCTCCGCCGTCTCCAGCTCATACTGGGCGGCGGACAGCTCCCGGTTGGCCGCCTCCTCCGCCTGTGTGGCGTCGGCCAGGGCCTGGTGCATGGCGCCGGCCCGGCCATTCAGCCGGTTCAGCTCCGCCGCCCGGCTTAAAACGCCCGCCGAGCGGGAGGTGGAGCCGCCGGTCATGGAGCCGCCCCGGTTGATGACCTGCCCGTCCAGCGTGACGATGCGAAAGGCGTTTTTGTATTTGCGGGCCATGGCGATGCCGCAGTCCATGTCCTCCACGATCACCGTGCGGCCCAGCAGGCTTTGAAAGATGTTTCGGTATGTTTCGTCAAACTCCACCAGCTGGGAGGCGATGCCAACAAAGCCGAACTCCCGCTCCACACCGCTCTGGCGCAGCGCCTCGCCCCGAATGGCGGTAAGGGGCAAAAAGGTGGCGCGGCCGCCGTCCCGCTGCTTGAGATAGTTGATGGCGCTTTTGGCGTCCTCCTCCCGGTCCACCACAATGTTCTGCAGGCCCGCCCCCAGGGCGATCTCAATGGCCAGACTGTGCGCCTCGCCGGTTTTCATGAGGTTTGCCACCGGGCCGTGGATGCCCCGGAGACTTCCTCTGGCCTGCATCACGGTCTTCACGGCCTTGGAAAAGCCCTCATACTCCTTTTCCATCTCCGTCAGCAGCCGGATGCGGTTGTCCAGCGCGCCCACGTCCATGGTCAGCTTTACCCGCCGGTCCGCGGCGGCGGCGGCCTTTTTCCGCCGCTCGTCCATCCGCAGGCTGTGGCCGGCGATGATGTTTGCCACGGCCTCCGCCTCGTCCCGGGCGTTTTCCAGGGCACGCCGGTTGGCCTTGGCCTCCTGCTCGGAGGAGGCCAGCTGGCCTGCTGCGGCGGCGTGCTCCGTCTCCAGATTGGCTTTCCGCTCGGCGATCTGGCTGTTTTCGGCGGCGATGGCGGCGGCGGCGGCCTGGGCATCCGCGGCGGCGGCCACGGCAATGGCCTCCTTGGCCCGCAGGGCCTCGGCCTCGCTCTGGGCCCCGCCTGCCCGCTCGGCCGCTGCCTGGGCCTGCAGAAGCAGGGTGTTTAGCGATTCGTCCAGAGCCGTCAGTTCCCGGTCGATCTCCGCCATACGGGCCTCCTGCTCCTCCGCCTGCTTTTGGAGGCTGCCGGCCCGGCTGTCTGTCTCCTCCAGCTCCTGCCGGGCCCGGGCGATGTTTTCCCGGTTGTGGAGAATGGTGCTCTCCAGCACGGCCACAGCCGACTCCTGCTCCGTTACCTGCCCGCCCAGCCCGGCGGCCTCCGCCCGGACGCGCTCGGCCTCCATGTCCTTTTCCTGCATCCGCTGGCCAAACTGCTCGCTTTCGGCATACAGGGCGTCCAGTGCGGCGCGGGCCTCGTCCCGGGCGGTCTCCGCCGCGTGAAAATCCGACTCCAGCTTCCGCGCGGCCACCTTCAGGTTGTCCAGGTTCTCCAGCCACACGGAAATCTCCAGCAGCCGCAGCTCATCCCGCAGCACCAGATATTTTTTGGCCTTTTCCGCCTGATCCCGCAGGGGTTCCACCTGCAGCTCCAGCTCGGCGATCTTGTCGTTGATCCGCACCAGATTTTCCTGGGTGCGCTCCAGCTTTCGCTCTGAGTCCTCTTTCCGGTGGCGGAATTTGGAGATGCCGGCGGCCTCCTCGAAAATCTCCCGCCGGTCGCCGCTGCGGGTGGACAGGATCTCGTCGATCTTACCCTGGCCGATGATGGAGTAACCCTCCTTGCCCATGCCGGTGTCCATAAACAGCTCTGCCACGTCCTTGAGGCGGACGGACTGGCGGTTGATATAATACTCCGATTCGCCGCTGCGGTAGTAGCGGCGGGTGACGGCCACCTCCGCCTCCTCCATGGTGGGGAAGATGCGCTCGGTATTGTCCAGTACCAGCGTGACCTGGGCAAAGCCCACCTGGGACCGCCTTTCCGTTCCGCCGAAGATCACGTCCTCCATCTTGGCTCCCCGCAGCCCCTTGGCGCTCTGTTCGCCCATGACCCAGCGGATGGCGTCTGAGATGTTGGACTTGCCGGAGCCGTTGGGGCCCACGATGGCGGTGATGTCCTCGCCGAAGTTCAGCACGGTCTTATCGGGAAAGGATTTGAAGCCTTGGATTTCCAGCGCTTTTAAATACACAATTTCACCTCAAGTTGACTCTTATACTATAACTAATTTACTATACCAGAGAAATGGCAGATTTTCAAGAGGGAGGTTGCCGCTGCGGGGGACAAAAATGAGAGAAAGGAAAAATCGCGCCGTTACTTGCGGATGGAGGGAAGTTGGTCTATAATAAAAAAAATTGCGGAGGTAAGGAGAGACATTATGATCGTACAAAGGCCCAGCGTTGAGGTGTTTACCCCGGACAGCTATGAGAATATGCTGAAAAAGATCGAGCGGATCGGCCGCGTCTGCTATAAGAGTGAGGATAAGATCGAGGAGGGGTCGGCAGAGAGATTTATCCGGGGGATCATCCGCCGGGGGCATGAGTCCGTGATTGAGCATGCGAGTATCACGGTGAAGTTTATCTGCGACCGGGGCGTGACCCATGAGATCGTGCGCCACCGCATCGCCAGCTACTCCCAGGAGAGCACCCGGTACTGCAACTACGTAAAGGAGAAGTTTGGCCGGCAGATCACCTGCATCGACATTGCCACCGGCTTTCAATACGATTTAAACTGTGAGGCTGACCGGAGGAAGTACGATGTCTGGATGGCCGCCATGCGGTCTGCGGAGGAGAGCTATTTTAAGCTCATCGAGCTGGGAGCCACCCCCCAGGAGGCCAGGAGCGTTTTGCCAAACTCCCTGAAAACCGAGCTGGTAGCCACCATGAACCTGCGGGAGTGGCGGCACTTTTTCCGCCTGCGGGCGGACAGGGCGGCGCACCCCCAGTGCCGGGAGGTAGCCTGCATGCTGCTGGAGCGGCTTGCGGCGGACTATCCCGTGTTCTTTGCGGACCTGCTGGAGGCGGACGGGGAATAAGCGGTCCCGGCGGGGCCGCAGAACCTGAAAGAGGAAAAACGGCATAGGGAAATTCCCGAAAAAGATGGGTTGCCACCACCTTTTTCGGGAATTTTTTCTGTCCTTGCCACTTTTGCCGGGCCGGGATGTAACAGAGGGCAGAGGGAGGCGAAGAGCATGCTGATTTACCTGCAGGCCATTCACAGCGCCGTGGGACGGATGCGGTTTGAGGCGCCGTATACGGCCTTTCTCAGCCTGGCGGCCCACGAACAAGAGGGGGAGCCGCCAGAGCGCGCCGCACCGGGCAAAAATTTTGTTGCGTTTTTGAAGGATAGCTGTTTTATAGTATCAGGGAAGGGTTGAATCGGGTTTTCATCTTACAAAATGGAGGGCGCGGATATGAAGGGGAAAATTGATTTTAGATGCGGCCAGCTAACCGCCGCGGCCGTGTTTTTGCTGCTGGCTGCCGCCATCACCGCCGCCGGGGCGGCGGTCCCGGCAAGACCGGACTCTGCTGCGCGGGGCAGTGCGGCGCCGGAGCCGGGCCGGTCGGAAGCGGCGGATCAAAGAGCCGTTCCTCCGGAGGTGCTGGAAACAGCGGAGCGGTTCCGAGCCGATGAATTTGCGTATAATCAGAACCTGTATTCCACCTGTAAATACGCGGAATCCCGCCTGGAGGAGATCGCGCTTGTATACATATGCGACGAGATCGAGGGTGAGATTTTTGAGGTCTATGAAGCAAACTATAGATACCGCGCGCTGCAGGGGTCTGAGTGGGAAGCGTCTCCGGGTTATCCGTCGGTGTATCTGGTGTTCCGCCCCGCCGCCAACGGTACGCGCCGTTGGGTCTGCTGTTTCCGGGATGCCTCCTTCTCATTCTCACCGGACGGCGGCATTAACGGCGGCTTTATGGGCGCTCTGTACGAGAGCCTGATGGATGCGGACGAAGCGCTTCTTTGGAAGCTCAACGCCGGAACACCGTTAGATACGGCACTGGAGCAGACAATGCTGGCAAAAATGTGCCGGGACTTGCCAGGCGACGGACATTCCATGACCTGGAAACAGCTGGCGCTCCGGCCCGGGGAGGATGGAGGCACGGCCTATGGCCTGCTCCTGTATTACAGCGTCAGCGGGAGTCCTCTGATTTATTCAGAGAAGACGGAGCGGTATGAGTCCGCTATTTTCAGCGCTTGCTGGCTGCCCGTTGCCATCTCCTATCAAAAAAGCTCCGCGGGTCTCTATACGGTGACGGGGGTCTGGACGCCCTCTGAGGCGCGGTATGAGGAGGAGCTGCGGCGCGTTTTTCCCCCGGGCACTGCGGAAGACATCTTTAGGAACATCGATACCTATGCGGCGGGGATTTTAGAGCCGCTGGCGGAGAGTGGGGATATCCGGAACCTGTTTTCCCATGGGCCGGTTTGGCCTGAATACACCTTTAGCGAGGCGTTGGATGACGGTACGCTTCTGGGGCTGGTCCAATACTATGGGGCGTACGATATTTATACCGCTCCCATCCGCAAAGAACTGGCCAGACGCTTTTCCGGCGATCCGGATTCCATTCGGAGCATCCTGCTCCAAACACAGGATGCGGAGCTGCAGCGCGATGTCCTTCAGATATTGGCCGAAATGGGGTTCAACGGTTGAGGTGTTGTATTCCTTATAAAAAGGCGCGGGGCACTGTGGGGAGGTGAAGGGTTTGCTGTGGCCAATTAGTCCAATAGAGGCGGAGAGCGATCAGGAGTTTTTGAAAACGCTGTATGAGTCCTATCAGGTCCAGATGTATGCAACAGCCTCGCGCTATGTGTCCGCCCCGCAGGACCGGGAGGATGTTGTGCAGGATGCAGTGGTGCGTCTTTGCGGAAAGGTTCAAAAATTGAGGTGCCTGCCGCCATATGCTTTGCCGGTGTATATCATGTTTACGGTGAAAAATGCGGCAATCAATTTTCAGGCGCATCAAGCTGTTGTAAAGCGCCATACCGCCCCGCTGGCCGCCGCACCTGAGTATTACCCGTCTCAGGTTCCGCCTCCTGAAAAGGTTCTGGAGCTGGCGGAGAGCATGCGGGATTTAAAACGGGTCTGGCACCTGCTCTCCGAAGAGGACCGTGAGCTGCTCTATCGAAAGTACGTCCTGCAGGAGTCCAATGAGGAGCTGGCAAAGCAGTATCACTGCCAGAAGGACAGTGTCCGGATGCTGTTGTTCCGGGCGCGTCAAAGGGCGATAGGCCTGATGAAAGGGGGGGCGGGCAAGTGACGAGACATGAGAAATTAGAGGAAAGATACATGGATGCATATTTTTCCCTCTTGATGGAGGAGGTCGCCATAGAGGAGGGGCGGCGGCTGGAGCGTGAGAACGAGGCACTGCGGCAAGACCCTGCCGCGGCGGTACCGGAAGAATTAAACCGGCGCTGCTATCGGACCATCAGGCGCTGCTTTGCGGCACAGCGGCGGCGGAAAGCTTTGCGGACATTAAAGAGTGTTGCGTATCGGGCTGTTGTATTGGCCGTGGCAGTTGGTGCGCTGTTTACAACAGCGTTTGCATTTTCTGAAACGTTTCGGATGATGGTTTTCAAATTTGATACGCATACCCGGCTGCGCCTGGAGGGGCCCGGCACGACTGGCGGCACAGCGGCGGTTTACGATATTGAAGTACAGTGGCTGCCCGACGGTTATGTTTTCGCCGGGCAGAGCCGCAGCAGCCAGAACGTCAGATGCGAGTATACGGCGGCGGACGGACAATGGATCGAAGTAAGCGCCTATACGGACCCCAATATCACAGTAAGCCTCGATTCTGAAAACGCGGAGGTGATGTCCCTGGAGATCCGGGGCAATTCTGCCCTGGTCATTGAAAAGGGGGGAGATGTGCAGATCGCATGGGTTGACGTGAAAACAGGAGTACTGTGGGAGATATTTGGAGAGAAGACGTCCCGGTCCGACATGATCCGGGTGGCGGAGGATGTTCAACTTGTAATAAACGGCTGAAGTCGATTGGCGTACACCCCGCCCTCCTTCAAGACATAGGATGAGGTGGCCGGCGTTCTGCTGGCTGAAATTGGCAAAGAGGAGAGTGTGTTAATAGTGTCATGCTCCTGCAAGCAGGCAAGGGCTTCCGCCTGCAATCTGGAGGTCGATTACTCGGCTGTCCCGGGGGAACAGATCCTGCCGTTTCAGGTATCCCTCAATTTATCCGACTCCGTCCTCGCCCCCTCTGCCGGCCAGAATCAGCGGTTTTGCTATGACGTTGTGGCCGTTGGTAAAGATAGCGCTGCCTATGCCGATCTGAGCCGCGTGGTGTTTGGTATCTGCGACAGGATCCCGGTAAACGAGATCGTGAATGTCGCCGTCGCCATCAATGCCGCGGCGCAGGAGGTGGTGTTTGGGGAGGGCGGAAATGTGGAACTGTGCGGCGCCGGCAGGCCCGACCCCGCCACCGGATGCTCCGGCCTGAAATTTGATTTCACGCTGGATAAGGTGTACGGGTCTATGCACATTTGCTTTGAACTGACGGTACCCCGTGAGGTGGCGGCCATCGACGTCTGTCTGTTTGGCGGCAATACGGCTCTGGAGGGGTTGACCATCTGCGGTCCCGTCTGTGAAATGCAGGAGAGCAGCTGCCCGGTGGTGGGATATCAGCGGTCTACCGTCTGTGTGCCGGTATCGGTGACTCCCTTCGCACATGTGGGTACGCCGGTGGTGAACTGCTGCGGAGCCCCCGTCGTAACCGCGGGAGACGTCTGCCCCCGTAACGGCGGGAGCTGTCACTTCACCATCAGTCAGGAGCTCTGCGTCGCCGTTCCCGTGGAGTTCGGCGCCCAGGCCGTGGCGGGAACGCCCAGTGTGCAGTGCGGTGAAGCCAGCAATGAAAATATCTGTGCAAACTGCACCCCTGCCGATGGGGCCGTGAGCGACCATTAGCCGGAGTGTTAGCGTATATCCGGGCTTTTCGCATCACGCAGGAGATCTGCCAAAGTCATGGCCGTTAAGAGGGGGCACACGATAAGCGGCCAATCAGGTTATAATGAAAGACAGCGCCGTTCAGGCGCTGTCTTTCGGCTGCAGAAAAAGTTATTTTGAAGCAAATAGATCGGCTGCCTTAGTTGTCACATCACAGGGTACAACTTTTGGCGGCGTCTTTTTCACATTCAGACTTCAAGGCCCAATTTTTCTGCAATCTCTTTTGGGGTGAGACCGGCTTCTTTTGCTTTTGCCATCACGGTTTTCATGTTGACCGGATGCAGAAGCCGCTGCTTTTGAGCTTCCAGAGCGGCAATTTCATCACGTTTTTTCTGGATTTTCTGGTCGATCACAGAAATTCTTTCATCTACCGTTTTTTTGACCATATCTTTTGCCTCCACAATTAGGTTATTTCAACTATACGATAGAAAAGTTCCAATGTCAATAATCGTTTTGCATCGAAATTCGCCTTGGTTGGAGATCAAACGACAGCGTCCCAAAGGTAAAAAGCGACTCGCCGCCCAAATGATTTTTTAACAACAACTGCTACAGTTGCTGACAATTTGTCAGCAACTGATCAGCGCAGGAAAAGAACCGTTCTTTCTTTGTGAACGAAGCGGACTTGCTGCGGTTTCTGGCGTTGACCAGACCCTTGCCTGTCAGCTCGTTCAAAATGCCGAAATCGTACCCTTTCCAGGTGCGGCGGACCTGAGGGTGAAAGCCGGGGCGGTCATACGCCGATCCGGTCGTCCCCTCCGGCTGCTCGAAAACCCCGAAAACCACGGATGCCGAAGGCGTTTAGCCTGCGGCATCTAAAGTGGGCTTTGCTTTGGTGGACTCGAAGGGGATCGACCCTTCGACCTCTGCGATGCGAACGCAGCGCTCTCTCGAAGGGTCCGCTAAGCGGGCCCTTTTTGGAGATTCCTCAAAATATAATATCCCGATATTCACTCGTCATTACTTCAGCGCCCAATTAATGATGCTCTTTTCAAGAATCGCATCTGTCAACAGTGAAGTGTTGGCATTTTTTAGGAAAAAGCGTCGCTCTTCCGGTATGAGAATGGAACAGGCAACCAGATAGGCCCGTTTTGTCCACTCGGACATGAATGGTGTGGAATCTTGGTATATTGGGTTATCGCTGGAATAGGAGCGGATGACTTCCAGCATCTCCTCCTGGATGTCCATGGGGTTATCCGCGATCATTTGCCGGGCATACTCCATGAATGCATCGTGAGAGTACAGGCGGACAGCATTACGCTGTCCAGCGGATCAAGCTGCGTAATCATCCGGTAGGACAATTCTCCCTTGGGGACCATGAAACGCCGGGATGGATGCCATGAATATGCACCCAGATCCACATCTTTCAGAAGCCTGACGATTTCTTCTTTTTGCTGATTCACGATCTCGATCTCAATGGGTTCCGGGAACAGATCGGTATCATTCTCCCGCTGGAGGTGCGCAAGAGCCCATTCAAGGGATGTCTCTGACAGCTTCATAGAATCACCTTTTGGCAGTGCGGATATCAACCGTGATAGATCCGCTTTGTTCCTTTGCTCTGGGAGAGCTTTATTTGCAGACGGTAAAGTTCAACAGCAAGCGATTTATGTATGCTTGAACGTTTTCTGTTTGTCAATGTCCTGCGCGGGTTTCACGGATTTTTTGCTGATATAACCAGAGAAGCATTTGGCTGTATCCGGATCAGTGACCTCTACCAGATAGTAATACGGAGCATCTCCGATGACGGTGATGATTTCACCTTGCTTGACCTGACAGACAACAGCGGCTTTGCTGGTGGGTTCTTCCCGCAGCATGGAATCCCTCAGCGTGGCCGCCCCCCAACAGAGCGACTGCCAAATCAGCTGCGAGATCACGGTGGTAACAATCAGCTGAACAAGACCGGCGACAATGGGGTTGCGTGCTTTCCAGGATTGTATCACATCCATCATCCGCTGCTGCCAATTCTGCGGGTCTTCCGCGGCCTCAGTCAATTCCGCAGACAGCTGCGCGGTCTCCTCCTCCGTCAGTGCGGGAACATCTTCAGGCAGATCATATTCCGGGATCTCAAGATCCGCAAAAGCGCCCAGACTGCCGGCCAGGGTGGATACCATAGCGTCCCATGTCAGATTTGCGCAGGAGGACTGAATCAGGTCCAGCATCGTTGTTTCGAGCTGGGGGACCGCCCAGCTTTGATATTGCTGGCGGCTGATTGTCTGCATTGCGGGGCTCCATACATCGCATATACGCTGAACGTTTTGCGCAATGGTTTGAAGCTCCGGAATCTGCCATGTGTTTTGCATAGCGTTTAGTGTGTTCAATTCACGGAGCCAAGCCGGTGTTGAAATCTGCGAAAAGGGCTGCAGCGCCCCTTGAAGCGCATTCAGCGCAGACAAAACTCCTTTGGGAACCCCGTAATCCATCTGGCGCTGTAAACGGATCATCTGTTTTGACATTGCGTTATCAAATGCGTTATCAAAGCCGCAGATAGAAGAAATTGCAGTCATATCCAACATTCCCTACCCTCCGCATACATGGAACACGTCAATTCCGTGTATGCGGTGATTTTATATTTCGACCTGTGCGACAGGGCGAGGGCAACCTATCATTTACGCTTCTTCATCCTTCTGTGTGGCGGCAACCAGCTTGTCAAAATCACTTTGGTACAGGCGGTCCTGCATGATGCGGTACTGCTCAAACTCGCTCTCCGTAAAGGCCTTCGCAATGGCCGCAGTCACTTTCCCTTTGTCATGTAAAATCTCAGCGTCATTGAACTGCAGGAAGGCGTCCAGCTTGGATGCCCAGTCTGCCATGGTCATGGGAATGTGACGTCGGGCCTGCCGCGTGGCGTAGTCGAGGTACATGGTCACGATCTCGTTCAGCTCCTGCATCTCTTCCATGGACAGGTAATTTTTGGCGATGGAGACATCAGCCTTGACGATTTTCCCGTCCGGGGCGTTGCGCCAGGAGGTCAGCCCCATGTGCTCCTTCGTATGATCCGCCCGGGCCACAATGACTTCGGCGGCGGTATTGCCGTGGATTGCATAGTGCATTTTGTTTTGGACGGTGGCGAAGAAGTCCTTTGTAATCTGGCTGTCCAGGGAGTAGTCCACCGCCGTGGCATAGATATCCGTAATCTTCTGATAGAACCGCCGTTCACTGGCGCGGATCTCCTGGATCTCGGAGAGCAGATGGTCAAAATAGTCCTCGCCAAAGATCTGCCCGTTGATCAGGCGGTCCTTGTCCAGCACATAGCCCTGCCTGGTGAACGTATCCAGCACCTTGGTGGCCCATTGGCGGAACTGCGTTGCCCGCTGAGAGTTTACCCGGTAGCCCACTGCGATAATAGTGGGCAGGGAGTAGAACTTATAGCGGTAGGTCTTGCCGTCATCCGCAGTATGTGCAAAAAATGCACATACTGATTTTTCGTCCAACTCGCCGCTTTCAAGGATTTTCTTCAGGTGCTTGGTAACCACACTGCGCTCCACGTCAAAGAGCCGGCTGATGGCTTTTTGGGTCAACCAGACGGTGCTGTTTTGGACACGCACCTCAACACCCTCCTCGTTGGCGTCTTTCGTGAAGACCAGAAAATCCACGGTGCTGTTGCGAATCTGGCGTTTGGGTTCCTGCATCGCTGTCTCACCTTCTCTCAAAGTGCAGTATATCATATCCGGCAAAAAAGTGGAATAGCAATCTTGGCGATTTGGGGCTGAGGACCGGCCCTTTTACTGCAGCTCCATCCCGTTGAGATACTGCGCCTCAGAGATGTTGAGGTCGATTTGAATATCGTACCCTTTGAATATCGTACCCTCTGGACAGCGTCACAGCCTTGACAACATAGGAGGCGATCATTCGCTTTCCTTCCGGAGAGACATCGTCATACAGGTCCGCCCAGGACAGCAGGCGCTGGTACTGCTCCAGAATCTCACCGGCCAGAGTTTCGGACTCACGGAGCTGGTCCTGCAGAGTCTCGATCTGCTGAGACGATTCATCGATTTTTGAAGCGCCTTTTTTGAATGTTTCTGCCGCAGGTTTAAGTCGTACCTGTGTGAATAGGTAGCGGGGAAATATCTAAATTTTAAGGCCCTTGGATTTTCATCATCCAAGGACCTCCGAGGCCTTGAAAACACTTGGTTTTTTGACCAAATATCTTTTTTGACCTCTTATTCTGGTGGAGCGGCCGCAACCAACGGCGAACACTCCGCATGACTTGAAACCGCGTCCTCAAAGTGTTCCTCTATCTCGTCCAGCAGAATATCGCCAACGGTAATCGGCCTGTCGCCGCCGTTGAGGATCAGCGTCATTCTATCGTCATAGAGATAGATGGCCCGGAGGAAAATATTCACCATTCCCCGGCGGTTGTTCTCGTCATTGACATTCCCTCGTTTCAGCGAATAGAGAAACGCCTTAATCTGCGGAGCGGTAAATGTGACCTGTTTTCCCATCTCAATGGCAAGCTGACTCTGCAATTCGTCCTTTTCCTGCTTGCGCTTCCCAATGCGCTTGGCAATCATATCCACCGCCTGCCCGCGCTCCAACGCTTTCCACAGGTTTTCTATGGCAGCGTCCGCCTCTTGAATTGCCGCCTTGATGCGTTTGATGGCTGAACTGTCATAGTCGGCCTCGCAAGCGGCGGCAACCGCAAGGGCGATTTTCTCTATGTTGCCGTCTGTCAACAGCTTGCGGCACCCCAAAACAACCCTGTCCTCAATTTTCTGCTTGTTGACAACTTTCTTTCGACAAGTCTTTTTCTTGGCGCTTTTACAGGCGTAATAGCGGTAGGTCGTCCCGGATTTCCCTGTACCGCCGCACCCGGTCATCATCTCCCGGCAGTAGCCGCAGAACAGTTTCGTCGTCAGAAGATATTCCTCCCGGCCTCTGGAGCGGGCGGGAGTTCCATTTGTTCAGCGGCTTTCTGAAATGTGCGGACTGTGGGAAATCCGTCACCCG
>CATNDT010000044.1:0-10854 GCA_950097035.1 uncultured Oscillibacter sp.
GATGGGGGCCTTGGTGGCCGCCGCGTCGCTGACCATCTGGATGATCTGGGAGAGAGTGGTGTCCTCCCCCACCCGGGTGGCCCGGCAGCGGATAAAGCCGGACTGGTTCAGTGTGGCGGCGGAGACCGGGTCTCCCTCCACCTTGTCCACGGGGATGCTCTCCCCCGTCAGGGCGGATTCGTTTACCGCGCTGGTTCCCTCCAGCACCACGCCGTCCACCGGGATGTTCTCCCCGGGACGGACAACGAACTCGTCGCCCTTTTGCACCTGGTCTACAGAGACCTGCACCTCCGCGCCCTCCCGCACCACGGTGGCGGTTTTGGGGGCCAGCTGCATGAGCCCTTTCAGCGCGTCGGTGGTCCGGCCCTTGGAGCGGGCCTCCAGCATCTTGCCCACGGTGATAAGCGTTAAAATCATGGCCGCGGACTCAAAATAGAACTCCATCATGTAGTCCATGACGGCGGCCATATCCCCCCGCGCCTGGGCGTCCGTCATGGCGAAGAGGGCATAGGTACTGTAAACGAAGGCCGCCGAGGACCCCAGAGCCACCAGTGTGTCCATATTGGGCGCCCGGTGCCATAGACTCTTAAAGCCGCTGATGAAAAATTTCTGGTTGATGACCATCACCGCCGCCGTCAACAGCAGCTGGAGCAGTCCCATGGCCACATGGTTGTGTTGGAAAAACACCGGCGCGGGCCAGCCCCACATCATGTGCCCCATGGAGAAGTACATCAAAACCAGAAGAAATCCCAACGACCAGAGGAGACGCCGCTTCAGCACCGGCGTCTCGTGGTCTGCCAGGGCGTCCTCCGTCTCCGCCCGGGCGGCGGCCTTCGCCTGTCCCCCCGTGCCCTTGGGGGCCGCGCCGTAGCCGGCGCCCTCCACCGCCGCTATGATCTCTCCGGCCCCGGCAGTCCCCTCCACGCCCATGGAGTTGGTCAAAAGGCTGACGGAGCAGGCCGTGACGCCCGGCACCTTGGAGACCGCCTTTTCCACCCTGGCGCTGCAGGCCGCGCAGGTCATGCCGGTGACAGTATACTGTTCCATGGATACCTCCCAGTAAATCAACAAAATGCATCTTCTCAAATGAGGATTCCCTGTTATACTGTAAAAAATGCCGCTTTATTTTTAACTACTGCCTACTTCATCAGCTTTTGCAGCGTAGCAATCAGCTCATCCAGGGTCTCATCCTTTCCCGCCCGGATATCCCGGGCCACACAGGTGCGGATATGCTCGGCCAGCAGCTCCCGGCTGAAGGCGTTCAGCGCGGCGTTGGCCGCCGCCACCTGATCCAGAATATCCGTGCAGTAGGCGCTCTTTTCCACCATGCCCCGAATGCCCCGAATCTGGCCCTCCACCCGGTTGAGCCGGTGAATCAGGCGCTTGTACTCCTCCTGGGAGCGCTCCTTGGTCTTGTGGCAGTTACAGGCTTTATCCTCCATAAATACACCCCTTTATATACCCCACCCGGGTATATTTACTATATACCCCCTAAGGGTATTTGTCAACTGCATTTTTTGCCCTCCGCGGCGGCGGTTCCCCGCTGTTGAATCCGGCGGATATCTGTGATAAAATTAGAAAACGACCACCCCATCTTCACGGAGGACTTTTATGGACAGAGAGAAGCTGCTTGCATATGCCCGGGAACACTTCGGCTCAGAACCGGAATACCTCTGGGCCAAATACCCCACCTATTGCGTTTTGCGGCATACGGCCAGCCGCAAGTGGTACGCCGCCGTCATGGATGTACCCGGGAGTAAACTGGGACTGCCGGAGAACCGCGTTATGGAAATTCTGAACGTCAAGTGCGAACCCATTCTCCTGGGTTCCCTTTTCGGCACGAAGGGTTTTCTGCCCGTCTACCACATGAACAAGTCCAACTGGGTGACCATTTTGCTGGACGGCTCCGTATCGGACGTTGAGATCCGTAATCTGCTGATCATCAGCTATGACCTGACCAGGGGAAAGGGGCTCACCTGAAACGGCGGTTGTTCCCTCGTCTGTTTAGTCAACGTTTGCGGTTTTAAAAAGTTGCGATTTTGATTCATAATTTTATTTTACTTCCTTATAAAAATTGTAAAAACCCCTTGCTTTCTCGATACATTCCAACGCCTCCGGGAAAAATTTTTGGAAAATCGCCAAAATTTATACAATTTCTTTATAGAAATGTCCGAATATTTTGCAGATACCGCAAATAGAGATTGACAGTTATAGGGGATCTATGGTAAATATAAGTACTATACATTACATATTGCATGCGCAAACGTTTTCAAACAATATTCCGGCGCCCATAGGGGAGAGATTCGGATTTGGGGAAGAAGTGGCCTGGCCAGTTCTTCTCCTCTCTTATTCCTCCCGCCGCCGGGAAGGAGGTTGTTTTTGTGATCGAATCTCTGGATTATTTGCGGCAGATGAATATTGCGGCACTGATACTGCGGCTGACGCTGGCCATGATGTTCGGCGGAATGATCGGCCTGGAGCGGGGCCGGAAGGGCCGGCCGGCAGGTTTTCGCACATATATGCTGGTGTGTCTCGGCGCGGCGCTGACCATGCTGCTCAGCCAGTATGAATACCACATGCTGACTACCCGCTGGGCGGGCCTTGCGGCAGAGATTGGCATCCGCACGGATGTCAGCCGCTTCGGCGCGCAGGTAATCAACGGCATCGGCTTTCTGGGCGCGGGCACCATCATCGTCACCGGGCGGCAGGAGGTGAAGGGGCTGACCACCGCGGCGGGGCTGTGGGCCTCCGCCTGCATGGGCCTTGCCATCGGCGCGGGGTTTTACGAGTGCGTGGCCATTGCCTTTGTGCTGATCTTCCTGTCTGTCCACGTCCTCTCTCCCCTGGAGGTTCTGATTATCGAAAACGCCCGGAATATGAACATCTATGTGGAGTTTCGCTCTCTGGACAATGTGGGGGAGATCATCAACCGCATCAAGGCCCAGGATGTGCAGATCTATGAGGCGGAGGTGGACCACGGGCAGGAGAGCCTGTCCCGCCATCCCAACGCCATCTTCTCTCTCCGGATGAACCAGAAGGGCGGCCACGCCCGGCTGCTGGCCTCCATCTCGGAGATGGATGACGTATACGTCATCCACGATATTTAAGGAAAGGGGCGAGAACCATGTTATCCATTTTTGACGGCCTGCGGAATGTGACGCTTCTGTCCGTGTCTCTGCGGATGCTGCTGGCTGTGGTCTGCGGCGGCATCATCGGCATTGAGCGGGAGTTCAAACGCCGCCCGGCCGGTTTCCGCACCCATATCCTCATCTGCCTGGGCGCAGCCATGACCACGCTGACCAGTCAGTATCTGTACCTCTGCATGGGGCAGTACACCGATATGGCACGCCTGGGCGCCCAGGTGGTGGCCGGCATCGGCTTTATCGGCGCGGGCACCATCATCGTCACCCGGCGGCGGCGGGTAAAGGGCCTGACCACCGCGGCCGGTCTCTGGGCCGCCGCCATCATCGGCCTGACGCTGGGCGGCGGCTTTTACGAGGGCGGCCTCTTCGCCACGGCGCTGATTCTGCTGGCGGAGCTGCTCTTCTCCCGCCTGGAATACCGGATGCTGAAAAACGCGCCTGAGGTCAACCTGTATGTGGAGCACACCGACAAATCCTGTCTGGAGGAGCTGCTGAGGCTCTTCCGGGAGGTGGATATGAAGATTTTGAATATGGGCATCATCCGCTCCGACTCCAGCGACAAGCACAACGCCTGCGCCATCTTCACCCTGCGGCTTCGCAAGGGCACCCATCAGGAGGATATTCTGGACCAGATCCGTTCTACTCCCGGTGTGGTATCCGTAAGGCAGCTGTAAGCCGTGTTGTTTTTTGTCCATATAGTGGGAATACCCGTCCTCACCAAGCGGACGTTTTGTCAAAAAACGCAATTGACAATTTCTCTTTAGCGTGTTAAGGTAATACCACAATTGAAGAACGGCAAAGGAAGTTCCTGGGGGAATGGCGCAGGCCTGCCGAAGGAGTAAAACTCTCAGGCGTCCGGAGGGGTCCGGACGGGGACCGGGAATGGATGTGGCTCTGGAGAATCCCAATCCGTTGGGTACCGAAGGTGCAAGGCGGGAAACCGCTGAATCTCTCAGGTAAAAGGACAGAAGGATCACTCTGCCGGCGGCTGTATGCGCCGGCAGTTGTTGGGCATTTGTAAGAGGAGCCGCGTACACGGCTCCTCTTTTTTGCCGCTCACTATATGAGTGCCCGTTGGGCATATGGAGGGATTTTATGGGAATTTTAAACACGATTCTGGACTTTGTCAAAGGTCCGCTGAACGACTTCGCGTGGATGTACACGTTTTTACCCTGCGCCATCGCAGGCGGCCTCTTTCTGACCATTCGCTGCGGCGGCGTGCAGTTCCGCCACTTTGCCCACGCCATGAAAAACACAGTGGGCAAGATGTTTCAAAAGCAGGAGGCCGGCGAGGGCGCGGTGACGCCCATGCAGGCCGTAACCACCGCCCTGTCCGCCACCGTGGGCACCGGAAACATCGTGGGCACCTCTCAGGCCATCGCCCTGGGCGGCTACGGCGCGGTATTCTGGCTGTGGCTGGCGGCGCTGATGGGCATGGTGACCAAGTACTCCGAGATCGTACTGGCCATTAAATACCGGGAGCGGGACGCCAGGGGCGACTGGGTTGGCGGCCCCATGTACTACATCTCCAAGGGTCTGGGCAAAAACTGGAAGTGGCTGGCGGCGCTGTTCGCCCTCTTTGCAAGCCTGGCCTCCTTCGGCATCGGCAACATGTCCCAGGTAAACAGCATCACCGGCTCCGTAATCGGCGCTTTCAGCGCGTTTATGACCGTCTCCTCCGGCCTGGAGATGGCGCTCAAGTGGATCATGGGTATCCTTTTGGCAGTTTTGATCGCGGTGATCCTGCTGGGCGGCATCAAGCGTATCGGCGCGGTGACGGAGAAGCTGATCCCCTTTATGAGCATCTTCTACATTCTCTTCACTCTGATCGTCATTGCCGTTCACTGGCAGGGTGTTGGAAACGCCTTTAAAATGATCTTTGCCACGGCCTTCACGCCTCAGGCCGTGTTTGGCGCCACCACCGGCATCGTCCTCAAGCAGACCATTATCTGGGGCCTGCGGCGCAGCGCCTTTTCCAACGAGGCGGGCCTCGGCTCCGCGGCCATCGCCCACGCGGCGGCGGACACCAGGGGCCCCGTGAACCAGGGCCTGTACGGCATATTTGAGGTATTTATCGACACCATTGTCATCTGCACGCTCACCGCCCTGACCATTATCGCCAGCGGCGTGACCATTGACTTCGGCGTGAAGCCCGGCAGCGAGCTGATTACCGCCGCCCTGGCCACGGTATTTGGCGACAAGTTCGCCGCCCTGTTCATTGCCGTGGCGCTGATGCTCTTCGCCTTCTCCACCGTTCTTGGCTGGTCTCTGTATGGCACCCGCTGCATCCAGTACCTCTTCGGCAATAAGGCCATCCGGGTGTTTCAGGTGATTTTTATCGCAGTGGTGGTCATCGGCTGCGTGTCCCCTCTGGAGTTTGTGTGGGATGTGGCAGATACCTTCAACGGCCTGATGGCCATCCCCAACTTCATCGGTCTGTTCGCCCTCTCCGGCGTGGTGGCCATGGAGACGAAAAAGTACTTCAGCAATCGGCACAATTTACACTGATTTCGGCACTCTGAACTAAAGCACCATCTTTCCTCCGCAGCAGGAAAGATGGTGCTTTTCATTCGCCCAGCGCTTATATGTCCGTCCATATCCAAAACATCTTCTCCAACAATATCCGGTTTCGGCTTTCCCAAAAAGATTCCTTATATCAAAACATTGGAAAGGACGGCTGATTCTCCAAAAACGAGTCACGGAAAATGATTTCCGGCTGCAATGTAACAACGTCTTTTGCAAGCGTCTGGTGGGAGATCAGCGACAGGCACATCCTTAAAGCCCGCTCCGCCACCTGCTGCATTTTCAAGTCGATGACCGTTAACGACGGGATGCAGTACCGGCAATAGCTGGCAGGGGCGACGCTGGTGGTGAAAAGATGCACGTCCTCCCCCGCCCGGATGTTGGACTCCGTCAGCGCGCAAAGCAGGCCCCGCGCGATGGCCTCATGATTGCAGAAAATCACCTTCGGAAGCTGCTTTTTCTGAATCAGGTGAATTCCCTGGGCATACCCGGACTCCTCCGAGCCGTCGCAGTAAAATTGGCGGTTGGACAGGTCGAGCCCCAGCGCCCCGCAGCGCTCTACAAAGGCCTCCCGGCGGAGATTGGTCGCCACGTGGTGCTGGTGCTCCCAAAGGGCGCAGATATCCTCTCCTCCCTTTTTTAAAGCGATGTCGCATGCCATCCGGCCAGCTGCACGGTGATCGACGGTGGATACCGGAAGCCCTTCAAGGCTGCGATTAATTACCACCGCCGGCATTGGTAATTTATGACCCGACAGATACTCCAAGTCGTCCTCCGCCATACCGCCTAAAAGAACACCATTGTATGCTGGAGAAAGAAGAATACTCTCCTTTTCCGCCAAATGGCCAGGCTCATAAAACTGCAGTGCGATCTCCAAGGGGTCCTCCACCACATCGATGGTACTTTTCACGGCCCGCAGCGTGGAGATCAGCCCCTGCTCAAAGCTGTAATTGGGCCAGAACAGCGCAATATTCAACCCCTTGCCCGACTCTCGCCGCAGCCGCTTTGCAGCCGTATTCGGGCGATAGTGCAGCATCTCAGCTGCTGCAAAGATTCGCTCCTGCGTCGCCTTTGAGATCCGCCTCCGGTCACCGTCTCCATTCAACACATAGGAGACGGTGGCGGAGGAAGTCTTGCAAAATTGTGCGATATCGTAAATCGTTGCCATACTGCATTCCCCAATTCAAGATGATGTTAATCGCTCTAATACGACACTGCGGACCTGTTCGTATCATTATACTGTCTTAAATCAGGAAAAGCAAGGAATACCGCGCGGAAAGACGGGCTTATACCTTCCGAAAAGCAAGGCCGAACTTATACCACTTGTGGTGCTCCAACTCCATCATGTCGGCATAGGGCGCAATTTCCTGAAGCGCGCGGTTATATCTTTCGACAAAGGCCTCCGTATTGAACTTTCCGTCCACAAGATAGGCCTCCTTGGCCTCCTGGGGCAGCATGGCGTCGATCATCTCCGGATGGGTCTCAAAGAAAGGCGCGGTCATATCGTGGTGGTGGGGGATCACCACCTGGGCGCCGATATGCTTGACCAGATCGGAAAAATCGCGTGGATCCTGCTTGGGGCTCAGATGCATGACCGCAATGTCGGGCTGCAGGCCCTGGAGCCGGTATTTCTGGTCCGGCGTGGTCATGCCCGCCCAGAGCAGGACCCTCGTTCCGTCTCCGGCGGTAACCAGATAGTTCATCAGTTCCAAGGCGCCGAACCACATCCCCAGGGACTGCGGGTCGTCCGTCAGCGTGTCGTCCCGGTAGACGCCCCTTGCGTTTTCCGTATGGCGGCCGGAAAAGACCTGTAACTTCACATCGTCAAAAGTGTATTCCTCCCCGCCCCGGACGCGGTAGATATTGGTGAGGCTGACGTGCTGGAAGGTGCAAAGGGCGTCGGTGGAGAGATCTCCCACAAAGAGGCGCGCCTTGGGGAACTTCTTCAGCAGCCGCTCAATGTCCTGGGCGTGGTCAAAATGAATGTGGGAGAGGAGGATGTAATCCGCCCGCTCGATCTCATCCAGGGAGATGGGGAAAACGTCGGCGCCGTCCAGCCAGGGGTCGACCAAAAGATGGGCGCCGCTGGGTAAAATCATCTCAAAGCCCGCAGTGTTCAGCCAGCGGATCTGAATGCCGCTGTTCAACATCGTAACCATTGTAATTTCTCCTTTATCTCGCGGGGCCAAAGGACCCTTTTTTACTTTTCTTCCAGCTCTTCAAACAATAAAGCGGCGGGGATCACGGCGGAGGCTCCGAAAATCATCATGGCCAGACGGAGTGCCTCTCCCACCTCCTGAATGGTGGCTCCCTCCTGCACCGCCTTGTTGCCGTGGACGCGGATGGTCGTTTCCACCCCACGGGAGCAGCCTAAGATCATGATCATCAGCTCGCGGTATTTGGCGGGGATAAGATTGTCGCCCCGGTTGCAGTTGAGGAACAGGGACTGAAACGCGCCAAGCAGCTGGGGATCGTTGGCCAGCTGCCGGTGAAACGGAAGGAGCGTGCCGCCGCGGATCTCACGCAGTTCCTCCATCACCGCCTGCGCCTGCTGGATTTGCTTGAGGTCTGTCTGTTTCATAGGGCATTATATCCTTTCTGTCAAAATCCGTCAAAACGTTTTGCCTTCAATTGCGGCCTTCCAGAAAATTCTTTGCAACCACCGGAAAAAGCGCGTACATCAGGACGTCCTCGTCGGTTCTGGCCAGGTCCCCGGCCTCCGCCTTGAACTTCTCCCACTCGGGGGGGATCAGGTCGGCGGGGCGGCAGGTGATCGGCTCCTCGTCCCCGATGATTTTTCTCTGCACGACGGAATCCACCGGAGCCGGGAATTTCCCATACTCTCCCCGCATATAGGCCTTGCTCTCCTTCGGAACCATTTTGTAGCGCTCACCCTGGAGTACATTCATCGTCGCCTGGGTGCCGACGATCTGGCTGAAGGGCGTTCCCAGCGGCGGATAGCCGAACTCCTTGTGGACCCTGGGCACCTCGGCCAGGACCTCATCTATACGGTCATAAGCGTGCAGCTGCTTCAGCTGGCTCTCCATGTTGGAGAGCATGCCGCCGGGGATCTGGTGCTGGAGGACGGAGATGTCCACCCCGGTGAACTGGCTCTGGAACGCCTGATACTTCGCCTTAATCTCCTTAAGCACGTTGTTGATCTCTACCAGGCGGTCTATATTCATCCGCACCGCCTGGGGCGTTTGGGAGAGGGCTGTGACCATGCTCTCCAACGCCGGGTGCGCCGTACCGTGGCAAAAAGCCGAAAAGTCCGTGTCCAGCACGTCCACGCCGGCGTGGACCGCCGCCCAATAGCACATGTCCGCCATGCCGCCGGTGCAGTGGGAGTGATAGTGGATGGGCACATCCACGGCGCTTTTCAGTGCCCGGATGGTGTGGAACGTGGAGATGGGGTCCTTCATCCCGGCCATATCCTCCAGATGGACCGCCGTCATACCCATGTCTACAAACTGCTTTGCCACATCGCAGTACAGCGCGTCGTTATGGGCGGGGCTGGTGGTATAGAGCAGATTCCCCTCCACCCGCTTGCCGGTCCTGATGGCGGCCTTGGCGGCAGCCTCACAGTTGCGGACATCCATCAAACCGTCGAAGATCAGGAAAACGTCGATCCCATCCTCAGCGGCCACGTTGACAAAGCGCTCCACGATGTCGTCGGCATACTGGCGGTACCCCACCACATTCTGGCCCCGCAGCAGCATCCGCAGCGGCGTGTTGGGGGCGGCCTTTTTGCAAAGCCGCAGGCGCTCGAAAGGGTCCTCCTTCAAAAAACGGATACAGGAGTCAAAGGTGGCTCCCCCCCACATTTCAATGCTGTCAAACCCCACGGTGTCCATCATGGCGATGGCCCGCACCACGTCCTCCGTCTTCATCCGGGTAGCGATCAGGGATTGCTGTCCGTCCCGCAGGTCTACACTGGCAAACTTGACCGGTCTGGCGGGAGGTTCATAGTTCAGGTATTCCTGCACCTCCGCCTCCGTGTGCATATTTACAAATTGTCTCATCGGTCTCCTCCATGTTCGTTACTTAATCGGTTAATCAAGTCACTACAACAAAAATATACCAGGGGACATGCGGGAATGTCAATTGTGATAAACAGAAAAATAGAACTTATTTTTTCATAAATTGTCCAAAAATTTAAAGATCAAAAATTTTGAGATTGACAATGGAATTTCCGGCCTTTAATATAAAAGCATCACGTATGCTTAATCGGTTAATCTTACATTTGAAGATTTTTAAGGGAGGAATCTATTGTGCCTAAAAAGAAAACCATGGACGGAAATGAGGCTGCCGCTTACGCGAGCTATGCCTTTACAGAGGTAGCGACCATCTACCCGATCACGCCCTCCAGCCCGATGGCGGAGCACGTGGATACCTGGGCGGCCAACGGGATGAAGAATATGTTTGGCCAAACGGTGCGTCTGGTGGAGATGCAGAGCGAGGCCGGCGCCTGCGGCGCCATGCACGGCAGCCTGGAGTGCGGCACCTTCACCTCCAGCTATACGGCGTCCCAGGGCCTGATGCTGATGATCCCGCCGATGTACCGGATCGCGGGCCAGCTTCTTCCGGGCGTGATCCACGTGGCGGCGCGGACCGTAGGCACCTCCGGCTTTTCCATCTTCGGCGACCACTCCGACGTTATGGCCTGCCGCCAGACGGGATTCGCCATGCTGTCCTCCTCCAGTGTGCAGGAGTGCATGGACATGGCCGCCGTCGCCCACCTGTCCGCCATTCGCGGCCGGGTACCCTTCCTGCACTTCTTCGACGGGTTCCGCACCTCTCATGAGCTCCAGAAGATCGACGTGCTGGACTATGACGACCTGTACCGGCTGCTGGACCGCGAGGCCGGCGCCGCCTTCCGCAAAAACTCCCTGCACAGCGAGCGTCCCGTTATGCGGTCCAGCGCGGTGAATCCGGACACATATTTTCAGCTCCGTGAGGCGGTAAACCCCTATTACGATGCGCTGCCCGGCGTGGTAGAGGGATACATGAACGACATCAACAAGCTCACCGGCCGGGACTATCGGCTGTTCAATTACTACGGCGCACCCGACGCGGAACACGTGATCATTGCCATGGGCAGCGTCTCCGACTGCCTGAAAGAGGTGGTGGCCTATCTCAATGCCCGGGGCCGAAAGGTGGGCTTCATCCAGGTGCCCCTGTACCGCCC
>CATNDT010000044.1:10911-19149 GCA_950097035.1 uncultured Oscillibacter sp.
CCGCACCAAGGAGGCGGGCGCCACCGGCGAGCCTCTGTTTGAGGATGTGGCGGGCGCTCTGGTCAATCTGGAGACCCACCCCGTGCTGCTGGGCGGCCGTTACGGTCTTTCCAGCAAGGACGTCACCCCCGCCCAGATGATCGCAGTCTACGACAACATGGCCGGCCCGCGGAAAAACCACTTTACCGTGGGGATCAACGACGACCTCACCCACCTCTCCCTGCCGGTGGGAGAGAACGTTGTCACCGCCGACGGGAAGACCATCAGCTGCAAATTCTGGGGACTGGGGTCCGACGGCACCGTGAGCGCCAACAAGAACTCCATCAAGATCATCGGCGACAACACCGAGCAGTACGTCCAGGCCTATTTCGAGTACGACAGCAAGAAATCCGGCGGCGTTACAAAAAGCCACCTGCGGTTTGGCCACACCCCCATCCTCTCCACTTACTATGTCACCATGGCGGACTTTGTGGCCTGCCACAACGAGAGTTATATCAGGAAGTACGATATCGTAAACGAGGTCAAGGAGGGCGGCACTTTCCTGCTCAACACCGTTTGGACGGGCGGGGAGCTGGAGCGAAACCTGCCCAACAAGGTCAAACGCCTCCTGGCCCGGCGCCACGTGAAGTTCTACACCATCAACGCCACGGATATCGCCGCGGAGATCGGCCTGGGCAACCGCACCAACTCCGTTCTCCAGGCCGCCTTTTTCAAGCTCTCCGGCGTTCTGCCCATTGACCAGGCTGTGGAGTACATGAAAGACGCCATTACCAAAAGCTATGGCAAGAAGGGCGAAAAGGTCCTGAGCATGAACTACGCCGCGGTGGACCGGGGGCTTGCGGAGCTCCGGGAGATCCCGATCCCCGCGGCCTGGGCGGAGCTGGAGGATGAACCGGAGACCGTGGACGCCAGCGCCCCCGCCTATGTGAACACGGTGATGCGCATGGTCAACGGCCAGAAGGGCGACCAGCTTCCCGTCAGCACCTGGAAGGACATGGCCGACGGCACCGTTCCCCTGGGCACGTCCAAATATGAAAAGCGCGGGTTTGCGGCCCATGTGCCGCAGTGGGACGCGGAGAAGTGCATCGGCTGCAACCTCTGCTCTCTCTACTGCCCCCACGCCGCCATCAGGCCCTTTCTGCTGAATGAGGAGGAGGTCCAAAACGCCCCGGCCGGCTACGCCACCAGGGAGGCCAGGGGCAAGGGCTTCCAGGGCCTGCGGTTCCGCATGCAGGTGGATCCCCTGGACTGCACCGGCTGCGGCACCTGCGTAACGGCCTGCCTTGCCGGGGAGACCGCCCTGGAGATGAAGCCCATCGCCAGCCAGCTCCCCCAGCAGGCCAACTGGGACTACAGCCTCACCCTCTCGGAAAAGGCCAATCCCATGGACAAGTTCTCCGTCAGGGGCAGCCAATACGAGCAGCCGCTGCTGGAGTTCTCCGGGGCCTGCGCCGGCTGCGGCGAAACGGCCTATATGAAGCTGTTGACCCAGCTGTTCGGCGACCGGCTGATCGTGGCAAACGCCACGGGCTGCACCCAGGCGTGGGGCTTCTCCACCCCCAGCTTCCCCTACACTGTAAACAGGCACGGACACGGCCCGGCCCTTTCCAACTCCCTGTTTGAAAACAACGCTGAGTACAGCCTCGGCATGTGCCTGAGCATCAGCCAGCAGCGGGACCGCCTGCATCAAAAGGCCCGGGAGCTGCTCCCCGTCTGTCAGGACCCGCAGCTGAGCAGGGCTCTGCAGGGCTGGCTGGACGGCTATGAATCCAGCCGCTACGCGCGGGTCCTGGCGGACAACGTGAAGGATGCGCTGGCGGAGACCACCGAAAGCGGCCCCATCATCGACTATATGAAGGGCCACCAGGAGCACTTCGTCCGCAACAGCATGTGGATGTACGGCGGCGACGGATGGGCCTATGACATCGGCTATGGCGGTCTGGACCACGTGCTGGCCTCCGGGCTGGACGTGAACATCCTGGTGGTGGACACCGAGGTGTACTCCAACACCGGCGGCCAGGCCTCCAAGGCCACCCCCGTGGGCGCGGTGGCGCAGTTTGCCGCGGCGGGCAAGAAGACGGCCAAAAAGGACCTGGGCATGCTGGCGGCGGAATACGGCAACGTGTATGTGGCCTCCATTGCCCTGGGCTCCAACCCCAACCAGGCCATCACGGCCCTGCGGGAGGCGGAGGCCCACAGGGGCCCGTCCCTGGTCGTGGCCTACGCCCCCTGCATCAACCACGGCATCGTCAAAGGCATGGCCTACGCCCAGACGGAGGCAAAGCTGGCGGTGGACAGCGGCTACTGGTTCCTCTACCGCTATAACCCGGAGCTGAAGGAGGAGGGAAAGAACCCCTTCATTCTGGACAGCAGGGAGCCCACCATGGATCTGGAGGAGTTCCTCAACGGAGAAGTGCGCTACGCGTCTCTTCGCCGAACCTTCCCGGTGGAGGCGGACGCGCTGATGGCCAGAGCCAGAGCGCACAGCAAAGAGCGCTATGAAAAATACCGGGCGCTGGCCCAAAAGTAAAACCCGGCACAATCAGGATCGAAGGAGGATATTATGAGCAGACTTTCTTGTTTGGGATCCCCCGGCGCAAACATCACGGTCCGGCCGGACTGGTTTGTCCTCAGCGACGGCGCGGCAGCGGCAGTTCCGCCGCTGATCCGGGAGGGCAAGCCGGCCGCGGCCGAAAAGGTGAAGGTCTTTATCGACCACGAGACGCCCTGTGGCAGCGAAGGCGTGGCAATGAAGCAGCGGGCGCTGATCCGCTTTGCCGAAAAGCACGGCTGCGAGCTCTTCAACGGATATGGCGTATCCTACCAGATCATGCTGGACCGCTTTGTCAGGCCCGGTGAGATCGTGGCCCACTGCGGCGACTTCGGCAGCATTTACGGAAGCGCCGGCGCACTGCCCCTGCGCTTAACACCTGAGGAGATGGCGGCGGCGCTGCAGAGCGGGACGGCTGCCTGCACCGTTCCCGAGACCGCCGTGCTGGAGTTGACGGGCGCTCTGCGCGCCCCGGCCTGCGGAAAGGACGCCGCGCTGACCTTCCTTGCCCAGGCAGGCGGCTTAGGCGGCAAACTGCTGACCGTGTGCGGCGAGGGTCTGGCCGGCATGGACCGCGGGGACCGGATCGCCTTCTTCCAGATGCTCAGCGCCGGCGGGTGCTGTGGGGCGCTGGCGGCGGCGGAGCGGCAGAGCGGCACATGGAAGCTGGAGCTGAGCACGGTGGCGCCCGTGGTCTCCAAGGCCGGCGACCTGCAGTCCGCCGTACCGGCGGAAAATCTGGGGGACATGGAGATCACCGCCGCCTTCGTGGGCGGATGCTCCTCCGGGCGCATTGAGGACATCCGCAAGGCGGCAGCGCTTATCAAGGGCAAGCGCGTTTCCAAAAACGTCCGGCTGCTGGTGGCCTTCGCCACAACGGAGGCATATATCCAGGCCGCAGACGAGGGCCTGATCGGCACGCTGATGGACGCGGGCGCCATCGTCATGAATCAGGGCTGCTCCGCCTGCTACGCCCACAGCCAGGGCCTGGTGGACGGCAAGGACATCGTCCTCAGCGCCGGGAGCCGCAGCTGCCCCAACTGCAACGGAGAGGGCGACGCAAAGACGTATCTCTGCAGCGCCGGGACCGCCATCGCCAGCGCCATTGCCGGATATGTGCGCCAGCCGGAAAACTAAGGAGGGGATCGTATGAAAAAAGTATTCAGCGGCCGCGTCTGGCTGATGCGGCGGGGCATCGACACAGACATTATCATCCCCACTCAGTATCTGGGGCTTCCCATGGAGGAGATGAAACAGTATGTCTTTGAGCCCCTCTACCCCGAGCTGGCTGCGCAGCTCCAGGAGGGAGATATCGTGGTGGCCGGGCCCAACTTCGGCTGCGGCTCCTCCCGGGAAATGGCCCCGGAGGTAATGAAGACCGCCGGCATCCACTGCGTGATCGCCCCCAGCTTCGCCCGGATCTTTTTCCGCAACGCCATCAACAACGGCATGCTGCTGCTGGAAAACGACGACCTTTACAAGCACGTCAAAAACGGCGACACCGTCACAGTGGACCTGGAGCGGATGGTGGTGCTCTGGAACAATGTCGAATTCCCCATCCCCCAGATCCCGGAGAATCTTCTGGAGATCATCGAAAACGGCGGCCTGGTAAAGACCTGCGAAATCGAAAACCGGAAGCTGGAGGAGGGCTCCATGGCCTCCCGCAAGCCCCTGCCCCCTGCGCCGGAGTATGTGGGAGAGCACACCCTGGCGGAAAAGATTCTCATGCGGAACACCCACTCCGCCAGCCTGCGCCCCGGCGACATCGTCATGGCCCGGCCCACCCGGCTCTTTGTGCTGGATGTGTACACCGGCCCCGTCTACAAAAAGCTCCAGGGCATGGGCTACCGGAAGCTGGCCCACCCGGAAAATTACGGCGTTATCGACGACCACCAGATGCCCTGCGTCATGTTTGACGACCCGGAATCTTACCGCTCCGGCTGCAAGCTGGCGGAGGAATACGGCTTCGGCTGCCACCTGATCGGCGAGGGCATCGGGCACCAGCTGATCCCGGAGAAGCGGTTTGCCAGGCCCGGCGACGTCGTCTTTGTGACCGATAGTCACACCACCACCTACGGTGCGGTGGGCTGCTTCTCCACCGGCGTGGGATACACGGAGATGGCGGCCGCCCTGGGCCGGGGCGAGATGTGGGTCCGGGTCCCCTCCGCCATCAAAATCCGGATTGACGGCTGCCTGCCCCAGGGCGTGATGTCCAAGGACATCATCCTCCGCGTGCTGGGCGACCTGACGGCCAACGGCGGCACCTACCGCTCCCTGGAGTTCTGCGGAACGACCGTGGACGAGATGAGCATCGACTCCCGCCTCTGCATCTCCAACATGGCGGTGGAGTGCGGCGCCAAGGTGGGACTGTTCGCCCCCGACGCAAAGACCTGTGCTTACAGCGGCGTGGACCCGGCGGATGTGGCCTGGATGACCGTGGGTCCCGACGAGTGCTATGAAAAAGTGCTGCGCTACCGCGCCGAGGACTTCGTCCCCAACCTGGCGGTTCCCCAGTACGTGGACAACGTCCACCCCGTTACCAGGTACGAGGGCACAGAGGTGGACCAGATCTTCCTGGGCAGCTGCACCAACGGCCGCCTGGAGGACATGGCCATCGCCGCCCGGATCCTGAAGGGCCGCCATGTACCGAGAAATGTGAAGTTCATCGTCACCTGCGCTACCAGGGACATCTACAAGGAGGCCATCCGGCTCGGCTACATCCAGATTTTCGCCCAGGCGGGCGCCATGGTCACAATGCCCTACTGCTCCCTCTGCCAGGGCCGGGGCGGCGGTGTTGTGGGCGAAAACGAGGTGATCCTTGCGACAAACAACCGCAACTTCCTGGGGCGCATGGGCCCTGCCAGCAGCAAGATCTTCCTGGGCAGTCCCGCCACCGTCGCCGTGTCCGCCATCACCGGCCGGATTACGGACCCCCGGCCGTTTTTGGCAGAGCTGGAGGGATAGGGCTTGAGCTGGAAAACCTACTACAAAGAGCACCTGCTGGACATGGAGGCTCTGCTGGAAAAGCTGCCCCATGAAAACGCAAAGATCCTCACCAGCCATGTGACCGGAGAGCCCAAGGCGGTTAACCGCGCCCTGGCGGAGCACTGTGCGGCGTTCCGCAACATCTCGCTGCACAACCTGCTGGTCATGGGTGACGCCCCCTATTGCCGCCCGGAGATGGAGGGCCACATCCGCTACTCCACCATCTTTGTCTGTGCGGACACCCGAAAGCCCGTGTCGGAAGGACGGGCCGACTTTGTGCCGCTGTACTACCACGAATACCCCCGCTACGTGCGGGAGAGCTTAAGGCCGGATGCGGCCATCCTCCACGTCTCCCCTCCGGACAGCCACGGCTGGTGCAGCTTTGGCACCACGGTGGATTTTCAGGCAGCGGCGGCGGAGACCGCCCCGCTGGTGGTGGCCCAGGTCAACGACCAGGTGCCCAGAGCCCTGGGAAACTGCCACATCCACGTCACGGAGATCGACTGGCTGGTGGAGGCCAGCGAACCCATCCCCGCCATTCCCCCGGCAAAGATCGGCCCGGTGGAGCAGGCCATCGGCGCCAACTGCGCCGGGCTCATCAGGGACCGGGACTGCCTCCAGCTGGGCATCGGCGCAATCCCAGACGCGGTGCTAAAGCAGCTGACCGGCAAGCAGGATCTCGGCATCCACTCCGAGATGCTCTCCGACAGTGTAGCCGGGTTAATGGAGGCCGGGATCATCAACAACCGCTACAAGCAGCTGGACCGGGGAGCCTCCACGGCCACCTTTGCCATGGGGACCCAAGCGCTCTACGCCTTTATGGACAACAATCCCGGCGTGTTTATGGCCCCCGTGGACTACACCAACCACCCCCGCGTCATCTGCCAGCAGGACAACATGGTGGCGGTGAACAGCGCCCTGCAGGTAGACCTCCTCGGGCAGGTGGCCGCCGACACCGTAGGCAAGCTCCAGTACTCCGGTCCCGGCGGACAGGTGGACTTCGTCCGGGGTGCAAACATGTCGAAAGGAGGCAGAAATATTATAGCGCTGCCCTCCACCGCCAGGAGCGGCACGATCTCCCGCATTGCCCCTGTGCTTTCAGAGGGCGGAGCGGTCACCACCAACCGCTTCGACGTGGATTATGTCGTCACGGAGTACGGTGTGGCGCAGCTCTGGGGGAAAAATCTCTCCCAGCGCGCGGAGGCGCTGATCTCCATTGCACACCCGGATTTCCGAAAGGAGTTGAGAGCCGCGCTTTGATAAGGAATATCGCCACTTTACAGTCGAACCCCTTTCACCAACCACTATCATTCCGTTTTCAGGAGGGAGAATCATGAAACAAAAGCTGCAATTCAAGGTCTGTGGTCTATCGTTCAAGTACTTTGTCCCTTTTCTCATCATCACGCTGATCTGCACTTATTTTAACTTCATGCCCGTTGTAACGCTGGGCGACGGGGTCTCCGGCGTGGGCATGGTAGGCACCCTGGCATTTCTGATGTGCATCGGCGGTCTCTTCTATTGGATCGGAAACAACATCCCGCTTCTGAACAGCTACATGGGCGGCGCCGTGATCGTGTCGCTGTTTGCACCCGCGCTGCTGAAGTACTTCGGCCTGCTTCCCGCGGAGACGGTCAGCGGCGTCAGCATCCTGATGAAATACGGACTTCAGGACGTCTATATCGCCACCCTTCTTTGCGGCTCGATCCTGTGCATGGACCGCAAGATCATCCTGGGCGCCATTGTCCGGTATCTCCCCGCCATCCTGGGTTCCCAGGTGTTCGCGCTGGGCTTTTGCGCAATCGGCGGTCTGCTGACCGGCTTCGGCGTCAAGGAGGCGATCTTTAACATCGGCGCGCCCACCATGTCCGGCGGCTCCGGCGGCGCAATGGTCACCATCCCCACCCTCTATACCAGCCTCTCCGGCACCGACTTTATGAGCCAGGCCGGTATGTTCCTCTGCTATGTGTCTATTGCCAACGTTGTGGCCATCATTCTGGGCGCCTGCGCCAAGCCTCTCCTGAGGAAATTCGGCCTGGTCTCCCCTGAGGACAACCCCGCGATCCTGCGGAAAGCCGGTCTCACCATGCAGACGGAGACCGCCGAGAAGCTCCCCTCCACCTCCGGTGACTACGTCGCCGTGGGCGGCGGTATCCTGATGTGCCTGGGCGTCTATCTGGCGGGCAACATCCTGGGCAAATTGCCCGGCACAAAGGCCATCGCAGGACTGGCGTGGGCCATCATCATCGCGGTCATCATCAAGTGCACCGGCATTATCGAGGACAGGATCTCCAACTACACCGTGTGGGGTATGAACCTGATGCTCCAGGGGCTGCTGCCCGCCATTATCGCCGGCATCGGTATCAACTCTTTGGATATCAAGTCGATGATCACATACTTCTCCCCCTCGGCCCTGCTGATTATCGTTCTCGGCGTTATCGGCGCTTATGCCGGCGCGATCATCTTCGGCCACCTCTTTGGCCTCTGGGGCTACGAAGCGGGCGTTACGGCCGGCCTTTGCTGCTGCAACATCGGCGGTTCCGGCGACATCGCGGTGCTCACCGCCTGCAACCGTATGAATCTGCTGGCCTTCGCCTCCATTTCCACCCGGATTGGCGGCGCTCTGATGGTCGTTTGGATCGGCTTCCTCTATCCGCTTTTGATGCTGTAATATACCCGACGCTCGCAAAATACCCGCTAAACCC
>CATNDT010000045.1 GCA_950097035.1 uncultured Oscillibacter sp.
GAGAACCAGGAGAGCGGAAAACCTCTTTCTCCAAAGACGATCAAGAACATTCACGGGATTCTTCACAAGGCGTTGCAGCAAGCGGTCGAAAATGGTGTGATTCGGGTAAACCCCTCGGACGCTTGCAAGCTTCCCCGTGTAGAGAAAAAGGACATTCAGCCCCTGGACGATAACCAGGTTTCCGAGTTCTTGAAAGCAGTCCATGGACACCCTTATGAATACCTGTATAAAATCGCACTTTTTACAGGGATTCGGGAGGGGGAGGTTTTGGGGCTTACCTGGGAGTGCCTGGACCTGGATAATGGAACGCTGACGATAAAGCAGCAGCTTCGCCGGGAGCAGCACAAGGACGGCCAATTTTACTTCTCCAAGCCCAAGAACAACAAAACCCGAACTTTGACGCTTGCGCCCTCTGTGGTGAAATTGTTCCGGATTCAAAAACTGGAACAGAACGGAAAGCGGCTCAAAGCGGGAAAGAGTTGGACAGAAAAGGACCTTGTATTTTCCAATGAAGTTGGGGGATTCCTCTCTCACCGTGTAATCTATCGTTGCTTCAAAGAGCTTGTGTAAGAAATCGGAACGCCGTCTACTCGGTTTCATGACCTCCGACATACATATGCGGTTATGGCGATTCAATCCGGGGATGACATTAAGACGGTGCAGGAAAACCTGGGACACGCTACCGCCGCCTTTACGCTGGACGTTTACGGACATGTCACCGCCCAGATGAAACAGGCCAGCGCTGACCGGATGGAAAAGAAGATTCAGGCGGTTTCCGGCCTGTAAATTCCAATAAGGGAAAAAACAAGGGAAACCGCCTCTCCCAAAGCAAGGAAAACACCCCTCAAAGCCTTGCGGCTCTAAGGGGTGGGTGTGGTTGCGGAGACAGGACTTGAACCTGCGACCTCCGGGTTATGAGCCCGACGAGCTACCAACTGCTCTACTCCGCGATATCTTGTTTTGTGGTGCCGGTGACCGGACTCGAACCGGTACAGTATCGCTACCGGGGGATTTTAAGTCCCCTGTGTCTACCAATTCCACCACACCGGCAGCTTGTCGGCAAAAATTAGAATACCACAACAGGCACGTGTTGTCAAGGTTTCAAAGGGAAAAACTTCAGGAAATCTTTCGACAAGTTTAGCCTTTTTACCCGAGCCGCCGGTAAAGACAGATCCGGCTCCGCCCAAAAGGCGGGACCGGACCTGTTGGCGATACCATTACAGGTATTTCTGCATCCCCTCGGTGGCGGCGGAGGTCTCGGCGCTGATGGTGACGGTGAACTTGATGTCATTTCTTTCGCCGAAGGCATCCAGCCAGTTCAAAAAGGCCTCGGTTTCGTTGTTAATCCCCTGGCCCACAGTTTTGCAGAGATTGTCGATAAACACATGGGAGATGTCGTAGTTGCCGGCATACAGGCCGCTGATAAAGCCGCGGAACAGATCGTAGTTGCACAGCTTATACTCCTGCGCATCGATAAGGCGGATATGATAGTGGATATCATACGTCATGTTGCGGTCTGCCTCAATGCATACCACGTGGCCGGGTTCATCCTTTGCCGCGTTGTTGATCAATTCGATGAGCTGCTTGGTCTTACCGGAACCTTTTACGCCCATAATCAGTCTGACCATATTCAATCACTCCTGTCATTTAGAATCTCCAGGTAGGGAGAGTTCGCTATAGTAAGGATACCATAAGCCGGTGGAAAAAACAATGCAAAAAACGCGAGTTTGAGATTTATTCACAAAATTTCTGTGACAGCCCGCTGAAAAAGGAAAGAGGACGGCGCGTTTAAAACGCCGTCCTCATCCGTTTATCTGTTCAGTTTTGCCTCCAGCTCGGCTTTCCGGTCCTCATAGCCGGGCTTGCCCAACAGGGCGAACATGTTCTTCTTATAGGCCTCTACCCCGGGCTGGTCGAAGGGATTGACCTCCAACAGGTAGCCGGAAAGCCCGCAGGCATACTCAAAGAAGTAAATCAGTTGACCCAGGTCCCGGGCGGTCTTGCCGCCCGCCTCCACGATTACGTTGGGCACACCGCCCTCGGTGTGGGCCAAAAGCGTACCCTCCATGGCGCGGTCACGGATAAAGTCCATGGACTCGCCTGCCAGGAAGTTCAGCCCGTCGCCGTCAGTCTCGTCCCTGGGGACATAGAGCTGATGGCCGGAGGCGCCCAGGCGCACCACTGTCTCAAACATATTCCGGCAGCCATCCTGGATATACTGCCCCATGGAGTGGAGGTCCGCGGTGAACTCCACGCTTGCGGGGAAGAGGCCCTTGCCGTCCTTGCCCTCGCTCTCGCCGTAGAGCTGCTTCCACCACTCCAGCATGAAACGAAAGGCGGGGTCGAAGCAGGCCAGGATCTCAATGGGCCGCCCTGCGCGGTACAGCTCATAGCGGACAGCGGCATAGCGCCAGGCCGGGCAGTCAAAAGAGGCAGTGTCTGCGCACCGGTCCATCATCTCAGCCGCGCCGCCCATCAGGGCGTCGATGTCAACGCCGGCCACAGCAATGGGCAGCAGACCCACGGCGGTGAGCACGGAATAACGGCCGCCCACGTCGTCGGGCACCACAAAGGTCTCCCATCCCTCCGCGGTGGCCAGGGACTTCAGTGCACCCCGGGCCTTGTCGGTGGTGGCATAGATGCGCTCTTTGGCGCCCGCCTTGCCGTAGCGCTTTTCCAGCTCCGCCCGGAAGAAGCGGAAAGCCACGGCCGGTTCGGTGGTGGTGCCGGATTTGGAGATGACGTTGACGGAAAAGTCCACGCCCTCCAGCAGGTCCAAAACCTCCTGCATGGCATCCGCAGAGAGACCGTTGCCCATAAAATAGACGTTGGGCGTTTTTTTCTTTTTCAGATTGTAGTTGGGAGAGCACAGGCAATCGATAACACCCCGCGCACCCAGATAAGACCCGCCGATGCCAATGACCACCAAGGCCTGGGAATTACCCTGAATCCTGGCCGCAGCCGCCTTGATGCGAGCAAACTCTGCCTTGTCGTAGTCCCGGGGCAGATGGACCCAGCCGGTAAAGTCCCCACCCACGCCGGAACCGTCCTGAAGGCGGTCATGGGCGCTCTTCAGCAGGGGGACCAGCGTGTCCTCATAGGGCTGGGAGAGGAAATTCTCCATCTGGAACAGTTTAACATCCAACATAGTTCATCGATCCTTTCTTATGTGCTGGGCATACACCGCCGCAACTATCATAAAGTATACCATTTCGGCGCGGCGGCGGCAAGAAAAAAGCGTCATAACCGTTCCAAAAAACGGGCGTCTCCTTGGTCAATCCGACAAAAATGCGATTCTAAGCGTCCGCAGAAACATCTGTAAAAAGGTGATGCGCGGTACCTCTTCCCCCGCCAGCAGGGGAATTTCCGCCACGACTTCTTCTCCGGAAGAGACCGTCAGCATGCCCAGCGTGTCTCCGAGGGCTACCGGGGCCTCCACACACTCCGTCAGCGTTACAACCTGTTGGAGGCCGGCGGCCTTCGATTTTTCCAGCAGCAGGGTTCCGCCGTCTCCCAACACCGGCTGGACGGTGGCCTGGACCCCCAGAGATACCGGCACAGGCGCCAGCGGGGCCTCCGGTACGATTTTTGTCAGAGTGTAGCCGGAAAACCCATAGTTCAGCAGGGTCTGGGCGTCCTCAAACCGCTGGGCGGAGGTGGCGCCTTTCATAATAACGGCGATGAGCTCCATACCGTCCCGCTCCGCTGTGGCGGAGAGACAGTAGAGGGCGTTGTCGGTGGAGCCGGTTTTCAGCCCTGTGGCGCCCTGATAAAAGCGGACCAGGCGGTTGGTGTTCACCAGCTGGGATTCTCCGTTTCTCAGGGTATCCATCCAAATGGTGGTGTAGCGGCGGATGTCCGGATGGTTTAAGATCAACTCCCGGCTCATGAGGGCGATGTCGTGGGCGGAGGTGACGTGACCCGCCGCCGGAAGACCCGTGGCATTTTTAAAGGTGGTGTCATTCATCCCCAGCTCCAGGGCCCGCTGGTTCATCCGCTCTACAAAGGCCTCCTCGCTGCCGGCGATCTGTTCCGCCAGCGCCACGGCACAGTCGTTGGCGGAGACGACGCACACGGCCTTCAGCATATCATCCACCGTCATCTGTTCATTTTCCTTCAGCCAGATTTGGGAGCCGCCCATGGAACAGGCGTGGGCGGACGCGGTGACTACGGTGTCGTAGCTCATCTGGCCGCTGTCGATAGCCTCCATGGCCAACAGCAGCGTCATGACCTTGGTGACGCTGGCGGGCTCCCGTCTGGTGTGCTCATCCTTGGCGAAGAGGATGGCGCCCGTCTCCTTTTCCATCAGAAAGGCCGAGGGCGCGGAGACATCCACGGCCCGGACAGTGGTGGCCGACACCAGCAAGGCGCATAGCAGCGCAATCAGTCGTTTCATAGAGATCCCCCTTTGCAGCAGTGATACAATTTATGTGGCTGAGGGGACATTCATGACATGCCGTCAATTTTCATCTTGATTTTTCTGAAAGGAGCTGTTATAATAGCTAATAGTGATGCGGCTGTAGTTCATCGGTAGAACGGCAGCTTCCCAAGCTGCATAGGTGGGTTCGACTCCCATCAGCCGCTCCAAAAAAAGAGACACGCGCTGCGTGTCTCTTTTTTTGGTGTCCGCGCCACCGTTTGTTTCTTCGCAGATCCTGGTGATATAAAAGGCGGGGCAGGCCCGCACGGTCTGTTCAGCGCCGAATATCCCGCCGCCCGAAAAATTATTTTTAAATCGCTGTAATATTTTCCCCCTTTCGCCGTTTACCAGATAGAGCGGCGCCAATTCAACACAAAGGAGGAGAGCTTTTATGCTTGCGATCTGTCTTGCCATGCTGGAGACCGAGAGGGACCAGCGGCGGTTTACACGGCTCTACGAGGCCTATGAGAAGAAAATCTATGCGGTGGCTCTGCGGATTCTGGGGGACCGGCCCCGGGCGGAGGACGCCGTTCAGCAGACGTGGCTCCAGCTGCTGCGGAGCTGGCAGCGGGTGTCCGCCCTGCCCTGGGAGGAGACGGAGGGCTATGTGGTCACCGCCGTCAAAAACTGTGCCTTGGACATTCTCCGCCTGGAGCGGCGGACCACGGCCTTTCCCGAGGACTGGGACCCTCCCGCCCGTGCGGAGCGCCAGGACGAGTATGCCTACCTGGTGTCGCTGATCCGGGCTCTGCCGGAGGGCTACCGGCGAATCCTGGAGCTCAAATGTGTGGAGGAGCAGAGCAATCAGGAGATCGCCCGGCGGCTTGGCATCAGGGAGTCCACCGTGGCGGTGCGGATCCTGCGGGGCAGGGCAATGCTGAAAGCGCGGTTGGAAAAGGAGGGGTACACCTATGCGGCAGTTTGACGTTCTTCTGCGTCAGGGGCTGATGGATGCCAATCTGGCCCAGTACGAAAGTGTTCTTGAAAAAGCGGACGCCGGAGAACCGGTGTTTTCACCAAAATACCGCCGGGAGCAGATGCGCCTGCTGGCGGATCCCTGGCGCTGGGAGCGGCGCCAGCCGGCACAGGGCCGCCTGCGCCGGGGAATTACCCGGGGCATGGCTGCGGCGATCGCGGTTCTCCTGCTGGCCACGGCGGCGGCAGCGGTTACCGCCCCGCTGTGGATCACATTTTTCGGCGGGCTGGACCGGCGGCAGCAGGAGATTGTGGGCGATTTGGAGATCGGCGGCGGAGACAGGGAGAAGACGGCGGCGGACAAAATAACGGCCGGAAGCCTCCTGCCTCCGCCGGCGGAACACGACGGTGTGACCGTCACGCCTCTGAGTATCCTGGGTGCGAAAAACAGGCTCTATCTGGTGCTGGAGATCCGCGCGCCGGAGGGGACGGTGTTCCGTCCGGACGATGATCTGGATCTCTCCGGCAGCCTTCGTCCCTCCGACCAGTGGTGGGCGGAGCATCCGGGAGAACTGGCCGGGGCAACCTTCTTCTTCACCGTGCTGGAGGCCGGGACCAGGGAGCCCAACGTACTGGTGGGTGTCGTGGAGGAGACGGTGTCCTACGACATCGGCGGCAGCACCTATCATGTCCGGGGGCTGAACCGGGAGACGGCGGAAGGGGAGCGGGAGACGATATTCGCGGCATCGAACAGCAAGGGCGGAACCTGGGACATCCCCATCCCGGAAGGTCTGAACCAGGACCAGGTGCTGGAGCCCCGGGTAGAGGGCATGGTCATGCAACAGGGCGAAAAGCACATGACCCTGCTGTCCATGAGCGTCTCGCCTCTTGGGATCTGGTGGAAGTACCGGCTGGAGGGTGAGGACCCGTGGCCCCAGGTCCGGATGGCGCTGCGGATGAAGGACGGCAGCGAGATTCAGACGGCCCCCGGACAGCTGACCATGGGGGATTTTGGTTCCGGTCTCACGGCATCGGTCAATTTTGAAAAGCCCGTGGACCTCAGCCAGGCGGAGGCAGTGCTGTGGGAGGATGCGGTGATCCCCCTGGAACAGCCGGACTAGGGTCTAAGGCAGGAGAAAAACAGTATCTGCTGCGCAATATCCGGGCGTATTACCGCGGCGGCCGGCAGGGATTATGTACCGCGCTCAGCAGCGCAAAGCACCTCCAGCAGCCTCTCTCTGTACATCTCCTGTACCCATGTGCGTTCTCCCAACCCGGTGAATTCACACTGAACCGTATGGCCGGCCCGCTCCAAAGCCTCTTTCCAGTCTACGGCCATATCATTTCTGGCGTGATCTCCGGCCACCAGCATCAGCGGCAGCAGCCTGACGCCGCAGGGCGCCTTCAGCTGGCGCAGAATATCCTCCAATCCCGGCCAGCCCTCCACCGTTCCAATGCAGATATCGCCTCTGCCCATCAGGTTCAGGGCGGTCTGCAGTGCGGGATAAACCGCGTTGGCAAAGTGCTCCGTGCCGTGCCCCATGTAGACAACCGCCGCCCCCTCCTGCCGGGGATGCATCTTTGCAAGATTCTCCGCAAACCGGAGGATGTCGCGGCTGCCGGCCAACAGGGGCTTTCCCACGGTCATCCTCTCAAACCGTCCGGAAAGGCACTCCGCCTCCGCCTTCAGCTTGTCGTATTCATAGCCGTAAAGCAGGTGGGTGGGCTGTACCACCACGCGGTCCACCCCCTCACCGTGCAGCGCCTCCAGCGCCTCGGACAGGTTTGCAACCCTCTCTCCCCGCCCTGCGAGAATGCGACGGATCGTGGGGCTGGTAAAGGCCCGGACCGCAGTATAGCCGGCGGCCTCCTCTAACGTCTTTTCCACGGCCTCAATGCTGCCGCGCGCCTCCGGCACACTGGTGCCAAAGCTGGTTACAACGAGTGCGTGTTTCATCCGTATTTCCTCCTCATCTCTTTTTCTGCTCCGGCCATAACAGCCGGTCCGTGCCGTTTATCAATACGGCACGGACCGGCAAACGGCGTCTTCACCCCGCCGCACTCACAGTTTTTCGTACTCCCCGTCGGACACGGGTTCGCACCACTCGCTGCGCGTCTCCTGACCCGGGATCTCAACCGCCAGGTGCGCCATCCAGGAATCTGCCGCCGCGCCGTGCCAGTGCTTAACCCCCGCCGGGATGTTGATTACCGTTCCCGGCGTCAGGAGCACGGCGGTCTTGCCCGCCTCCTGGTACCAGCCCCGGCCACCGATACAGACCAGCATCTGCCCTCCGCCGCTTTTCGCATGGTGAATATGCCAGTTGTTTCGGCAGCCCGGCTCAAAGGTGACGTTAAAGATGGGGATTTGCTCTGTGGAGACCGGGGCCAAATAACTCTGGCCTGTAAAATATGGGGCAAAGGCGTCGTTGGGCTGGCCGACAGGAAAGAGGATCTCCCGCTCAAACCGCTCCCTCTCTGTCAACGCGGGGGCATCCTCCACCCAGATCTCCTTTGCCATGTTAAACACCGCCCAGGCCACAGGCCAGCCCGCATAAAACCCCGCATGTGTGACAATCGCGGCAATCTCCGCCTTTGTCACACCGTTTTTCTTTGCAGTCGTCAGGTGATGCCGCAGTGAGGAATCCACAAGCCCCCGCCCCATAAAGACGGAGAGCGTGACGATGCTCCGGGTCTTCAAGTCGATATCCCGATTATTCCAGTTTTCGCCAAACAGCACATCGTCATTGTAATGGGCGAATTCCGGCGCAAAATCCCCCAGGGCGTCCCTGCCCGCCGTCTGCACGATTTTTTCCCACATAGCACAAGCTCCTTCCATATATTTCGTGTATTTTATCAGGTATGACGCCGGTATATCCGGCGCCGCCCGATATCGGTGCTCACACACCCAGCAATCTCTCGGCTGCCATACGGACCATGTCGCAAACCGAAAAACGGCGGTAGCCGATCCCCGCCCGCTCCATGGCGCAAAGCTGCTTTTCCGTGGGTGAGGCATAGGGGTAGACACCCTGCATCAACGGAAAGAAGGTGTACAGAAATCTGGTTTTCTCCGTCTGCGGCATCTCCGGCAACAGCATACAAAGTCCCCTGTTGACCGCGTCCATCGCCGCGCCAAACTCCCGTTTGAATTCCACCAGCTTCTCTGTGCGGCTGTTTTCCTCAATGGCAAACAGATTCATGGACAGCAGCTTGAGCATGCGCTCCCTTTTGGAGAGCGTCTCCGCCAGCAGTGCGGAAAACTCCTCCCTCGTCAGGCGCCCTCTCTCTTCTAGGGCTGCCATGAGCTCCCTGTGCCAGACTCTGTACTCCCGGCCCAGCAGGGCCAGGAATATCTCCTCCTTGGTCTGAAAGTAGTTGTAGATGGATGTCCGGGCAAAAGACGTAGCGTCTCCAATATCCTTCACGGTGATCTCCGCGAAGCCCATAGTGTCATACAGGGCCGCGCAGGCGTTGATAATCTCATTCTCCCGGGCGCTGGTCAGCTCTGCCGATCCCCTTGGCATGACTTGTACCCCCTTGTTCTGACATTGTGTCAGTATTATATCGCGGTTCTGACACTGTGTCAATTGCGTTTTCGTGCCGAACTCGCTCAAAATCCTCCGCCGCCTATGTACAATCTGATGAATTTCTTCGGCTATAAGGGATTGAATGTTGGATAAATTCATGATACAATACACAATGTGTGCAACTTAACCCGGATATTGGATAAAGGAGAATCGCTATGAACAGATTTGGTATCAACGTGGAGCTGAAATACACCCCCCCTCTGGACCCGGCGTTTATCCCCATCATGCGCTTTAACCGGGCCTTTCTGGCCACGGCAAAAAAGCCTGTGGGGATCGCTGTGGAGCGGGCAGATGGCCAGATGGCCTCCTGCCGCACATTTATCCACGGCACGCCGGAGATGGCGGAGGCCGACCACTATTACATCAACCGCCTGGTCAAGACCATTCTCTGGATGAAGGGCGGCTTCAAGGTCTATGTCAGCGGGGACGAGGGGACCTGTGCCTACCTGAAATCCGTCTACTGCGACGGGGGCGGACAGGCCTTTGACTGGGACTATATGGCAAACGTCTTTGAGCACCCCTTTGAGGTGGTGGCTGCAGACGAGCTCCCCGCCGCCAAGGATGACCCCAAGTCTATGGGCGGCCATCTCCAGGGCTGCCGCATCGGCTTTGACGCCGGCGGGAGCGACCGCAAGGTCTCCGCCGTGATCGACGGGGAGACGGTATACTCCGAAGAGGTGGTCTGGTTTCCCAAGATCAATTCCGATCCGGACTACCACTACCAGGGGATCGTGGCCGCCCTGAAGTCGGCGGCGGAGCACATGCCCCGGGTGGACGCGGTGGGTGTCAGCTCCGCGGGCGTGTTCATCAACAACCGGACCATGAACGCATCGCTGTTTTTGCAGGTGCCCAAGGATCTGTACGACGCCAAGGTGAAGGACATCTACATCCGCGCCATCACCGACACCTTCGGCCAGGTGCCCTACTGTGTGATTAACGACGGCGATGTCTCCGCCCTGGCGGGGGCCATGAGCCTGAACGACAACAGCGTGCTGGGCATTGCCATGGGCACCAGTGAGGCTGTGGGCTATGTGGACGAGGCGGGCCGGATTACCGGCTGGCTCAATGAGCTGGCCTTTGTCCCGGTGGACGCTCAGCCGGACGCCATGCGGGATGAGTGGAGCGGCGATATCGGCTGCGGCGTGAAATACTTCTCCCAGGACGGCGTGATCAAGCTGGCGCCCCGCGCGGGCATCGAGCTGGACGAGGCCGCCTCCCCCGCGGAAAAGCTGAAGGCCGTGCAAAAGCTGATGGAGGAGGGCAGCGAGGCCGCCGCAAAGGTCTATGAGTCCATCGGCGTGTATCTCGGGCACACGTTGGCCTACTACTACGAGCTGTATGGCTGCCACCATGTGCTGCTGCTGGGCCGGGTGATGAGCGGCAAGGGCGGCGACCTCATTCTGGACACCGCCAAAAAGGTGCTGGCCGACGAGTATCCGGAGCTGGAGGGTAAAATGGTCCCCGAGCTGCCCGACGAAAAATTCCGCCGGGTGGGTCAGTCCATGGCCGCCGCCAGCCTGCCGGAAATCAAATAGGGGGGAGAGAACCGTGGACCGAAACAAGCTGCAAAGCGCCCGGGCCTGGGTACGGGCGGAGCTGGACCGCTCCGTCCATTTTTGGCTGGAGCATGGTATGGACCGGGAACATGGCGGCGTTTACACCTGCCTGGACCGGAAGGGCGAGATCTATTCTACCGATAAAAGCGTGTGGATGCAGGGCCGGTGCGGCTGGATCTTCGCGTTTTTGTGCCACAATTACGGCGTAAAGCAGGAGTGGCTGGATGCCTCCAAAAGCTGCCTGGACTTTATGGAAAACTACTGCATCAACCGGGATGCCGGTGGACGGATGTACTTCACCGTTACGGCGGAGGGGCGGCCCCTGCGCCAGCGGCGCTACTGCTTTTCCGAGGCGTTTTACGCCCTGGCCAACGCGGAGTACTACGGCGTTACCGGGGAACAGGCGTGTTTGGAGCGGGCCCGGCGGGCCTATGACCTCTACTGGGACTTAAACCACGGCATGACGGACCCCACGGGCCTTGGGCCCAAAACCATTCCGGAGACCCGGACGGGCCGTTCCTTCGGCGCGCCCATGATTATCCTGAACGTCACAGGCGTTCTCAGGCGGGTAGATTCGGAGCGCGCCGCACTGTATGAACAGCGTGCGGAAAAGAGTGTGGAGGAGATTTTCCGTTACCATGTCAAGCCGGAGCTGAAGTGCGTGCTGGAAAATGTGGACGCGGACGGCGCCCCGCAGCTTTACTACACCGAGGGCCGCACGGTAAACCCCGGCCACGATATCGAGGGCGTCTGGTTTTTGCTGGAGCATGCCAAACACACGGGGGACAAGGCACTGGTGGAAAAGGCAGCCCAAATTTTTGACTGGGCCATTGCCGCCGGGTGGGACGATGCGTACGGCGGGCTGCTGTACTTCACCGACTGCCTGGGCAAGCCCCCGGAGGCCTATGAGCACGACATGAAGCTGTGGTGGCCCCACAATGAGATTCTGATCGCCTCCATGATGCTCTACCGGGATACCGGGGACGAGAAATATCTCAACTGGTTTTATAAGACATTGGACTACTGCAAGGACCATTTTGCAGACCCCCAGTACGGCGAGTGGTACGGCTATCTCCGCCGGGATGGCCTGCCCACGGAGCCCTCCACCAAGGGCAGCACCTTTAAGGGGCCCTTTCATATGCCCCGCAGCATGATTCTGGTGGATCGGATGATCGGCGAGATTTTAGGGGAGTAGGCCCTGCGGCGTTTGGAGGTACAGAGTTGGGAAAAAACATTGTAGCTCTGATGCTGCAGGAATATGAGAGCTTCACAAGATCCGAACGAAAGATCGCTGACTTTGTGCTGGAGCACCAAAAGGAGACCCAGTATATCAGCATCACGGACCTGAGCGCGGAGTGCGAGGTGGCGGTGTCTACGGTGTCGCTCTTTTGCCGAAAGCTGAAGCTGGCCGGGTTTAACGATTTCAAGCTGGAGCTGGCCCGGGCGACACTGCCCGGTGAGGCGGAGCTGAACCGGTCCGGCGGCGAGATCACCCGGGAGGACTCCCGGAGCCAGGTGATGAGCAAGGTGCTCTGCTCCGCCCAGGACGCCCTGAACAGCGCCTATCACATGCTCTCAGAAAGTGCCCTGGAAAGGGCTGTGGATTTGATGTGCGGCGCCGGACAGGTGGTGTGCCTTGGCCAGGGAAACCACGCGGTGGTGGCTCTGGCTGCCTGGGCCCAGTTTTCCACCACAACCTCCAAGTTCAAAACCATCCAGGATTCCCACATGCAGATCGTGACGCTCTCCACCCTGTCGCCGGAGGATGTGGTGCTCTACTTCTCCTACTCCGGCGCCACCCACGATGTTCTGGAAGCGACGGAGGTTATCCGGAATCGGGGAGCGAAGCTGATTCTGGTGACCCGCTATCTCAATTCGCCTGTCAGCGCCTATGCCGACACCGTGCTGTTGTGCGGACCCAATGAGCAACCCTGCCAGTTCGGCTCCTCCTCCGCGCTGATCGCCCAGCTCTATGTGGTGGAGGTGCTGCTCAACGAGTTTATCCGCCGTGATCCGGAGCGGGCAGCCCGCAACCGCCAGTTCGTGGGCAAGGCGCTGACGCAGAAATGCGTTTGAGGGGAGGGCGCTTTTGATGGAGCAGTTTTTTAATCCGGAAAAGGGCATATGGGCGGGACTTAGTACTCTGGTGGATATCTGCGGCCTGTCTATTCTGTGGATCTCTCTGTGCTTGCCGGTAGTGACCGCGGGGCCGGCTACGGCGGCGCTGTACTACACGGTGGTCAAATGCGTCCGGAAGCGGGAGAGCGGGGCCTTTGGGTGCTTTTTCCGCTCCCTGCGGGGAAATTTCAAAATCGGCCTTCTGGCGGAGCTGGTGGTTTTTCCGGCGGCGGCACTGCTGTTTGGCGGCCACGCAGTTGTCCGCTGGTACGGCACGCGGGTGGGCGGCATGGCCTATATCCTGTATGTGGCCTACTATTTTGCCCTCATTCTTCCGGCAGGGGTGCTTTGTTGGCTCTTTCCCCTGCTGGGACGCTTTGAGTATGGCGTGGGGGACCTGTTCCGCACAGCCCTCCAGCTGACGGTCGCCCACCTGCCAACCACGGTCGTCACGGTGCTGCTCACCGCGGAGACCGCCGTGTTTTGCATAGAGCACTGGTGGCCGGTGCTGTTTATGCCGGCAGTGACGGTGCTGCTGATCTCTCTGTTTTTTGAAAAGATCTTTCGCCTCCATATGCCGGAACCGGCTGCGGAAGAGGGGTAAAAATCAGCCGGAGCGGACCGCAGTCTGCTCCGGCTGTAATGTATTCGTTTCAGGAACGGGGCGGCGCCGGCAGCAGCGTGGGCACCAGTTCCGCCAGCTGTTCGGCCAGCCGGGCATGGCCCCTCCGGGTCAGGTGCATCCCGTCCAGTGCGTTAAACTCGCAGTCTTTGGCGTCCAGATAGCGGGCCCCCACGAGTCTGGCCGTTTTCTCATAGTATTTTGACAACGCCCGGGATTTTTCGATGCAGCCTCTGCCCATGGCCTCGCCGCCCTCAGACAGCTCCATCTCCGGGCGAATCGGGGGCGGGCAGACAATGAGGATGTTGGGGGCGTGCTCTCCCCAGCAGTCCACGCTCTGGGCCTTGCGGACCAGCCGCTCCATACCGATGGCAATGCAGGCGGCGTTGGCCCCCAGCCGCTCCTTCACATCGTTGGTGCCGAGCATAATGATAAGCAAATCCACCGTCTCGTGGCTTTTCAGAAGGGCGTAGAGCACACCAAGGGCGTCCATACTCTCGTGCAGGGGATCGGGAAACACGGTGGTGCGGCCGCCGAGGCCCTCCTCCGTCACAAGATAGTCCGGGCCCAGGGCCCTTTGCAGCAGGCAGGTCCACCGTTCATCCTCGTTGAAGCGAACACCGCCGTCGGCGCAGTCGGCAGGGTCGGCGCAATAGCCGTGGGTGTTGGAATCGCCCAGGCAGAGAATGTGTTTTTTCATAGTCCATCTCCCTTTTCGTTTTCCGCAGAGCACGTCTCGATACATCTAAGGCTATCAGATTTTTCCAGTTTGTCAAGGCGCCCGCGCAGACCACCTGCGGATTTCAAGTGTAAACTGCCTAAAAATCGAAATTATTTTTGAAACATCCACTGAATATTGAAAACCATCGCAAATTTTTTCGATTTCAATTGACAGAGATTGGAACCTCTTGTATAATTTATACAGCAAGCAGAGGTTTGCAGTCTTATTTTTTGTAAGGATTAAAAGGAGGACTCGCGATGAAGAAGTTACTTGCGCTCTTGCTGGCCATGATCATGGCCTTTGCTCTGGTTGCCTGCGGAGGCAATAACCAGAGCAGTGATCCCGCCCCTGACAACCAGGACCAGCCGCAGGACAGCGCCGGTGAGCCCGCTGCCACCGGCACCAGCCTCACTTTGTGGACCTATCCCATCGGCGACTGGGGCCAGGAGGACAAGGTCAAGGCCATCACCGACGCTTTCACCGCCGACACCGGCATTCCCGTGACTGTGGAGTATCTGGCCTATGGCGACGGGGACGACAAGGTGAACTCCGCCATCACCGCCGAAAAGGCCCCGGATCTGATTATGGAGGGCCCAGAGCGTCTGGTGACCAACTGGGGCGACAAGGGCTATCTGGTAGACCTGTCCGACATGTTTGACGACACCGACAGAAGTGAGATCAACGCAGCCGCCATGACCGCCTGCACGCATCCCAACGGCGAGATCTACGAGTATCCCCTGGTCGTGACCGCCCACTGCATGGCCATTAACCTCGACGCCTTTAAGGAGGCCGGGGCCGACCAGTATCTGGATCTGGAAAACCACACCTGGACCACCGAGGACTTTATCAAGGCTGTCGATGCCCTGTATGCCAAGTTCAACGCTCCCGTGGGCGCTGTGTACTGCAAGGGTCAGGGCGGTGACCAGGGCACCCGCGCACTGGTAAACAATCTCTATGGCGGCTCCTTTGCCACGGACAGCCACGACCAGTACACCTGGGACGATCCTCTGAACGTCAAGGCCCTGGAGCAGCTTAAGAGCATGCCCGGCATCACCTTTGACGCCTCTTTGGAGGGCGGCGACGAGATCAAGGTGTTCTATCAGGGCATTTTGAAGATGGCCTTCTGCTGGAACATTGCCCAGCAGCTTAATCCCAACCTGGCAGACACCGGCGCGGGCCTCACCGGTACCGGCGAGGAGATCGTGTTTATGGGCTTCCCCTCTGAAAGCGGTACGCCGGCCCTCCAGGGCGGTATCTGGGGCTTCGGCATCTTCGACAATAAAGACGACGCCAAAATCGAAGCCGCCAAGACCTTCATTAGGTGGATGTGCGACTCCGAGCACACCGTAGAAGCGGTGAAAACCGCCAACTACTTTGCCGCCCGCTCCGCCGCCGAGGGCACGGACCTCTCCACCATCTGGGCCGACAATGAGATCATGAACGAGTATCAGGTCCTCATGCCTTACCTGGGCGACTACTATCAGGTCACCAAGGGTTGGGCCGGCGCCCGCACCGAGTGGTGGAACATGCTCCAGAAAGTGGGCGAGGGCGCAGACGTGGCCGAGACTGTGGCGACTTACGCCGCCAACGCCAACGCGGCGGCCGCCGGCTGAGCATCTCCATAATCTTTAAAAAAGAGATAGGGTTTACGCGCCCCTCTCCCGCGAAGGGCGGGAGAGGGGCGCGATTCCAGCTGTAAAGGAGTGTTGATCTTGGCAAGACAGTCCAATCCCACCATGAGTAGGGCCCTGCAGCGCAGAGAGAATATCTCCGGATACCTCTTTTTGCTGCCAAGCCTGATCTTCTTTTTGGGGTTTGTGGTCATCCCCATGATCATCTGCATTATCACCAGCCTCACCAATGCCAACATGCATGACCGCGGCATGTTCGGCAGCTTTATAGGCCTTGCCAATTTTACAAAACTTCTGGGGGATGAGACCTTTCTGGATGCGCTGAAAAACACCTTCATCATTGTGGTGGTCAGCGTTCCGGCGGTGTGCGCTTTTTCACTGTGGGTATCCTCTGCTATTTATAAACTGAAAGGGCCTGTTCTCTCCGCGTTCCGCTGTATCTTCTATCTGCCCGTGGTCACCGGTTCCGTGGCCGTTACCGTGGTGTGGAAGTGGATGTACGATAATTACACCGGCATCTTCAACAGCGTTCTCAAAGGAACAGGGCTTATCCAGCAGAATATCAACTGGCTGGGCGACTCCCGCTATGCCCTCTGGTGTGTCATCCTCATCCTGTTCACCACCTCTGTGGGCCAGCCTATTGTGCTCTACGTCTCCGCCCTGGGCAATGTGGATCAGACCCTGGTGGAGGCCGCCGAGGTAGACGGCGCCACCAGCTTTCAGGTGTTTTGGAAAGTCAAGTGGGCTCAGATGATGCCCACCACACTGTACATCCTGGTCATCACCACCATCAACTCTTTCCAGTGCTTTGCTCTGATTCAGCTGCTGACCAAGGGTGGGTCCGGCACCAACACGGTGATGTACCATATCTATTTCACGGCCTTCAAGCTCATAGAGCAGGCAGGCCATTTCGGCTATGCAAACGCTATGGGCGTGGTGCTGGCCATCTTCATCGGGCTGTTGTCCGCGCTCCAGTTCAAACTGGCGAAAGAGAAGTAAGGAGGTGCCGGTATGAAAATTGAAAACGGGCGCAGCCGCGCCTATCGGGTCGCATCCATCATTGTGCTGATTATTCTGGCGTTCCTCTTTACGTTTCCCCTGTACTGGATCGTTACCGGCGCCTTTAAAAACGGCGCAGATATCAACGCCACCAGACCCATCTGGGTGCCTACCGAGTGGGTATCCAACAACTTTAAAAAGCTGCTGGCCCAGCGCAGCGCCCCACTGTGGGAGGTGTATCTGCCCTTTGGCAGCTTCTTCAACGGCGGGGAGAAGATCCTCCTCACCGCTGGCCCCACCGCCCCCGCGGCGTTTCGCTGGCTGATCAACGCGGTGCTCATGTCGGTGGCCGCCATGCTGCTGACCTGTCTTACCGCCGCCATGGCGGGCTATGCCCTGGCGAAAAAGCGCTTTACCGGCAGAATGATCCTGTTCTCACTCATTGTGTGCGCTATGGCCCTGCCCAAGCAGGTTATTCTGATCCCCCTTCTGAAAGAGATGTCTAAGCTGCACCTTTACGACAGCCTGTGGGCGGTGATTTTCCCCACAGTGGGCTGGCCTTTCGGTGTGTTTTTGATGAAGCAATTCTCCGAGAGTATACCGGGAGAAATTTTAGAGGCCACCCGGATTGATGGCGCCAGTGAACTGAAGACCTTCAGCACCGTGGTCATACCCATGATCAAACCGGGCATCGGAGCGCTGGCGATCTTTACCTTTATCAACTGCTGGAACGACTACTTTATGCAGTTGGTCATGTTGGCCAGCGGCAGCAACTACACCATCCCCCTGGGCATTGCCACGCTGCAGGCGGAGACCAGCATCGACAACGGGTTGCTGATGGCGGGTGCGACGCTGGCCGCGGCGCCAATCATCATTGTGTTCCTGATCTTCCAGAAGTATTTTACCCAGGGCATTACCATGGGCGCGGTCAAGGGATAGGCCGATGATTTACGCCAAAAATAAAGACGCCCTGGCCTACCGGGGCATTCACCCCAATCTGGACCTGGCGCTGGAGCACATCACGCCGGCGTTTTTGGATTCTGTGGACGGTCTGAGAACAGAGCTCAAAGGCGGCGATGTGTACGCCGCCCGATTCACCTATGAAACCGTACCGCCTGAGGAGAGCTTTTTTGAGGCCCACAGAAAATATCTGGATATCCATATTATGGTGAGGGGGGACGAACGGGTGGAAATCGCCCCGCCGGAGGCGCTGGAGGAATTCGACCGAGCCGAGGCCAACGATTTTTATGCCTATCGGGGCACAGCGCACTACCGGCTGACGCTTGCTCCGGGGGATTTTCTGGTGGTATTCCCGGGAGACGCCCACCGCATCAAGATGCAGACAGACGGTCCGGCGACTGTGAGCAAGGTGGTCTTCAAGGTGCGAATCAATGATGACTGAGGAGTGACAAAATGAGAGACGCGTTGAAATATCAGGGCATTTTCCCCGCCTTTTACGCGTGCTATGACCGTGATGGAAAAGTGAGCGGTCCGGCAGTCCGGTTACTGGCGAAATACCTGCTGGATAAGGGCGTTCAGGGGCTGTATGTGGGGGGGTCCTCCGGAGAGTGTATTTACCAGAGCGTGGCCGAACGGAAAGAGGTTCTGGAACATGTGATGGACGAGGTGGGCGGTAAGCTGACCATCATCGCCCATGTGGCCTGCAACAACACGGCGGACAGCCGGGAGCTGGCCGCCCATGCCGAAAAACTGGGCGTAGACGCCATTGCGGCCATCCCGCCCATTTACTTCCATCTGCCGCCCAAAGCGCTTGCAAAATACTGGAATGACATTTCCGGCGCGGCGCCCAACACGGACTTTGTGATTTACAATATCCCGCAGCTGGCGGGTGTGTCGCTCACGGTGCCTTTGCTGCATGAGATGTTGCAAAACCCCAGGGTTGTGGGGGTTAAGAACTCCTCTATGCCTGTGCAGGACATTCAAATGTGGCGTGATGAGGGCGCGCTGGTATTTAACGGTCCGGATGAGCAGCTGCTCCCCGGCCTGGCTGCCGGAGCTGCCGGGGGAATCGGCGGGACCTACGGGGCCATGCCGGAGCTGTATCTGGAAATCTTCCGCTGCTTTAAGGCCGGCAATCTGGAAAAGGGCCGGGAAGTTCAAAACGAGTGCTGCCGCATCATCTATAAAATGTGCGCCGCCGAGGGCAATATGTATGCTGCGATCAAGGAGATCCTCCGCCTGCAGGGAGGGCCGGATATCGGAAGCGTCCGCGCACCGCTGCTGGAGCTGGCTGAGGGAGACCGCGACACGGTTTGCCAGGCCCATGAGATGATCCGATCCGCTATTGAAAAATATTGCTGAGC
>CATNDT010000046.1 GCA_950097035.1 uncultured Oscillibacter sp.
CGGTCGCCCATGGTCATGGCCTCGGTCTGGTCGTGGGTGACGTAGACAAAGGTGGTCTGCAGGCGCTTGTGCAGGCGGCTGATCTCGGCCCGCATGGCGGCGCGGAGCTTGGCATCCAGGTTGGAGAGGGGTTCGTCCAGCAGGAATACCGCGGGATTTCGCACCATGGCCCGGCCCAGGGCCACCCGCTGGCGCTGGCCGCCGGAGAGGGCCTTGGGCTTGCGGTTGAGCAGGTGCTCCAGGTCCAGAGCGCGGGCGGCCTCGTGGACGCGGCGGTCGATTTCGTCCTGGGGCAGCTTTTGCAGCGTCAGGCCGAAGGCGATATTTTTATACACGGTCATATGGGGGTACAGGGCGTAGTTCTGGAAGACCATGGCGATGTCCCGGTCCTTGGGCGCCACGTCGTTGACCACCCGGTCACCGATGTACAGCTCGCCGCTGGTGATATCCTCCAGACCGGCGATCATGCGCAGGGTGGTGGACTTGCCGCAGCCGGAGGGGCCCACCAGGATGACAAATTCCTTGTCCTGAATCTCCAGGTTCAGGTCAGGGACGACAGTCACGTTTCCCGGGTAAGTTTTTTCAACGTGCTTAAAGGTGATGCTGGCCATAGCAAACTTCCTCCTCGGTGATTTTGGCATCAGGATACCATGGGTCCCACAGGGGCGCAAGGGTAATTTCCCGACGGCGGCGGTAAAAAAATGATACTTTCCCCAAATGCAAAAAAAATACCCGGCAGGTCAGATTCTCGCCCTTGCGCCGGCTGGGACAGTGTGCTATACTGCGGAAGCAAAAAGGTAAAGGAGAGCGCGCTATGTTTTTCCGAAAGGATTATGCCGCGCCCGGTCCCGGCGTGGACCCGGACGAGCCGGAAAAAACCGGCGTGGCCCGTTTTGCGGAGATATTGTCCCTGGAGTGCGTCACGCTGGTCAAGCTCAACCTGCTGTTTTTGGTCAGCTGCGTCCCCGTCCTCACCATTCCCCCGGCTGTTTTTGCCATGAACCACGTGGTGCGGATGATGGTGCTGGACCAGCCGGTGATCTGCTTTTACCACTACCGCACCGCCTTTCAGAGGTTTTGGAGGCGGGGATATGCGGCTTTTTTTGCCGTGGCCCTGCCGCTGTGTCTCTCCGGTTACGGGGGGTGGTTCTATTTGAGTCGGGCGATGGAGACGCCGCTGCTGCTGGCGCCCTTTACGCTGTGTTCCACGGTGTTTCTTGTAACGCTGCTGGCCTCCACCTATTTTTACGGACTGTTGACCACGGAGCGGAGCGTGTGGGAATCTCTGCGCCTGGCGCTGCTGCTGGGGGTGGGCAGGCCCTTTCGGGCGGTTTTAAGCGCGCTTTGCGTTTATGGCACGCTGCTGGCGGCGGTGCTGGCCCTGCCCATCAGCGGGATCTACCTGCTGCTGGTGGGCTTTTCCGCGCCGTGTCTGCTGGGCGGCTTTTTGATTCGGACGGTGCTTCGGCAGCTGTGAGACGGAAATATGATTTGAGACAGGAAAGAGGAGAGCTGTATGAAAGATATTACGGCCATCGGCGAGATACTGATCGATTTGACCCAGACGGGCGTCAGTGAGACGGGGGTGCCCCAGTTTGCGGCCAACCCCGGCGGCGCGCCGGCCAATGTGGCGGTGGCGGCCGCCCGCCTGGGGGCGAAAACCGCCTTCTGGGGCAAGGCGGGGGATGACGGTTTTGGCGCGTATCTTAGAGGCGTGTTGATGAAGGAGGGGGTGGACTGCACAGGCCTTCTCACCGGCGTGCAGGCCACCACCATGGCCATTGTGGCGGTGGACGGCGCGGGAGAGCGGAGCTTTCGCTTTGTCCGGGGGGCCGACCAGGAGCTGACGCCCCGGGAGGTGGACGAGGCCGCTATACTGAACAGCAGGGTCCTGCATTTTGGCTCCGTGAGCCTGACGCCGGGCATTGCGCGCAATGCCACCATTTTCGCCGCCCGGACCGCCCACAAAAACGGCCGCCTTGTGAGCTACGACCCCAACTACCGCCCGGCTCTGTGGGCTGCGGAGGCCGACGCCGTGGAGTGGATGCGCCTTCCGCTGCCGCTGGTGGATGTCATCAAGCTGTCGGACGAGGAGCTGCCGCTGGTGGCGGGCGTCTCCGATTTGGAGGAGGGCAGCCGCAGCCTGGAGGAGCAGGGCGTAAAGCTGGTGCTGGTGACGCTGGGCAAAGACGGGGTGTTCTGCCGCTGGCAGGGCCAGACCTGGCGTCAGCCCGGCGTCCCTGTGCAGGTGGCAGACACCAACGGCGCGGGAGACACCTTCTTCGGCGCGGTGCTAAGCCGCCTTTGCCGCCGGGGTGAAAGGCCTCTGGAGGGCCTGGAGCGGGCGGAGCTGAAGGACATTCTGGCCTTTGCCAACCAGGCGGCTGCGGTGACCTGTTCCCGCAGCGGGGCCATCCCCGCCATGCCGACGCCGGAGGATATTGAAAATCTGCGGCTGCGGCTGCTGCATATTTGACAGGAAGGGAGGGCCCCTGCCGTGAGATCTGCGTTTGAAAACCGCCTTGCCGGGCATTATGACGAGCTGAAATGGCTCTACTGTGAGCTCTACCATAACGATGAGGCCGCCTTTGCCTATTTCCTGGATATGCTGAGGAGCGCCTGGCGGGCGCGGAAAAGGGCGCTTCGGGACAGGGATGCCAGGCGGGAGGCGGACCCGGACTGGTACCGCCGCCGGGATCTTGTGGGCATGATGCTGTATGTGAAGGCCTTTGCGGGAGATCTGAAGGGCGTGGAGAAAAAGCTGCCGTACCTGCAGGAGTGCGGGGTGAACTACCTGCATCTCATGCCCCTGCTGGCCTCGCCCAGGGGCCGCAGCGACGGCGGCTACGCCGTCAGCGATTTTCGCAGTGTTCAGCCGGAGTTGGGCACGATGGCGGACCTGGAGTCCTTGACCGGCGCCTGCCGGCGGGCGGGTATCAGCGTGTGCCTTGACTTTGTGATGAACCATACCAGCGAGGATCACGACTGGGCCAGGCGCGCCCGGGCCGGAGAGCCCGGTTACCGGGAGCGGTATTTCTTTTACAACAGCTGGGACGTTCCCCGGGAGTTTGAAAAGACGGTGCCGCAGGTGTTTCCCACCACCGCGCCGGGAAGCTTTACAGAGCTTGAGGACGGGCAGATCGTTATGACGAACTTCTATCCCTACCAGTGGGATCTGAACTACGCCAATCCGGTGGTGTTCAACGATATGACGGAGAATCTGCTCTATCTTGCAAACCGGGGGATCGATGTGATTCGCCTGGACGCCATCCCCTATATCTGGAAGGAGCTGGGCACCCCCTGCCGCAATCTGCCTCAGGTACATACCCTCTCGCGCATTTTGCGGATGGCCGTGGAGATCGTGTGCCCCGGCGTGCTGCTGCTGGGGGAGGTGGTGATGGAGCCGGCCAAGGTGGCCCCCTATTTCGGCACGCCCGGAAAGCCGGAGTGCCACATGCTCTATAATGTGACCACCATGGCCACCACCTGGCACACCCTGGCCGCGGGGAATGTGTCGCTGCTCAAGCGCCAGATGGAGACGGTGTGCGCCCTGCCAAAGGATTTTCTGTTTTTGAATTATCTGCGCTGCCACGACGACATCGGCTGGGGTCTGGACTACCCCTGGCTGGCGCGGAACTTTGGCACGGATGAAGTGGCCCACAAGAAATACCTGAACGATTACTTTACCGGAAAATGGCCGGGCAGCGCCGGTCGGGGCGAGCTCTATAACAACGACCCGCGCCTGGGCGACGCGCGGCTGTGCGGCACCACCGCCTCCCTGTGCGGGATCGAGGCGGCGGAGGCGGAAAATGACCCCCTCCGGCTGGAGCAGGCCGTCTCCTGCGACCTGACGCTCCACGCCTGGATGTTTAGCCAGAGCGGGATCCCCGTGATCTACGGCGGAGACGAGGTGGGGCAGCTGAACGACTGGACGTATCAAGACGACCCGGATAAGCGGGAGGACAGCCGCTATATCCACCGGGGAGACTTTCGCTGGGACGAGGCGGAGCTGCGGAGCGACGCCGGCACCCGCCAGGGCAAGCTCTTCCAGGGGCTGCGGCGGCTGGAGACGCTGCGGGCCGGAGAGCCCTGTTTTGACGCCGGGGCGGACGTGTGGGTGGAGGAGAGCGGAAACGCCCATATTTTGGCCCTGTGCCGGAGACTGGGGGAGCGGGAGCTGGTGTGCCTTTTTAATTTCAGCCCGGAATTTGCCCACGCCCATGTGGAGCGGGACGGGAGTTACACCGAGCTGATGTACGGGACCCGCTGCGAGGGGCTTCGGGATGTGGAGCTGTGGCCCAACGGCTTTGCCTGGCTGCTGCGGCAGCCGGAGGGCGAACAATAAAAACGCATTGATGTATTGGGGGATATGCGCCGCCGGGAAAGCCACTTTCCGGCGGTGTATCCGCTTTTTGGAACGGGAAGTCTGCGGGGATCTCCCAGTGGAAAAAGTTTTCCGCAAATTGTTGAAATCGCAGGATTCTTGTGCTATTATTGCATTTATTGAAATAATGGACATATACTGAAATCAAGTCGCATATCAAGGAGTTGACGGTTGTGAAGGATACGCTGTTGGAGCCGGAGGGGACTGAGGCCGCCCAGGCGGCGCGGGAGCGCCGGGCGGCGCGCCGGAGAAGAGAGGCGCAGAGACGGTTTAGGCGGCGCGCCGCCTGTTGTTTTTTGCTGGTTGCCGTGGCGGCGGGCCTGTGCGCGTGGCTGTTTTTCAGTCCGGATCCCGCCCCGGCGGAGCCGCCGGAGCCCCCCGCAAATGTGAACACCCCGCCGGAGCCCTCCACCGGCGCGGATACCCCGCCGGAGCCCTCTGTTGACACGGATACCCCGCCGGAGCCTGACGGTACGGCCGCGCCGCCGGACAGTACCGGCCCGGAGCTGCCCGCCGGCCCGGACCAGAGCGGCGCGGAGGAGGGAGAGATCGTTTATGTGGCCATTGATGGGGATGCGCTGGATCTGGAGGTCCAAAAGGTGCTGAACACCATCGTCACAGACGGTATGACCCGGCGGGAGCAGGCCCGGGCGATCTTTGACTTTACCCGCACCAGCATCGCCTATACCGGCGACTCGGACAAGTCCGACTGGCAGGCCGGCGCCTATGACGGCCTGACCAAGCGGCGGGGGGACTGCTTTACCTATTACGCAGTTTCCAGAGCGATGTTTACCGCCCTGGGGATCGACAATCTGGAGGTCCAGCGGGTGGGCGGCCCTACCTCCCACTTCTGGAATCTGATCAACTGCGGCGACGGCTGGTATCACTTCGACGCCACGCCCCGCAGCAGCAAGATGCCCAAGTTTGAGAGCTTTATGTTCACCGACGCGGAGGCTGCGGATTACACGGAGCGGGCCGGGCGAAACTACTACACCTTTGACGGGTCCCTCTATCCCGAGCGGGCCGCCGGCGCCGCCGAGGAAAAGGCGGAGGCGTCTTCCAATGATTAAAAGGAGAACACGGTATGAAGAGCTTGCGTATTTTCACACTGGCGCTGTTTCTGGCGCTGTTTCTGGCGGCCTGCGGCGGTACGCCCTCCGTTGACGCGCCTGATAACCCGGCGGCGTCCGCGCCGGAGGGCGGCCGGATGACTTTCACCTATCGGGATTGCACGCTGCCCATGAACGCGGATTTTGCCCCCCTGCTGGAAGCGCTGGGAGAGCCGGACAGCTATTTTGAGGCGGCCAGCTGCGCTTTTGACGGGCTGGATAAGACGTATACCTACGCCGGGGTGGAGATTATCACCTATCCCGACGGGGACGTGGACCGGATCTCCAGCATCCGCCTGCTGGATGATACCGCCGCCACACCGGAGGGGATCACCGTGGGCTCCACCATGGAAGAGGTGACCGCCGCCTACGGCGAGGACTACCAGGAGATGGGGCTGCAGTACGTCTACGAGGAGGGCGACACCCGGCTGATGATTTTGTTTGAGGACAGCAGGGCCGTCTCCGTGGAGTATATGGCGCTGAATGACCTGCTGGGTTGAGGGCGCGCGTATGCATCATCATGTACTGAACGATTTGAACCGCGTCGCCTTTGAAAAGCCGGACAAGATCGCTTTTTCCGACGGCGTGAATGATATGACCTTTGGCCAGCTCTACCGCCAGAGCCGCGGGGTGGGGACCTTTCTCCACAGGCGGGGCATTTACCGGCGGCCTGTGGTGGTCTTTATGGAAAAATCCCCCCAGGAGGTGGCGGCCTTTTTCGGCATCGTGGCCGGCGGCTGCTTTTATGTCCCCATTGACGAGGAGATGCCCGGCAGCCGCATCCAGATGATTTTGGACAATGTCCGCACCCCTCTGGTGATCTGCGACCGGCACACCCTGCCCACCGCCCAGGGCTTCCGCCTGGACGGGGCGGAGGTGGTTTTATACAGCGAGGCCGCCGGGACGGAGGTGGACGGCGAGGCCCTGGAGGGGATCTATAGCCGGGCCATTGACACCGACCCCATCTATATTGTCTTCACCTCCGGCTCCACCGGTGTTCCCAAGGGGGTGGCGGCCTGCCACCGCTCAGTGCTGGACTATATGGAGCAGCTTTCTGAAACGCTGGGCTTTGATGAGAACACGGTGTTCGGCAGCCAGACGCCCCTGTATTTTGACGCCTGCTTAAAGGAGCTGTACTCCACCGTCAAATTCGGGGCCACCACCTATCTTATCCCCAAGCGCCTCTTCTCGATTCCCGTGGCCCTGGTGGAGTATTTGAATGAGCACCGGATCAACACGGTTTGCTGGGTGGTGTCGGCGCTGACCATGATCAGCGCCTTTGGCACGTTTGACATCGTGAAGCCCCGGTATCTGCGGACCATTGCCTTTGGCAGCGAGGTCTTTCCCGCCAAACAGCTGCGGCTCTGGCGGCAGGCCCTGCCGGAGGCTTCCTTTACCAATCTCTACGGTCCCACAGAGGGCACCGGTATGTGCTGCTATTACCATGTGGACCGGGAATTTGAGGCGGGGGAGCCCATCCCCATCGGCAGGCCTTTTCCAAACAGAGAGATTCTGCTGCTGACCGAAGACGGCCGCCTGGCGGCGCCGGGGGAGGACGGGGAGATCTGCATCCGCGGCACCTCCCTGACGCTGGGGTATTACAACGATCCCCAGCGCACCGCCGCCAGCTTTGTGCAAAACCCGCTGCAAACGGCCTATCCGGAGCTGATTTATAAAACCGGGGACATTGGCCGCTATAATGAGCGGGGAGAGCTGGTGTTTGTCTCCCGCAAGGACTACCAGATCAAACACATGGGCCACCGGGTGGAGCTGGGCGAGATCGAGGTGAATGTGGGTCTGGTGGCGGGCGTCCGCATGGCCGCCTGCGTGTACGACGCGCAGAGAGGGAAGATTGTGCTTTACTATGTGGGCGACATCGCCGAGGGCGACCTGACGGCGGCGCTGAAGACCAGCCTGCCCAGATACATGCTCCCCAACCGCCTGGTGCGGCTGGAGCGGTTGCCCCTGACTGCCAACGGAAAGATCGACCGCGTCGCGCTGCGGCAGACGGCCGGGAAATAAAACGACTATTGGAGGACAACAATATGGATGACCTGCTGAAAATTTTGAACGAACTGCATCCCGATGTGGATTTTGCCGCCGAGGAGCACCTTATCGACAATATGATTCTGGACTCAATGGATATTGTCAGCCTAATCACCGAGATCAGCGAGGTCTTTGATGTGACGATCACCGCCCGGGACATTGTGCCCGAAAATTTTAACTCGGCCAAAGCGCTGTATGAGCTGATCGCCCGGCTGGAAGACGAGGCGTGATCCCCAATGCTCCTTACATCCTATGGATTTCTGGGGTTTTTGGCGGTTCTGATCCCTGTCAGCTACCTGGTGCCAAAGCGCTGCCAGCGCCCGCTGCTGCTGGCAGCCAGCCTGTTTTTCTATTTTTTGGCGGGGCCGGCGGGCCTTCTCTACATTTTAACCCCCACCGCCACCACCTTTTACGCCGCCCGCCGCATGGGGGAAAACCTTGAGCGGCAGAGCGCCTATCTGCGCGCCCACAGGGCGGAGCTGGACAAGGAGGCAAAGCGGACCTATAAGGACGGGCAAAAGCGCGTGCGTCTGCGGTGGTTTGTGGGGTGCCTGCTGCTGAATCTGGGCATTCTGGCCGTGGTGAAGTACGCCAATTTTATTATCGGCAATATAAACGGCGTGCTTTCCGCCACCGGGGGGACAGGCCGCCTTTCCTTTATCACGCTGGCGCTGCCCCTGGGAATCTCCTTTTACACGTTCCAGGCGGTGGGCTATCTGATCGACGTTTACCGGGGCACGGTCCCTGCGGAAAAGCGGTTTTTCCGCTTTGCGCTGTTTATCACCTTTTTCCCCCAGCTGATTCAGGGCCCCATCAGCCGTTACGGCGACCTGGCGGAGACGCTCTGCGAGCCCTGCGACTTTAACGCGCGGCAGGTTGCCTCCGGTCTGCAGCGGATCTTGTGGGGCTACTTCAAAAAGCTGGTGATTGCGGACCGGATCCTGGCGGGCGTCAGCACCGTTACCGGTGATGTGGGGGCGTATCAGGGGGCATATGTCTTTGCGGGCATGCTGCTTTACACCCTGGAGCTCTATGCCGACTTTACCGGCGGCATCGACATCACCATCGGCATCGCCGAGACGATGGGCATCTCTGTACGGGAGAACTTCCTGCGGCCCTATTTTTCCAAGTCCCTGAAAGAGTACTGGCGGCGGTGGCACATCTCCATGTGCAGCTGGTTCCGGGATTATCTCTTTTATCCTGTGTCCGTCTCCAGGCCCATGCAGCGGTTTACCCGCTTTTCCCGCCAGCGGTGGGGAAACGCCGTGGGCAAGCGCCTGCCGGTGTATCTGTCCATGCTGGTGGTCTGGTTTGCAACCGGCGTTTGGCACGGTGCAAACTGGAATTTTATTGTGTGGGGCCTTTGCAACTGGCTGGTTTTATCCGTATCTGAGGAGCTGGAGCCCCTGTATGCCCGGTTTCACAGCCGCTTTGCGGTGGCGGAACATTTCTGGTACAGGCTTTTTCAGGTGGGGCGCACCTTTTTGCTGGTGTGCTGCTTGAATCTCTTTGACTGCTATCCCTCGCTGTCCCACACCTTTGGGGCCCTGGCCTCTCTGTTCACCGCCGGCAACTGGCGCGTTTTGTGGGATGGGTCGCTGCTGAACATCGGCCTCACCCCGCTGGACTACGGCATTGTGGCGGTGGGCACGGCGGCGCTGCTGCTGGTGAGTCTCTCTCAGCGCAGCGGCAGCGTGCGGGCGAAGATTGCGCAAAAGCCCTATGCGGTGCGTTTTGCGGTGTGGTACGGTCTGTTTTTGGCGGTGCTGCTGCTGGGCGCCTACGGTGTGGGATACGACGCCAGCCAGTTTATTTACAATCAGTTTTAACCGCCCTGGATGAGGAGCGTAGACATGAAGCGAACCTTAAAAATTGGAATATCCGCGCTGATCGTCCTGGGAGGGCTGTTCCTTCTGCAGCGGCTGCTGGTGCCAAAGTATGTGGCCGACGTGGTGGAGGGCGCCTTTGTGGCGGAGTATTATGAGGAGGAAAAGGACCACGACGTGGTCTTTATCGGGGACTGTGAGGTCTATGAAAATTTCTCCCCTGTGGTGCTCTGGCAGGAGTTTGGCATCAACAGCTATATCCGCGGCAGTGCCGAACAGTATATCTGGCAGTCCTATTACCTGCTGGAGGACACACTGCGCTATGAGACCCCCGGGGTTGTGGTTTTTAACATCCAGTCCCTGCAGTTTAATGAGTCCCAGCGGGAGGCCTATAACCGCATGACCCTGGAGGGGATGGAGTGGTCCCCGGTGAAGGTGAAGGCGATTTTGGCCTCCATGGGGCCCAAGGAGAAGTTTTTGGACTATGTGTTTCCCATTCTGCGCTACCACTCCCGGTGGAGCGAGCTGACAAGCGCGGATGTGGAGTATATGTTCAAGACAAAGCCCGTCTCCTTCAACGGATACTACATGCGGGTGGATGTCCGCCCGGCGGAAAATATTCCCACGGGAAAACCCCTGCCGGACTACAGCTTTGGGGAAAATGCCTGGAAGTATCTGGATATGATGGAGGCGCTGTGCCGGGAAAAGGGCATTCAGCTGATTTTGATCAAGGCGCCCAGCCTGTATCCCTACTGGTATCCCCAGTGGGAGGAGCAGGTGGAGCAATATGCGGCTGAAAAAGGGCTGCCCTATATCAACTTTCTGGAGCTGCAGGAGGAGACCGGCATCGACTACGCCACCGACACCTATGACGGCGGACTCCATATGAACCTTTCAGGCGCGGAGAAGCTGTCCTGCTATATCGGGCGGTTTCTGACGGAGCAGGCCGGGCTGCCGGACCGCCGGGGAGAGGCGGACCTTGCCGCCGTGTGGCAGGAGAAGACCGCCGCCTATGAGGCGGAAAAGCAGGCCCAATATGAAAAATATCACATGAGTGGGGAGGGGAACTGAAGCGTGTGTGCCATCAGCGGAGTTTTTAACTGGAGAAGCAGTGAGCGCATTGCGCGGGAGACGCTGGAGCGGATGCTGGCGGCGATGCGCCACCGGGGCCCGGACGGGAGCCAGACACTGCTGCTGGACGGGGCCGCCCTGGGATTCAACCGCCTGAGTTTTATCGATCTGGACGGGGGGATGCAGCCCCTGCAAAACGAGGACAAGACAATCTCCATGATCTGCAACGGCGAGATCTTCAACTTTCAGGACCTGCGGGCGGAGCTGGAGGGCAAGGGCCACCGCTTTGCAACCAAAACAGACGTGGAGGTGGCCCTCCATCTGTACGAGGAGGAGGGGCTGGACTTTCCCAAGCGGTTAAACGGCCAGTTTGCCATCGCCCTGTACGACAGCCGCCTGGGCCAGATGCTGCTGGTGCGGGACCAGATCGGCGTGTGCCCCCTGTTTTACACCGTGGTGGGGGGGCAGGTAGTCTTCGCCTCTGAGATCAAGGCGATTTTGGAGTATCCCGGCGTGGAACGGCGGCTGAACCTGAAGGCGGTGGACCAGCTGATGAACTTCCCCGGCGTGGTTTCGCCCACCACCTTTTTTGACGGGATCTCTGCCCTCCGGGCCGGGCACATGCTCCGGCTGCTGCCGGAGGAGGAGATTCGGGACCTGGAGTACTGGGACCTCTGCTATGCCCGGGAGGAGGGAGAGGACCTGGGAGAGGCGTACTATGTGGAGCGCCTGCGGGAGCTGCTGAAGGCCTCTATCGCCCGGCGGCTGGTGGCGGACGTGCCCATCGGCTTTTATATCTCCGGCGGGCTGGACAGCTCTGTGGTGGCCTGCTTCATCGCAAAATATGTGCTCAACAGCCGCTATTCCTTCTCCGCCGAGGTGGCCGGAGAGCTGGATGAGAGCCGCTATCAGCAGATCATCCACGACTATGTGAACTCCGCCCACTACACCACAAAGATTACCGAGGAGGCGCTGTGGGAATACCTCTCCAGGGTGATCTACCACGCGGAGTCGGCGGTGAAGGAGAGCTACGACGTGGCGGCCTTCCTCCTCTCCGGGCTTGTGAGCGAGTCTCCGGTGAAGGCGGTTTTAACGGGCCAGGGGTCCGACGAGTTTTTCTGCGGCTATGTGGGGTATATGATGGACCTCTTTCGCAACATGCAGAAGGGGAAGATGACCCGGGAGGAGTGCGCCCTCAACCAGCGGCTTTGGGGCGACCCCTACTTCCGGTTTGAGCGGAACCATCCCGAGATCCGCAATACCCACCGGAAGATTTACAGCAAAGAGGTGTGGGCCAATCTGGACCAGTTCTCCGCCCTGGCGGAGAGTCCTGTCAATGTGGACCGCCTGCAGGGCCTTAGCAGCCAGAAGCGGCGCTCCTACATCGACTATAAGCTGCGCCTGTCCGACCACCTTTTGGGGGAACACGGAGACCGGATGTTTTTCTCCCACTCCGTGGAGGGAAGGCATCCCTTTTTGGATATGGAGCTGCTGGACTTTGTGGTGTCCATTCCGGACAGGTACAAGCTCAAAGGCACCAATGAGAAATACATTCTCAAAAAGGCGGCCGTGGGCGTGGTGCCGGATGAGATCTTAAAGCGGAAAAAGTTTCCCTTCCAGGCCCCGGGCATGTCCGCCATGGTAAAAAAGTCCGGCCGGCCGGCGTTTTTGAGCGACGAACTGCTGAAAAAATACGGCGTGTTCGATGTGGATCATGTCCACGAGATGCTGGACCTCTACCGCCGGGACGACTTCAAGCTGATGGGGGCCTATGAGATCGACTATCTGCTGATTGTGATGACGGTGACAATGCTCTGCGAGACCTTCTCTTTATCGGTTTGAAAAACCGGCTGTGTAAACAGAAAAATGCCAGCGGGACGAGAGCGTTCCGCTGGCATTTTTTATATGTTGTGTTCCGCTTTCCGCCGCGAAGGGGGCGCCGCATCACAGAATGCGGCGGGCGGCGATGTACTTTTTGGCGTTGTTGCTGGTGACAAGGCTGCTGTACTCCACCACACGGGTGTCGCTGGAGGCGTGGATAAAGGTCTCTCCCCCAACGTAGATGCCGACGTGGGACGCGGCGTGAGAGTCGTTTTTGTTGCGGAAAAACACGATGTCGCCGGGCTGCAGCTGATCTTTGGATACGGCGGTGCCGTTGTTCAGTTGGGTGCTGGCTGTGCGGTTGATGCTGTAGCCGAAGTGGGAGTACACATACTTCACAAAACCGGAGCAGTCAAAGCTGTTGGGGCCGTTGCCGCCATATACATAGGGGGTGCCCAAGAACTGCGCGGCATAAGACACCAGCTCCTCTCCGGCCGCAGTGGACTTGCCGTTTCCGATCTGTCCGCCGCTGCTGTCTGTCGCCGTGCCGGAGCTGCTGCCGCTTGCGGAAGAGGAGGCGGTTTCCGGGGCGCAGGGGGTTACATAGTCGCTGGAGACGTATCCGGTGGTGCCGCGGTACTCGATTTTATACCAGCCGCTGTCAATACCGGTGAGCTTGACCACCGTGCCGTTAGAGAGAGAGGCCACCCGGTCATAGCCGGTGCCGGGGCCGCTGCGGACATTGAGACTGTCTCCGCTGGTCTGGACCTTGCCGCTGCCAAGGTCCGCGTCCAGCTTGGTGGATACGTCCACGTAGTCGGCGGACATATATCCCTCCTTTGCCTGGCAGAAGACCTTGTACCAGTCGTTTACCGCGTTTTCCAGCACAACCACACGGGTGCCGGAATCCACCGTGAGAAGGATGCCGGCGTCGGTGCCCGGCTCCGTGCGGAGCCGCAGGCCGTCGCCGGTAACGGTTCCCGCGCCGTAGCTGGCGGCGGATGCGGTCCCCGCACACAGCAGCAAAAACAGGGCGGTCAGCGCGGCAGTGTGAAAGATATGCTTGCAGTGATGCATTGTAAAGCTCCTTTGTATTCCGTAAGGCCTGTCAGTTTACCGCTCTATTTTAATGGATTCCCCGCAATTTGTCAATAAGTGCGCTGCTGTCCAGAATATGGAACTCATGGTAAGATTTAAGAATATTGACCGCCTTGAACGCAATTACGAGGAGATTTTGGAGTGGCGCATTCTCACAAATCTGCATTGATGCTATACAAGGTGTAGAGATAAATCTTTTGCACTTCAAAGCCCGGGGATTTTACCGTAATGGGTGACAGGGCGCGAAATTGGTGGTAATATAGAGAATATTCCGCAAAAGAGCCGGCCCGCCGGGCAGGATTTGAGCGAGGAGGAACCTTTATGAAAATTGCGGCCTTGGACCCTTGGACAGAGAATGCCTGCGTGGTGAACGTCCTATGAAAAAGCTCGTTGTCGTTTCGGATTCCTTCAAGGGGACGCTCTCCAGTATGGAGATCTGTCAGCTTGCCCGTGAGACCGTTCCGCGGATTTTTCCCGGCTGCGCGGTAGACACCGTGCCGGTGGCGGACGGCGGCGAGGGCACTGTGGACTGCTTTGTGGAGGCCATTGGAGCGCACAGGGTGTGGGTGGATGTCACCGGCCCCTGCGGGGAGCCTCTGCGGGCCGCCTATGCCCGCAAGGGCAGTCAGGCGGTTGTGGAGATGGCCGCAGCGGCAGGGCTGCCCCAGGTGGGGGAGCGGAAGAACCCGGAGCGCACCACCACCTATGGCGTGGGCCAGCTGCTGCGCCACGCTGTGGAGCAGGGCTGCGGCGCCATTTTGCTGGGGCTGGGCGGCAGTGCCACCAATGATGGCGGCTGCGGCTGCGCTGCGGCTCTTGGGGCGAAATTTTACAATCAGGCAGGGGAACACTTCGTGCCGACAGGCGGCACACTGGGGGAGATCTCCCGCGTCGATGTGTCCGCGGTTCGTGGGCTGCTGGGGCAAACCGCCGTTACCGTGATGTGCGACGTGGAGAGTCCTCTCTGCGGCCCCACCGGCGCGGCGGCGGTGTTTGGACCGCAGAAGGGAGCGGACCCGGCCATGGTACAGCGGCTGGACCGGGGGTTGGCCCATCTGGCCGCCGTTATCCGGCAGGATCTGGGCGTGCATATAGCGGACATCGCCGGCGCAGGCGCCGCCGGCGGCATGGGCGGCGGCTGTGTGGCCTTTCTGGGCGCGAGGCTGCGCTCCGGTATTGAGGCGGTGCTGGATACCGTGGACTTTGACGCCCGGCTGGAGGGGGCGGACCTGGTGCTCACCGGAGAGGGCCGGATCGACAGCCAGAGCATGTGCGGCAAAGTGATTTCCGGCGTCGCCCGGCGAACGTCTGCCCGCAAAGTCCCTCTGGTTGCCATAGCCGGCGGCATTGCCGGTGGGGCGGAGGAGGCCTATGACCTGGGTGTTACCGCCATGTTTCCCATCAACCGGGAGGCGGTGCCTCTGGAGGTCTCCGCCCCCAGAAGTCAGGAGAACTACCGCCGGACGCTGGAGGATGTGCTCCGCCTGTTCCGGGCGGCAGAGCCGCAGGTCCGCAAGTGAAAAGAGCACTGCATTTTTTTGCAGTGTCCTGTCGAAAATAGTCGTATTGAGGAGGGAGCAGCTATGAATAACGGTCTGCCTGAATTGGATTTGAAGGAGCGGGAGGTCCCGGAGCGTTCGCCGGAGGCGGTTCCGGTCTCCTGCACCCGGGAGCGCTCCGGCGGGACCGGATTGGCCATCCTGTCCCTGGTGATCTCCGCCGCCGCCCTGATCGTGGCCGGAACGGCGCTGTTTCTTGTCCTGCGGGGCGGCTGGGAGAGGGAGCAGCCCGCTGACCCTCCGGAGGACGAGCCCGTCACCTTCCGGTTTGGCGACATGGTTTTAACGCCCCTGGAGGGGATGCCCCTGAATCCCTACGACGGGGAGGCCTTCGGCCTGGACGGGAAAGGCCGGGTCACTTATGCGGCGGACGGCCGGCGGGCCAAAGCGGGTATTGACGTATCCACGCACCAGAAGGATATTGACTGGCCGGCGGTGGCGGCGGACGGCGTCGACTTTGCTATGCTTCGGCTTGGCCTCCGGGGCTACACACAGGGCGGCCTGTTTATGGACAAGACCTTTGAACAGAATCTCCAGGGGGCGCTGGACGCCGGATTGGAGGTGGGGGTGTATTTCTTCTCACAGGCCGTTACTCCCGAGGAAGCGGAGGAAGAGGCGGATTACATTCTGAACGTTCTGGACGGACAGCCCCTCACATTCCCTGTGGCCTTTGACTGGGAGCCCATCTCCGGGGATAAGGCCCGCACAGACGGCCTGGACGGAGAGACGATGACCCGCTGTGCCGCCGCCTTCTGCAAGCGGATCAAGGATGCGGGTTACCGGCCGGCGGTGTATTTCAACCAGACCCAGGGCTATCTCCACTATGACCTGCGGGATCTGGCGGAGTATGACCTGTGGCTGGCGGAGTATGATACCACGCCGGATTTTTACTATCACTTTGACCTGTGGCAGTACTCCCATACCGGCCGGGTGGACGGTATTCAGGGAGATGTGGATCTGGATCTGGCCTTTTGACAGGGTGCTCCGCCGGTGTGCGGATCATACCGTCTGCTGTTCGCCGTCCATAACGCTCTGCAAAGTGGCAAACAGCTTGGCGATATCAATGGGTTTGCCCAAATGGCCGTTCATGCCGGCGGAGAGGACGCGCTGGCGGTCCTCCTCAAAGGCGTTGGCGGTCATGGCCACAATAGGCAGGCGGGCCAGCCGCGGGTCGGCCATGGCGCGGATGGTTTTGGTGGCTTCGATGCCGTCCATCACAGGCATCTGGATGTCCATGAGGACAAGATCATAGGGAGTATCCAGGGAATGGCGGACCTTCTCCACCGCCTCGGCCCCGTCTGAGGCCACATCCACGGTGCAGCCGGCCTCCTCCAGAATGGTCACGGCGATCTCCTGGTTCAGTTCGTTGTCCTCGGCCAGCAGGATGTGCCAGTCGGTGGACTGCTGCGGATAGGGGGACTCCGGCGTTTCGTGAGCATCGACCGCCGCACTGAGGCGGAGTGGAAAGGTGCAGACGAAAGTGCTGCCCTGACCCTGCCGGCTCTCTGCGGTGATTTGGCCCTTCATCAGCTCCACCAGTTTTTTGGTGATGGACATACCCAGCCCTGTGCCCTGGATGCCGCTGACAGTGGAGGTTCGCTCCCGCTCAAAGGGCTCGAAGATCTGCTCCAGAAACTCTGGGGCCATGCCAATGCCCGTATCCCGAATGCAGAATTCATAGACGGCGGTGTCCGCCGTATCTCCGGGCCGCTCGGCGGCTGTGATGGAGATGTCGCCGCCGGCGGGCGTAAATTTCAGCGCATTGCTCAATATGTTCAGCAGCACCTGGTTCAGCCGCAGCCGGTCACACACCACATAGGGGTGGATCAGGGCATGGGCGTCCATGTGGAAATGCAGTTTCCTGGTTTCAAGATCAGCCCGCAGGATAGACACCAGATCGTCCAGAATCCGGGGCAGGCTGCAGGCTGTCTCGTCGATCGTCATCCTGCCGCTTTCGATGCGGCTCATGTCCAGCACATTGTTAATGAGACTGAGGAGATGTCTGGAGGAGGCGGTGATCTTGTTTAAGTAGTCCTCCACCAGCTTCCGGTCATCCAGATGGGTGGCTGCCAGATTCGTAAAGCCGATGATGGCGTTCATGGGGGTGCGGATATCGTGAGACATGTTGTTGAGGAACATGGTCTTGGCCTCTGAGGCCCGCTGGGCTTTGGCCAGCGCTTCCTCCAGAAGCTTATGCTGCTCCCGGAGCTTTGCGTCCGTCTCCTTGCTCTCTGTAATATCTACGAACATCCCCACATATGTGATGGGTGTGCCGTCCTCCCGCCGGGAGAGCTTGCCTGTGGCGCGGAACCAGCGGTATCCCCGGTCTCTGGTCAGAAGACGGTACTCCACATTGTAAAGGCGTTTGCCGGTGTAGTCCGCAATGGTGGCGTAGTATTCCTTCAGTACCCGGTCATGGTCCTCCGGGTGAAGCAGGTCTGACCAGGAGGAGAGGACATTGGGAAAGTCCTCCTCGTCCTGATAGCCGATCATGGCGCGAAAATCCTGGCTCCAGAAGACACTGACCATCTGCCCCTGCCGGTCGAATTCCATGGTCCACATCCCGGAGGACAGGATCTCGTGTACCAGCTTCAGCGCTGTGGTCTCGTGCTCCAGCGCCTCCAGCGCCTCCAGCCGTTCCTGGGCCAGCCGGACGGTCTCGGCGTTGTTGATTGCATTGAGGTGTTTTTCCGTGGCGTCCTCCACAAAGACGTAAAAGAGATCGCCATAGAGGTCGCTATGGACAAAGTGCCCATAATCCTCGATCCAACGGATCGCGCCATCTTTCCTTACGATGCGGTATTCCACATGGTCCAGGTCGTTGCCGTGTGTAAAGATCTGCTGCCGGATGCTCTGCTGAGTTGCGGCGATGTCCTCCGGGTGGACCAGACCGTGAAACGTATAGCCGGTATGTTCCTGAAATTCTTTCAGGCTCTCGCAGCCGTATATTTGAATCAGCGCCTTGTTGGCGTAGATCAGACGCTCGTCTTCATCGGCGTGATAAATGAAAAAACCGCCGGGCATTCCCGCAGTGATCTGCTCGATGATAGGAAAGGTCTGCTCACTGAGAGTCAGAGAGAGCTGTTCATTCCGCGGATTCTTTCGCATAAGAGCTCATCCGCCCTTTCTGTCGTATGACAAAATTTTATATGTATGGTAACATATTCCCCGTTCAATTTCAATTCCATCATATGCGGAAATGTTGCCCTTTTACAAAAGTGGAAAAGAGCGTGATGTCCCCGCGGGGATGCGGAAGATGGTCAAGAAAATGATACCCGTAAGAACTGCGAACTTTGCCCGGGCCGACCGCGCAGCGGTAGGGCATCAGGTGATGGTTACATACCAGGCAGGGCTGTATTTATAGAGTTGAAGGGGCTTCTCTCAAGTAGGGAAGCCCTTTTTTCATAAATTGTGAGAATATTATAAGTATACTTTGAATAATTGTTGACTATAATGAAACTTAGCGGTAGAATATATGCAAAGGAAGGTGTCAATATGGCAATTACAAGCAAGGCGGGGATCCTGAAGGTGTTGACCTCAATTAATCCCTGGTGGAAAACAGGCACCGTGAACCAACAGATGGCGAAGACATACCGGAGATTTGCCTTTCATGAGGCGATGAAGCGTTTGACGCAGATAGATTTGCGGCGCACCGTCATCCTGACCGGAAC
>CATNDT010000047.1 GCA_950097035.1 uncultured Oscillibacter sp.
CCCTTTCGGGTCCGTCACGACGAACGAAACCGGATAAGATTTAGAGGTACACTGCATGAGGTTTGGCTTCAGAAAAAACCTCGTTTTGCCGGAGCCGGAGCCGCCGACGATTAGGACATTTTTGTTCCGGGCGGTCTTGGGGTCCTTGGGGCGGCTGTTCATGGCGAGCCGTTCCGTCTGCGTCAGAATGATGTTGTCCTCGAACTTTGGAGCGGCATACGGAGCAATGTCTGCCGGTGTTCCCCAGCGGGCAGTGCCGTATTCCATGCCCTGGCGGTATTTCTTGGCATTTTTGCTTTTGAGGTATACCGCCAGCTTCAGCCCCAGGCCGCACAGCAGCCCTACCAGCAGATCAGCGGGATGAAAGCTGGGGAGGCTGGACTGGAACGCCGCGTCAAAGCCCGCCGCCAGATGCCAGAACTTTTGAGAGAAGTCCCCGCCAGGGGCCAGCCGCCACATCTGCCCCAGCTTGGAGGCATACAGTCCCAGCAGGAAATAGGGCAGATTCGGCAGGATCAGCCGCTTCAAATTCACCTGCTTCACCGCTCCCGCTCCTTCCGCTTCTCCCGGTCGATCACGGGCTTCTTCACCAGTTCCTTGAACCGCGCCAGCTTTTGCAGCACAGAGGGCCGGGACGCCTTGCGGACCTTGCTTTGCGTGTACTCGCTCATCGCGGCCTCAATCGCGCCGCTATCCTGGGATTTGAAAAACACCAGGAACCGGGGCGGGTCGCGTTCCTTCTTAATGGCATAGTCCACGCCGTATTTCCGGGCAAACCGGTCAAATTCCCGGACAGCAAGGTCGCTGACCTCCATATTGGTTACGCCGTGTCCCTGCCCGACGAGCTGCTTCACCTTCTGCTTGCCGCGCGGCGTTACGCTGGCGCTCTGTTTCCGGTTCAGTTTTTTGTTCCTGCGGTGGGCCAGATATTGGCTCATAGCGGATTTCAGCGTCCGCCCGGTGAGCTTGGAAGTGTTGATTACCAGCGTCAGCGTCTTATTCTCCACTTCCTCCTGCATGAAAAAATCACCTCTCGATCTCCCGGCATTTCTGCCGGATTTGTAAATACTCGTTCCAGTCCTTACCCCGCTGAGGGGTATGGACCGAAACGGAGCAGCCCTTTTGGGAATACCTTTCCTTCATCTTCCACACTGCCTCCCGGCCTGGAGCATCCGCGTCCAGACAGAGGTCAATTTGCCGGATATGCGGGTTTTCCCGGAGATATGTGTCAATCGGGCCGTGGTAGAGACAGCAGAGCGCAACGGCGTTGGTCTTTACGCGCCGGTGGAGCGTGCAATAGCTCATGAGGTCAATCGGGGCCTCAAACACAAAGAGGCGCAGAGAATCCGGGCTGGCGGGGAGACGGAAACCAATTTCCTTTTCGCTGCCGGGTTCTCCGCCGCGAAACGCCGCGCCGCCCAGGTCATAGGTGCCCCGCTTGGCGGCAAATACGGGCTTTCCGGACTGGTTCCTGCCGACGAAGACGCAGTTGTGGTGCTCCGCGTCCTCATATAACAATCCGGCCTTGATGAAATTCTCAATCACCTGCGCGGCGATTCCCCGTTTGCGGAGGTAGGCGGTCACGCGCCGGTTGTCCACATTGGGCGGCGGAAGAGAAAACGGCTTCTTTTCCTTTGGGGGAACGATGGGAGGCGCACGGGGATACCGTGCGCCTCCATGATAGTCCAGAAGGAAATTCACCGCCTCCGGAAAGGACTTGCCGCAAAAACGCTCAACAAAATCAATGGCGTCCCCGCCCTGCTGTTCGGAGTAGCGGAACCATGTGCGGCGGTCCTTGATACGGAGACTGTCCATCTCCTTGGTTGTGTAATAGCTGCCGATTCGCTTGACCGTATAGCCCAGCGAGGCCAGAAGTTCCGGCAGGTCCGTTTCTTTGGCGGTTCGCAATTCCTCGTCAGAGAAACGGCGGTTTTCATGCTGCAAAATCAATATCCGGTTCTGGGCAACTTGGGCACGGGCGTTTTCTTGGCGTAGACGGTAGTCACCCAGCGGGAAACCGCCTGGACCCATACGCCGTTGTACGTTCCGCCCACATCCGCCTTGTTCACGAAGGACGCGGTCCTGATGCCGGAAATGGCGATGCAGCAGATTTTCGGCTTCTCCACCTGGGCAAAGCCTCCGGGAGCCTGACCGAACACGAACATGACTTCGGTGACCCGCTCATTGGACGCGAGGCCCAGCGCCGTGGGGGACGCCGCCAGCGTGTAATTCTTCTGCGTAGACAGATTGTCCGCCAAGGTCTGGGGTTCGCCGCCGTTCACCCGATAGGTGATCTTATAGGTGCCGGGGAAGTTGTAGGTGCCGGTAACGATCTTGCTCAGCCGGATCTCGGCGGGGAGCGTGTCACGCCAATAGAAATTGTCCAGCCGGACATTGGAGCTGTTGGCGATGCTGGAGAACGTGTAGTTCACGGGCTGGCCCGCCATCGCCTCGGCGGGGCCGGTCTTGGTGATGGACACGCCGGTGGACATACTCTTGTTGGATACCTCAAAACGGACGATCTGTCCCTCGTGTTCCAGATACGCTGTCAGATCGGTGCCGCTCACGCCATAATTGGCGGGCGCTTTTGTCTCCCGGATGGTGTAGCGGCCCAGGGGCAGGGGCTTGGAAATCGCAAGACCCCGGCTGTCGCTCTTGATCGTGTCCACAAGGTTGCTGGCCTTGTCGTAAATCTCGAACACAGCGCCCTCCAGCAGCGTCCCGGCGGGGAGGCCGTTAGTGGAGTTGTAGTCAGCGGACTTCTTCGTAATCTGAATCTGTCCGGTGATGGGCGTATTCTCCCACTCGACGAGGGTGGTTTCGCCGGGATTCACATAGACGGTTTTCATCTGCGTATCGGTGATGTAGCCCTCATTTTCCAGCTCCCGCAGGTAGTAGCGGCCCGCCGTGGTGATGTTTTCGATATAGACATAGCCCTGGTTATCGGAGGTGTACTGGCCCACGGGGGTATTGGTGCTGTCGTAGAGAAGGAAGGTGACGCCGTAAATGCCCTTCTTGGTTACGCTGTCGATTTTATGAATCAAAATGCCCGAGAACGCCTTGTTCGTCACGGTGAGGGTGGTGGTTTCGTTATCCCGGATGGTGAAATACTGCGGGGTTTCGTCGATCTTGAAGCCCTTTGCGGCCTCAATCTCCACGGCGTAGTAGTCTCCGGCATCCAGGTCAGCGTGTACCCGGCCCGTGGAATCCGTGGTCACGGTGGTCACAAGCCCGCCGTCCATCTTCCGGATTTCAAACTTTACGTTTGGAATACGCTTGGTATGGTCGCTCTCGCTGACCTTAATCAGCTCCAAGCCGCCCACAGGCGCGTTGTAGAAGGTCAAGGTTTGGACCTCGCCGGACTTGATTTCCATGCTCTGGGGAGTGCCGTCGAGAATGTATCCTTCCAGGGCCTTGGTTTCCGTGGCGGTAATCACGGTGCCGGGAGTAAGGTCGGTGATGGTGATACGGCCCTGGGCGTCGGTACGGTAGATACCGTTGTTGGGTCCAACGGTCGCGCCGGAGCTGTCCGTCACCAGGAACTCCACGCCAGCGAGAGGCTGGTCCTTGGTGCCTGTCACCAGCTTCTGAATGACGAGGGTCTGCTTCGGGGCGTTGGTGAAGGTGACGGTCTGGGTATCGTTGGCGTTGACCTGCACGGTCTGGCTCTTGGCGTTGGGGTCGATGATATAGCCGGGAATGGTTTCGATTTCCTCCACAATCACGGTGCCCACAATGCCCAGAATCTTGATCTGGCCCGTGGAATCGGTGGTGTAGATGCCGTTAGAGGAAATTTTGCCGCCGTCCATGTCGACATTTCTGCCGTCCGCATAGGTAATTCTGAACTTCACACCAGCCAGGGGGGCCTTGGTCACAGCGTCGATTTTGTTGACGATCAGCCCTCCAGCCCTCTTGTTCCAGAAGGTCAGGCTCTGGGCTTCGCCCTCCTTGATGGTGATGCTCTGGGGTTTGCTGTCCAGCACATAGCCGTCCAAGGTCTTGGTTTCCTTGACGTTAATGGTCGTGCCGGGGGTCAGGCCGGGGATGGAAACGCGCCCATCCTTATCGGTGGTGTAATAGCCATTGTTCGGTCCCACCACAGCCCCGGTGCTGTCCGTCACCAGAAATTCCACTCCGGCGAGAGGCTCGTTGTCGCTGCCGTCGATGTATTTCTGGATGGTCAAAGTGTTGGCGGGAATGTTGTAGAAGGTGAGCGTCTGCGTCTCCTGGGGATTGACGGTGACGGTCTGGCTCTCCCGGCCCGGTTCAATGGTATAACCGGGCAAGGGCCGGGTTTCCTTCACCACGACGGTTCCGACGATGCCGGAAATATGAATTTCTCCGTGGTCGTCGGTGGTGTAGAGGCCCTTACTGGAGAGATGCCCATTATCGGTGTCCACATAGCCGCCCTCGGAATAGATCATTTCAAATTCCACGCCAGCCAGGGGCTTTCCGGTCTGCTTATCCAGTTTGCGGATAACCAAAGAGCCAGCGGGCTTGTTCCAGAAGGTGAGGTTCTGGGCCTTGCCCGCCTCGATCTTGATGCTCTGGGGCCGTCCGTCCAGAACGTAGCCGTCGAGGGTCTTGACCTCCTGGGCGGTGATGGTGGTCCCAGGCTCCAGGCCCTCCAGCACAATCTCACCCGCGTTGTTGGTGTAATAGATGCCGCCGTCCGGGTTCAGGGGCTTGCCGGAGCCGTCCACGACCTTGAAGCCCACGCCAGCCAAAGGTTCGTTGGCGGTGCCCTCAATATATTTGTGGATGGTCAGTGTCATCTTGGGGTCGTTCTCAAAGGTGAGATCGTTTCCATTGCCGGAGCTGCCGGAGCCATTCCCGCCAGAAGCGTTCCCGCCGCTGGTGAAGCTGTTGCCGGAACCGTTTTTGACAATGATGGTCTTGGGGGTCGTATCCAGCACATAGCCGTCAGGCACACGGCTCTCGGCTACCACAACGGTGCTGCCGGGGACAAGGCCGGTCACAACGACGGTCCCGTCCTTGCCCGTGGTATAGCGGCCCAGGATGCTGCCGTTGCCGTCCTTTACGGTAAACTCTGTACCGGGCACAGGCTTTCCGGTGACAGAATCCAGCTTCGTCAGCGTCAGGCTGCACAAGGGTTCATTGAGGAAAACCAGCGTTTGAGTATCCATAGGATTCACCGTGACGGTCTGCGTCTGCGTGGTTTGGTCAATCACATAACCGGGGGCCGCTTTCGTCTCTTTCGCGACAATGGTTCCCACTACGCCGGAGACACGGATTTCTCCCTTGTCATTGGTTGTATAGAGGCCCTTGGAGGAAAGGTGTCCATTGTCATTGTCCACAAAGCCGCCGTTGGCGTAGGTCAACTGGAACTCCGCTCCGGGGATGAACGCGCCGGAAACCTTGTCCTTCTTCTGAATGACCAGCGTTCCGGCCCGTTTGTTCCAGAACGTGAGCTGCTGGACGTGGCCCGCCTCGATCTTGATATCCTGGGGAGTGCCGTCCAAAACGAATCCCTCCACAGTCTTGACCTCGCGGGCAATGACCACGGTGCCGGGTTCAATGCCATGCAGAACAATTTCGCCGGATTTGTCGGTGTAATAGAGGCCGTCATCCGGGCCTACGGCGGCTCCAGCGCCGTCTACCACCCGGAAGGCCACACCGGAAAGGGGCTCATTCTCGGTGCCCTCGATGAACTTGCGAATAATGAGCGTCGTCGTGGGCGTGTTATAAAAATTGATGGTCTGCGTATCGTTCGGATTCACCACCAGCGTCTGCGTCCGGGTGTTGGGGTCAATGCGGTAGCCGGGGATCGTCTCCAGCTCTGTCACCACAATGGAGCCAGTGACGCCGGAGAGGATGATCTGGCCGTTGCGGTCGGTGTAGTAGATGCCGTTGGAGGACATCTGCCCGTTTTTGTTGTCCACAACCTGTCCATTGGCGTACTTGATCTGGAACTTCACGCCCTCCAGGGGGGAGTTGTCGAGAGAACTCAACTTATTGATGATAAGATTGCCCAGGGGCTGGTTGAAAACCTCCAGAGTGTAGGTCTGGTGGTCCTTGACCTCCACCGCGTGGGGGGTATCGTCCAGCAAATATCCGGGCTTCGCCTGGACCTCCCGCACGATGTAGCCGCCGGGTTCCAGGTCGGGCAGGGAAATGAAGCCCCGTTCGTCGGTACGGTACTCGCCGTTGGAATTGCCGACGACGGTGCCGTTCGTCCGGGTAATCTTAAAAATCACATCCGCCAGAGGCTCCTTTGTGGCGGAATCCATTTTCTTCACCAGAAGTCCGCCCAGGGGCATATTGGTGAAGGTAAGGACCTGCGTGTCGGCTTCGCTGACGACAACGGTCTGCGGAGCGGCGTTCAGCAGGTAGCCGTCAATGGTTTCGACCTCCGTCACAACATAGGTATTGGGGCTCAGCTTGCGGAGGTAAATCTGCCCGTTTTCATCGGTGGTGTAGAGGCCGTTGCTGGAAGTAAGGCCCTCATTGTCGGGGACCAGCTCGCCATTGGCGGCGGTGATCTTGAACTTGACGCCGGGAAGGGCCTTGCCCGTCACGCCGTCGGTCTTGCGGATCAGGAGGCCCCCTTTCGGAGTGTTCGTGACCACCACGGTCTGCGTGTCGCCATTGGTTCCGATGACCACGTTCTTGCTGGGTTCGTCCATGACATACCCGGCAGGGGCCTTGATCTCCGTCAGCACATACGCGCCGGGGGTAAGGTTGGAAATGCGGATTTCACCGCTGCTGTCCGTCTTGAAGATGCCGCCCTGCGTCAGCGTGGATGTTCCAATCACGCCGTCCAGGCCAACTTCACAGCCAGCGGCGGTGGTGATACGGAACTCCGCGCCGGGGAGGGGCTGGCCCGTAATGCTGTCCCGCTTCTGCACAATCAGTTTTCCGGTGGGCTGGTTCTTGAAGGTGAGCGTTACTGTCCGGCCCTCCTTGATCTGGATGGTCTGTGACTGCGTGTCAATCAGGAATCCGGCAGGGGCCTTGACCTCGGTGACAATCACGCTCTTGCCGGGTTTCAGGCTGTCAATGCGGATTTCTCCGTTCTCGTCGGTTCTGTAAATGCCGTTGGAATCGCCAATCAGCGTACCGTCCGCATAGGTGATTTTGAACTCGGCGTCCTGGAGAGTGACGCTGGGGTTGACAGAGCAGACCTTGCGGATTAGTAGATTTCCGTCCGGACTATTATCAAACTTCACAGTGACGACGCTCTGCTCACCGCTGTCCGCCAGGTACACCGTCTCGGAGGAATTGATGATGGAGTAACCGTCGGCGGGGTCGATTTCCTCCACGACGTAGGTCCCGGCAGTCAGGCCGGTCCAAATGCAGGTGCCGTTCTGCCCCGTCACCTTCTGCCCGATGACGGTGCCGCCCGTGCCGGAGGTACCGCCAAGGAAACGGAGCTGGAAAGTGCATCCGGGCAGAGCCTCATGGGTCACGCTGTCGTACTTTTCAACAATGATCGCGTTCAGCGGCTCATTCTGAAAAGTGACGGTTTTGCTCTCGTTTCCGTGGATGATGACCTTCTGGGTTGTGGGCTCCTTCATCTGGAAACCGGGGGCGGGGGCCACCTCGGTGATGGTATACTCGCCGGGATAGAGCCGCTTGCCCTGCTCATGGAGCTTGATCTCGCCTCGGGCATCCGTGAAGATGTAGCCGAAATCAATCGTGGCGGGAGCTTCGGCGGCTTCGCCGTTGCTGGTGTAAGTGACGTGGAATTTCGCGCCCTCGATGGGAGCGCCCGCGACGCTGTCCTCCTTGAAGATGGTCAGCTCCGGGGCCTTGCGGTTCTTGAACGTCAGCTTCTTCACATCTCCGGCGTTCAGGGAAACCGTCTGTACCCGGTCGGCGTCCTTGTCCGGCAGGAAGTAAGGAGCGGGGACAGAAATCTCCGTGACACGATACGTGCCGGGTTCCACCCGCTTCGTGACCATGCCGTCCGGCCCGGTTTTCCAATCGTCCTGGAAATCGCCGTTGATGGCCTCCACCCGGAACACAGTGTCGGGGATCGGCTCCTGGCTGTCCGCGTCGATCTTATAAAGGGTCAGCTCAGGCTTTTTCAGGTTTTCAAAAATGACTTCCTTCTCGTCGCCGCCGTTGAGGGAGATCGTCTTGGTCCGCTCCTCGCCGATTACATAAGGCTCGGGAACGGACTGCTCGGTGATGCGGTAGCTGCCGGGGGCGACACGCAGCTCCACGGAGCCGTCCGCGCCGGTGGTCAGGTTCTGGCGGTAATCGCCGTCGATGGCCTCCAAAAGAAAAACGGTGCCGGGGATTTTCTCGCCGGTGCCTTTTTCCACTTTGCTGATTTTCAGCAAGGGCTGCTTCTGGTTATCGAAAATGAGCTGTTTGCTGTCGCCGGCCTCCAGCCAGATCGTCTGGGTGGGTTCGTCACTGACAACGTAGGGGTCCGGGACGGAAATCTCCGTGACCTCGTAGGAATCCACGGGGATACCCGTCAGGGTGACGGTGCCGTCCGGCCCGGTGGTGATATCGTCGTGGAACCCGTAGTGAATACCCTTGATCTCAAAATTGGTATTGGGAATCACATCGCCGGTCTTGGCGTCCCGCTTCAAAATTGTGAGGTTCGGGAGCTTCTTGTCCGCCGCCGTGACCGTGACGGTGCCGCCTCCGTTGACGGTGGCCTGATCGACGTGGGCGAACACGGGCGCGTCCAGCTTGGAATAAGGGGCCGGGGCGCTCACTTCCACAAAGGCGTACAGGCTCTCGGTCACATCGGTGACGGTGATGGAGCCGTCCGCCTTAGTTTCCTCGGTGCCGATGATCTGCCCGTCCTTCAGGATGTTGAACACAGCGCCGGGGAGGGGATTGCCGGAATCGTCCTTCTTCAAAAGCTGAACCTTCACCTTGCTGTCGTTCTCGAAAACAAGGGAAACATCGGTTTTGCCATCCCAGACAAAGGCCTGCTTGATCTTGCTCTGGTCGGCGCTCTTGGTGTAACCCTCCGGAGGGGTCATTTCTTCCGCCACATAACTACCGATAGGCATGGCGTCCCAGGGAACGTCCGTCAGGTAGCCGCCCTCGCCGGTGACGTAGGTCCCGGTGAAGCTGTTATCCACGCCTGTAATCTTGATAATCGCTCCGGCAAGGCCCTTGGAGGGATCATCGGCGTCTACCTTGCGGATGGTGCCCTCGCCGCTGGAGGGGGGCGAATCCATGAAGGTCACCGTCACCGTATTGTTTCCGTTGCCGGGGAGGACCACATACTGTGGTCCGGCGTTGTCGATCTCATAACCTGCGGGCGCTTTCGTTTCCGTCACGGCATAGGTGCCGGGGTCAAGCTGGTCCTGTCTGTAGGTGCCGTCCGCCCCGGTTACAACATCCTTGGAAAACGAGCCGTTTTCGGACTGGATATGGAACTCCGCCCCGGCAAGACCCTTGCTGGGATTTGTGGAGTCCACCTTCTTCACAATCAGGGAATAGTCCTCGTCCGTCGTGGTGGTCGGGGTCAGTTCGCCCAGGATCACCTTCTGCACGGAGCTGGCCGGATGGGTGGAACTGCCAGCTCCGGTGAAGTTGTACTGGTACACCTTACAATCGCCCCAAAGATTCGTGCCGCCGTCGAGGATAAATTGGGTGCGGTCCCGAAAGCTCCTGCCGTTCAGCTCATCGTCGATGCTGGTGTAGTGGGTCCCTTCCAGGGAGTTATAGACTGCCATGAACTCTTCGGCACAGGCAGTCACGGGATCGCTGATGCTGCCCTGCTGATAACGCCAGATACACGCCTGGACCCATGCGTTCATGTACCAGGTGTATTCAGGACCCCATACGTCATCCACGCCAGCGGCTTTCGCCGCGTCGGTGAATACGCCGGTTGAATGGGCGTAGTAGTACGCCATCATAACTTTCACGGTGGTGTCCGTGATCTCGCTCTTGTTGCCCCAAGTCTGGCCTTTCAGGCTGCTGCCCATGCCGCCGCCCTTGGTGCCGCAGAAACCGACTGTGGTTGCGGAGCCGTTTTCGTAGTACATCTGATGCAGAGTGCATCTGCCCAAAGCGGCGGACTGGTAGGCAACGCCGGACATGCCGAAGTCCTTGAGCTTGATCGTGTCTGCCGACGCGAGTGCGGTAGTGGGGAACAGGCTGAGGACGCATACCAGCGCCAGCAGCAGCGCCGTCAGGCGCATCCGCAAATGGTGTCGCGTTCTTTCCATAAAAGAAAAATCTCCTTTTTTGAATTTCCCATAGAAAAAGACCTTCCAGTTTTCACTGAAAGGTCTTCCTATGGGCTGTGGGTCAGGATTCAATTGTGTTTTAGAGAATGCCGTGCCCGGTGGGGGACCCGGCGAACATGTGGCAGTAGGCGGTGCCGCCCTCAATGGTAACGCCCACGCCGATGCAGGTCACATCCTCTCGCAGCATGGATTGAAGGTGTCCGGGAGAGTTTACCCAATTCGTGACCGCCGTCTGGGCGATCTCTTCTTCCGGAACCATGCTGAAGCAGGTGAGGTTGTGGCATCCGCCGTAGAGCCAGCCGTAGGCGATCACGGCCTCCCGCTCGTATTGCGTATGCTCTCTGAAATGCTGAGTGGAAACATCCTGGGTGGCGTTCATCAGCCGGTCGTCCGCGGGAAGTTCCGCCCTGCCATGCTCCCGGCGGACCTGATTGATAAGCCGGACCATTTCCTGCCGGATTTCCAGATTAGCTGTCAAGTCCGCATCGGGATTGTGGGACCACTCGCTGTTGACAACCGGGCTGTTGCCCGCTTGCGCTTCGCTGGCGGCGGCTTGCGGCGGAGCGGAGGCCGCTGCCCCTCCGCTGACGGTCATGGTCATGCTTGCCGTGTTTCCCGCTTCATCCGTGACGCTGATTACGGCGGTTCCGGAGGCTTTCGCGACCATAACATGGTAGCCGCTGACCTGCTCCAGGGCGATCACGCCGGGATTTGAGGAAACGGCGGTGACGCTGGTCCCGTAGGGGCTGATTACTACCATGCTCCGCTCCCCTGCCAAAAGGGAACCGCCCTTGTAGCTGCTCACCTTGAGCGCCGCCGCCTGGACTGCTGGAGTAGCTGGTACTTCCGCCGCTTTCGCCGGGACCGCCGTTCCGAACAGGACCGCCGCTAAAAGGAAACTCGCAATCATACCGCGATACTTCATACCCGTGACCTCCTGAATTTTTTTGGGGTGGCTTCTATGCTGTAAGCCTACCAGAAAAAAGAAGGTTCTTCAAGGATACGGCATCAGGCTTCAATGGCCCGGACGCAATAGCGCAGGTCCCGCTGGTCCCGGACACAGGTGTAAAGCGTAATCTGGTTGTCCGAAGTGGAGGCGGTGCCGCTGGTATCTGTTTCGGAAACCTTCTCCACGCTGGTGACATGGTAAGTCCGGGTCCCCTGTTTGGTAGTCAGGATGATCTCGTCGCCAATGGAAAGGGTATGAATCTTTCCGAAGATGGCGTTGGTCCCCCGGTTGTGGGCCGCGACGCAAACATTTCCGGCCCAAATGCTGGTGCCGGTGAAATGCCCGATGCCTTTTGCGAGAGAGGCGCTGCCCGTGCCCTCGACGATTTTAGAGTTGACGCCGACAGCCGGGATTTTCAGCGTTCCCAGGGAACCGTTTTTGTAGTAGCTGTCCGAGGTTACATCGGTGAAGCTCACGGAGCCGCTGTCCGTGGGCTTGGTGGTGCAACTGAAGTTTTCGGCGGGAGCGGACGCGCCGGAGCTGGCGTCAGCGGCGGGCGGAATGGACGTGCTGGGCAGGAATCTGCCCATGCCGCCGGAAACGCCGTTGTCCGAGGCGGAATAGCTGGCGCTGCCTACCTGATTCACCAGACCGCCGTTCAAAGCGCCGGGGACCAGATTGGGCGTCAGATATTCGCCGGAGCCGGGGAGATAGCTGGTGGGCGTCCCGAAGCCGGGGGCAATCAGGGCCACGTTCTTACTCCGGTCCACATTGGGATTCTCAACCTCGTATATCGTGTCGTCGCTGGTGGGCCGTCCAAAGAGAAAATCATCTGCCCCGGCATAGGTGTATTCCAGGGCGCTGGCCTGGACGGCGCAGAGACACATCGCAGCCAGCGTCAGCAACAGCAGCTTCATCCGATAGTTTTTCATGTTCAATACCTCCTTTTCTTCTGATTGCTCCAAATCAGCACAGCAACCAGTACACCCACGCCGCCCATGAAACACAGCAGGGCGGCGGAGCTGAAATTGGAGCCGCTGTCCGAAGCGGCTTTCGCCGTTTCTTTCTGGGCGGGGGTCAATTCCTCGCCGCCAAAAATGGCGGTGTAGGTCACGATCTTACAGCCGGTTTTGGAAAGCTCACCTGTGTAATTTGCCGTCACCTTGTAGCCAGTTGCGGACTTGCTGGTAGCGGAGCCGGTATAGGTTGCCGTGGCGGTATAGCGCTGCACAATGTCCTCCCCCTCCGTCTGGTTGGAGCTGGACCAGTTGACATTGGCAAGGGTCAAGGTCCGTCCGCCGTCCGAAATCGTTTTGGGCACCAGGGAGAGGTCCGCGTCGGAGAGATTCGGATAGGTCCTGGCGGCGGAAAGATTACTGGTTTTTGTACTGTAGCCCTTGACCTCCACCTTGACGGAGGTATGGTCCAGCAGCAGCACGCCGCTGTACCCGTCCTCGCTGGTGAAATCCTTCTGCCCGTCCAGCAGCTTCAAAACCTCCGACAACTCCCCGGTGGGGCTGTCCATGGTGATAGTTTCCGTGTGAGGCTGGGTATCCACGCCCACCTCGTCCTTGCGGATCAGGTCCAGCAGGTGGAAGACATGCCCGTTCCGCTCGAAGTCCTCCGTGGGGATGCCAGCGGGGTCGTCGGAAAGGGAAAGCTGGTAAACCTTTCGGATGCGAAGCTCGTCGAAGTCTCCCTCCGTGTATTCCTCCACGGAGACGGGATAAAGCTGGGTACTCCGCGCTCCGCTGTCAGCGGCCATGGCGGACGTGACCAAGCACAACAAAGCCGTGAACACGCACAAAAGCCGGATTGCTTTTTTCATGGTTTTCTTCTCCTTTCAACTGGTTTTTCGCTGGGAGCACCGTCCCTGGCCCTTGACGGTGAGGATGCCGTCCAGGGTGGTGGCGGTGATATGCAGCCGCTCGGCAATGGCGATATCGTTCTTCACAATCTCGGTGACGCCATGACCGCAGACCACCAGAACGCGGGAACGCCGCAAATAGTCCTGGGCAATGTCCAGGCCGTCCTGGTGCTCCTGGGGCACCGCGTCCCGGAGAAACTGGCTGGTGAACATCAGCGGGCAGATGGGCGAATAGCCCGCCTCGTAAACCTGACGGCAGTAGTCCGCCGCCTTCTCCTGGTTCTCGCGGCTGTCCGCCCCCCAGGGGGCGGTGATGTACGCTAAGGGTCGTTTCATGGCAGTATCCTTTCTCCCGGCTCTCCGGGCATAAAATTCGACGGCCTTTCAGCCGCCTTGGTTGAAGTCGTGATTGACCAGCATGGTGTAGTGGTTGTCCGTGGAGGACGGAGCGTTGAACAGCGCCGCCAAAAGATAAGCCCTGGTGTTCCAGACGCGGGTGGTATTCTCCCGGATGCCGTCCAGAACCTTCTCGATGTGGGAGGACGTGATTTTCTCGAACCGCTGCTGAACCAGCACCGTGGGATATTCCGCCTCCCGCCCGATCTTGATCGTGGGGCTGCGGCAAAGAGCAACCTCCAGCATAATTTCCACAAACTCGTTGATCTGCTCCCGGTTGACGCTGTTGGCGATGAAGTCATACTCGATCTGCTCCTGGATTTCACGGCGCTTTTCGGATACTTCCGTCTGTCCTTCCGCCGCAGGCGCGGGAGGACGGAAAGAAGGAATTGGTCCATCAGTATTTGGTCGATCTTTTCTTTGTATATCTTTATTTAGTTCCGGGCGGTTTTCCGGACCCGGCGCGTCCGTATCCGGGGCCACCGTATCCGGGTTTCCCGCATGCGGTGAAGCCGGTCCCGGTCCCGCCGTATCCGGAGCGAAGGGTCCCGGTTCGGGAACCTCCACAACCTGGGGCCGCTCGTAAATGATGTACTCGGTATCGGTAATCCGCCCATGGTCCCCGCGAAGCAGATGCCGGACAATGTACCCGGCCTTCTCCAGCTCCTTCAGGCCGGTGCCGATGGCCTCCGTGCCCTCCTTGCAGATCGTCGCAAGGCCCTTGGTCGTAAAGTTCCAGTCGTCCGGCAGGCTGAGCATCATGGAAAGAAGCCCCTTGGCCTTTAAAGAAAGATTCTGGTCCCGCAGGTGACAGTTGCACATCACCGTGTAATCCTTCGTTCGCTCTACCCGGAAAACAGCCATGCTGTCAATCACTCCCAATCTTAATATTTATCCGCTGTTGGCGTCCTCACGGGCAAACCGCTCATCGTAACGCTCAACACTCCAGTTTTTCTTGAACTGCCCCAGCGGGCCGGGACCAAACTGCGCCCTGGCCCGCCGGTCCAGCTCCAGCAGCCGCGCCCACAACTCGGGATGATGGTGCCGGAGGTTCCGCAATTCTCCAACGCGCTGCAACGGACAGCACCAACACGAAACCCGATGGTAGATTTCATATAACCCGCCCCAATCAAAACCGTGGTTATAGCAGATTTGCAGGGCTTGGGCCTCGGTAATGCCCCATTCCACCAGGGGATAGCGGTTCTGTGGGTCATCTTTGCAGCGGTGAGCTTCATCAGCGGCGATGCCGATATGATGCAGGGCGTTCTTCTCCAGTTTCAGACGGTTGACCTCCTTGGAGATCAAAAGGGTTTTGAGCTGCCCCGTACACCAGCGCACCCTGGCTCCAGGCCAGCCGTTGCCAAACGGCGGAATGCCCAGCCGCGCCCGTTTTTCCAGGCAGCTCGGTTTTACCTTCGGCTCGTCGAACATCAGCCACTCGAACCCGTGCGGATGCCGCAGGGTTGTGATATGGATGCCGCACTCCCGAAAGAGAAGGCCGTCCAGCTTGGCGATGTGGGCCTCCATTTCGGGAAAGTCCATCGTGGTATCCGCATAGAGTACGCTGTCGATGGGCAGGCCCTTTTCGATCATCAGCAGCATTAACGCCGTCGAATCCTTCCCGCCCGAAAGCGAGATCGCGGAAAAATTTTCTTTGCTTTTCACGATTCCCATAAAGGGAAACGGCCTTACTTACGCTCCTTCCCTCCGCTTACAGCTCATAGCAGGGCTGATCGCCCTCCGCGTATTCGGCGCACAGCGCGATCAACTCGTCAGTCAGAAGCTCCAGGTCCAAATCCATCCCGCTCTCCCACGGGTCCCCCTTCTGCTCCCGGTACTCCGTACAGTACGCGCCGCCGCCAACGTCCACGGACACACGGGCCACGGCGGAAAACGTCATATCCTCCAGCAGCCACAGCTCCACCGTCCGGGAGGCCGTTACCGCCTCCGTAACACTCTGGTCAAAGTCTGTATACAGCCGGGTAGCCCGCTTCTCAAATAGCTCCCCGCCCCGGTAGTTCAGGGACTTGGGACGCTCGCTCTGGGCGATGTAGGCGTAGACCGTTTCAGCCTTGTGCCGGACGGCCTGGGTCAGGGAGATGAAGTCAATGCCGTATAACAGGCGCTCCACCTCGCCCCTTGAATATTCCTCGTTCGCGACGCCGGTGAAGTACAGTTCCCGGACGGCGCTCTCTACAGATTCCACAGAATACATGAATTTTCTCCTTATCGTTTTGATTGATTACCGGCGTTTCTTTGGCTTGTCCGGCAGGATATGGCCCTCAATGATGGCAGCGTGCTTATAAATGCGGATATCGCCGCAGCGCTGGGCAATCTGGGCCTCGGCGTAACCGTCCTCGGAAAGAAAACGGCGGATGTACTGACCGGATTTTCCCAAAGGGCATCCTCCGGACAGCACCAGGAACTCGATCATGTGCCGGGTATCGTCCTGAAAGCGCTCCACCGCCAGCAGGTTATGCCCGGTAACAGGCAGGTGGACAGGTTTCAAGATGGGCCCTCCTTTTCTTTGATGTTCAGCACCGCGCGGCCATAGCGGGCAATCAGCAGGGCATTGACGATCAGGCTGAACGCCAGCGTGTCTACTACCACGCCGTTTGCGAGGTCCGCTACGGCTGTGCCGGGGGCGTCGGTGTAAATGTCCTTCGCCGCCGAGAAGAGCGTATAGTCATGGGGCGGCATCTCCCGCAGGGTGGCGTAGGCAAACTCGATGCCGTACCGGCAGAAGCAGTTGGCGGTATGAAGGTAGAGGTTTTCATTGGACGTGAGCAGATACATGACCGCGTAATAGGCCGGAGTGTCCCGGCCCCGGCGATACCCCATGCGCTTTCGCAGGTCCTCCATGCGCTGGCGGTGGCTCGCGTTCAGGTAGAGGGAACCGAAGAAGCGCCGGGCGGCGGTTCGCGGACCGGCATCCCGGCGCGGCCCGCAGGGAAGGGGCTCCAGGATGGAAAGCGGGCATTTCCCGGCCCGGTCCACATTGCACTGGAATGTGTTGATGTACAAAAATTCTCCTTTCCCGGACAGCAAAAAAGCCGGACCAGGAAAACGGAATATCCTGTCCGGCGTGTCCGATGATTAGCGTTGTTGATCCCGCTGGCGCTTTCGCTGCCAGCCCTCCAGCAGTTTGAAAATCGTATCCTCCATCTGCCGGGGCGTGTAGGAGCGGGGGAAATATTTGCGGAGCTTTTCACCGGAGAGGGTAATGTCCTCTTTGGGCGGCTTCTTTTCCTCCGACATGATGGTAAGCATGGTGTCCTCGTTCAGCTCCCCGGACTGGCTGAGCTTCTTCATCCGCTGGGCCTGGGAGAGTGAGGGCGTGGCCTGTTCGCTGTCGATGGTTTCCACCAATAGCGCCTGTTCCTCCGGCTTCAAATAGGAAATTTCCGAGGCGGGAGTGAGGGCGATTTTTCTGTCCTCCACCATCTGTTGGAGCTGGGGGGAAAGCTCTGTAAGACGCACCAGCCTGCGCACAGTATCACCGCTCATGCCAGTCCCTTTGGCAGCTTCATCATCGCTGCGGAACTTCGCCGCAACTTGCGGCGAAGTTAAATCGGTACGAGCGCCTTGCCGCTTGAGGGCCTCCATTTTCATTTTGAGGGCTTTACCTTTTTCAATTAGAGAAATATTTTCCCGCTGAATATTGGTATCGACCATCATAATAATGGCGGAATCCCGGTCCAAATCCCGGACAATGACGGGCATGGTAGCCAGTCCCGCCAGCTCACAGGCGCGTTTGCGCCGGTGTCCGGCCACCAGCTCATAGCCGCCGCCCTCGCGGGGGCGGGCGATAGCGGGGGTGAGTATGCCCCGTTCTTTCACACTCTCCAATGTCTCTTTCATAACCTCATCATCATCCCGCACAGAAAAGGGGTGATCCGGCAGCGGGTACAGCTCCGACAGAGGAATGATCTGCACCTTCTCCAGTTTGGCGTCCTGACGCTCCTGTTCCGTGGAGAAAAGGTCAGAGGCTGAGGCCAGCTCTACTTTTCGTGCGCTGCTTTTCAAGCTGTAGCACCTCCCGCGTCAGATTTCCATAGGCGACCGCCACCTTGCCGCCAGGGTCATGGGCAAAAATGCTCCTGCCCTCGGCGCTGATTTCCTTGGCGCGGACGGAGTGAGGTATCTCGGATTTAAATACCTTAATGTCTCCGCCGTAAGTCTCTCGGAGCAGGGCGGCAATCTCTCTGGCGAAATTCGTCCGGCTGTCCACCATCGTCAGGAGGATGCCGTCGATCTGGAGCTTGGGGTTAATCTGCCGCCGCACCTTGGCGACGGTTTGCAAAAGCTGTTCAAGACCTTTAGCGGGGAGGTACTCCGCCTGGACGGGCACGATGATCCGGTCCGCCGCCGCCAGGGCGTTCACCGTCAGCATCCCCAGGGAGGGCTGGCAGTCAATGAGAATGTGCGTGTACTGTTTCCGCACGGTATCCAGGTATTGGCGGAGGATGGTTTCCCGGCTCATGGCGTTCACCAGGGAAACCTCCATGCCGGAGAGCTGGATGCTGGACGGCATCAGGTCCACGCCCTCGGCATGGTGCAGAATGCCCTCGCCGGGAGGGAGCGACTGGTCCGTAAGGACCTTACCCATCACGTCCGAGAGGGTAATGGGCAGGCTGTCCGGCTGAGCGTGGCCCAGGCTGATGGTAAGACTGGCCTGGGGGTCGTCGTCGAGCAGGAGAACCTTTTTCCCCTCTTGCGCAAGTCCCACGCCCAAATTTGCGCAGGTAGTGGTCTTGCCGACCCCGCCCTTTTGATTGGCTATGGCGATAATTTGAGCGTTCATGGCTTCACGTCCTTTCTAAATTCAATTTGTTTCGGGAACGGGGATGAAAAAAGGGAGAATACAGTTTTGAGCTGCATTCTCCCGAATCTAAGGTGTTCAATTTGTCGTTTTTTGTTGTTTCTCCGGTTTTCCCTGCGGGAGCTTTTGAGAGCCAATCGCCACAAACCCGCATGAATACTGACTTTTTTACTTTTCGCTGTACCCTTCCTCAAAAACACATGTTCAATGAGTGGTTTTTGCGGGATTGCAGCCGGAAACAATGTGCGGCATATCAGGCCAGAGGACACGCTGGTAAGCCCACCA
>CATNDT010000048.1 GCA_950097035.1 uncultured Oscillibacter sp.
GCCGCCCACGGCCTCCACGGCGGCGGCAAGCAGCCTGTTGTACTCCTCGTCCTCGTCGCTGCTTCCCCGGGGGAATTTTTCCAGATTATCCAGAACCGGCAGAGCGTGGACCTCTTTGAGATATTTTCTGATCCGCCACAGAAAACCGTAGTATTTCAGCATCAGCCGCTCGTATTGACCCTCCTCCGGGACCCTGAGGCCGATGTAGCGCAGGCCCTGTAAAAACGACGCCAGAAATTTGGTGTCTATGCCGGTCAGCGCCAGTTCCCAGGCGATTGGCAGATTGACCGAGCTGTAATACCTCAGCCCGTTCAGCAGCAGCGTGCCCTTGCACAGGTCCTCCAGCTCCGTCAGGATCTTTCTGGAGAGCTTGTCGCGCGTGTAGTCAAGCACAGCGCCGGTTTCAATGGCGTCTGAGATGTTCTCGCAGCGGGCGGTGATCACCTTGACCACGTCCTCCTCCGTATAGTAGCGGGACTCCAGCTGCCTGATATAGGAGTGGGTGTCGGCAATGCGGTCCAGTTTTTTCACAAACGCGTCTACTGCGGCGTCGGTGTCTTCAATCTCGTCGTCCGGGGTGAAGTCGATGGCTGCGGAATCCCGGCCGAAATCGATGGAGGCGATGAACTGCGGCGAGATGTATTTCCAGAAAACGCGCCGCTGGCCCCGCCTGCCCGGATTTAATACCACAAACAGGATGCTGGGGTCCAGCGTCACCTCCGCCGCCACATATGCGGGAAAGGACAGGGTCTGCAGCTGGTATTTCAAAACGCCGCCGCTGGAAAAGCGGGGGTGATTGGTCCCCTTGATCTGGACGACAAAGTTTTGCCTGGGCTTTCTGGAAACGCCGGGGTCCGGCACCAGCTCAAAAAATCCGTCGATATTCGGCCACTTGTCATTGCGGGAAAAATCGCAGTTGATCTTTTCGCCCGAGGACAGGAAGGATTCCAGAAAGGAGACGGCGCTTCTGTCGTCGCCCGCAGGCTTCGTATGCGTTTTTATGTGCCTGTTCAGCTGTTCGGCGGTGATTTTGGACATTCGATCTCCGTCCCTTCTGTTTTTGAATCGCCGGGGGTAAGGAGCGCCTCCTGCGGTATGGGTATTATACCATAGAAGAGGGCGGTAGTCCAATAGATAAAAGGCGAAGCGGCAGCCCTCTTTGGGGACTGCCGCTTCGCCTTTTATCTCTTTGGCAGGTTCAGCGCCTGATGTAGGAGGGGCGCTGGCTGGGGCCGGGGCAGTTTTTGCAGGAGTCCATCACCACCTCGCCGCCCACCATGACACAGCCAATGGCGGGCATGTCGCCGGCCTTGAGCGTGGCGTTCAGCTCGGTGGCGGGGTAGGCTGCCTGAATGAACAGGAGATCGGCCTGATAGCCCACCTTCACCTTGCCGTAGTCCAGCCCATAGCAGTCCGCCACGTTGCCGGTGCCCATGCAGATGCACAGGGCGGGGTCCAGGTCCCGCTTGCCGCAGCAGGCTGCGGCAAGGCCCATCCAGACGCCCATAGGGGAGTAGCCGGCGGCGGACGGGACATTGGTGCCCACCATCAGCCTGTCCAGCTTGCCGGCCCTGGCGCAGGCCTCCACAATGTTTACCAGCACCCGCATATTGCCGTCCGCCGTGATGTCGTAGTAGAAGTCGCCCTCTTGGATCACACGGTCCACGTCTTCGTCGCTCATGGGGGTGGTGGCGCCGTTGAGGTGGCAGATCACATCCGGGTTGATGGTAAAAAGGTCCTCTGCCGTGTAGCCGGCGCAGTCCCGCGAGGAGGGTCCGCCGGCGTGCGCCGGCACGATCAGGCCTTGGGCTCTGGCGGCTTTGACCAGTCTGGCGGCGGTCTCCACGTCCTTTACGGGGCCGTGGCCCACCTCGGCTGCCACCTTGATGCCGGCGGCAGCCATCTCTGCAAAGTCGGCGCTGGTCATGCCGTCCACCAGCATCAGTGCGCCGCCCTGTACACGGGCGCCGCGGACGCGGTTATTCTCCCAGACCTCCTTGCCCACGATGGCCATGGCCTTTGCCCCCTGAACAGAGGTGGGCAGGCCGGGCATGCGGGCCCCCAGGGAGATCATGCTGGAAACGCCGCCGCCCATGTAGTTCTCCACAATGTCGCAGGCCTTATACTGGGGCAGATAGTCGTTGATGGGCATATGACAGTGGGCGTCGATCATACCGGGGGAGATAAAGAGGCCGTGGGCGTCCAGAATCGCGTCCGCGCTTTTTTCAAACTCCGGCTTTGCGTCGCCGATATGGCGGATTACGCCGTCCTCAATCCAGATGACCTCCCCGCAGGCTCTGGGATTGTGAAAGTCCCCTGTCATGATGGGGCCGCAGTTGATGATCAGTACTCTTTTCATGTTCGTATTTCCCCTTTCCTCAAGCCTTCACGCACACGGCCTCGCGCTTGGGGGGCGCCGTGTTGACCGATGCGCCCCGATGCATGATTTTGCCGTCGATGATAACCGTGCTGACGCCCGGGATTGTTCCGGCGGCAATGGAATCGCCGGCGGTGTCCTGCGGCGCGCCCACCGGCGCATCGCAGATGACCAGATCCGCGCACTTGCCGGGTTCGATGGTGCCCACATCCTCCAGGCCGATGGCGGAGGCCGTGTTTCCGGTGGCGCAGGCAACCGCCTGGGCGGGCTCCATTTTCGCCGTGCCGGACACCAGGCAGATCATCTCCCAGATGCCCAGCGGAAACACCCCCAGGCCGGAGGGGGCGTCGTTGCCCAAAATGAGCCGGTGGAGCTCGCCCCGCTCCCGGGCCTTTTCCACCACTTCAACGGTGTTTTTGATGTTGGGGATCTGGGTGCGGCAAAACTCAATGTGGGAGTCTGTGCCGGCAAAGAAGCGCTCGATGACCTCCGGGGTCAGATCCGCGTAGGTGATGTGGCAGACCACGTCGGGATTCAGGCCGATGACCGTGTCCGGGTCCATCACGGCGGAGCCGAAGAGGTATGTAGAGCCGCTGTGGCACAGGACCTTGATGCCGTATTTGTGCGCCAGTCCGATCAGCGGTTTGGCGTTGTGCACCCGGTTGGCGCTGCCCAGGCCGATTTCACCGGTGTGGGTGATGCCGAGCTCCGCCAGCTCTTTAAAATCCGCCTCGGTGGTGTCCTCGTGCAGGATGAAGGCGCCGGCGTAGACCTTCATGCCGGCGGGGCGCACATTGCCGTAGGTCTTAAAAGACAGGGTGGCCATAGCTTTTTGGCCGGCGGCGTCCCTGGGCTTTCCTGGGATGTGGGTCTCTCCGGCAGAGACAAGGCCTGTCACGCCGACTTTGACATAGTTGCCGATCCAGCCCAGGGCGGTCTGGCGGGGCGTCCACTCGCCCAGCACCACGTGGCAGTGGCTGTCCAGCAGACCCGGGAGCACGGTGGTGCCTCCGGCGTCGATCACGTCCGCCTCCGCGGGCGCAGCCAGGTTTTTGCCGGTTCCGGCGATTTTTCCGTCTGTGATCAGGATCGAATCCGCGTCCAGAACAGGATGGGCAATATCGCCGGAGTACAGCGCCCCGATATTTTTGATCAATGTGCTGCTCATAAAATATTCCTCCACAACGAAATAGAATGCAGTAGAATGCATGCGGCACGGTTGCCCGTGCCGCTGTCTTTGTCAAACTCAGGTCTTTTCCGCCTCTTCCCGGGCAATACGGGCCAGATAATCGCCCATATTGACGCCGCCGATGCGCGGGTGGGGGCGTCCGCCGTCGGTCAGGGCGATAATGACCACCATCTCGCCGGCCCTGGGCGCGTCAAAAATGCCCACCTCGGGAATGGTGTCGTAGTGGGTGCGCAGGGCGGCCTCGTCCCGAAAGCCCAGGGGGATATCGATTTTGGCGCCGGGATTGCCCATTTTCTTGTTGCCGGGGATCAGGGCGCGGCAGGGCAGGCCGATGACCTTCCGCATGGAGTAGCCCAGCTTGGGGTGCAGCATGGCGCCGCCGTGCTCCAACTCACCGTCCATGCCGATGATGCAGGCCTTGCCGTAGTTCTCCACCGGCGCACCCAGCTCCTCCATGCCGATGGCGCAGAGCCTGGCGCCCAGTTCCTCGCCGATCTCATAGATCGGGGTCAGATCCTCCACATAGCGGCCGGCCATGGGATTTTTGATAACGGCGGCCACGGTGACGCGGCGGATGGTCTTTTCGGTTTTGGTGAAGCCCTCAAAATCCACGTCTTCCCTCGTGGTAACAATTTTTCTGATCTCAACAGCCATTGCAAAAACTCCTTTCAAACATATCTCGGGCATGCGGCGGAGAGAGTCTGCGCCGTATCCGGTGATTCAAGATGCTTCAGCAGGGGCAGATTCCGCACCCGCACGCCTGTGGCGTCGAAATACGCGTTGAGGATGGCCGGCTGGGTGGACACCATGGGCACCTCGCCGATGCCCTTTGCCCCCAGAGGGCCAGCCGGGTCATAGCTGTCGACAAAATCGACCTGAATTTCCGGGGTGTCGGACATGTCCGGCAGCCTGTATTTGACCAGGGAGTCGGTTTTGATATAGCCGTCCTCCAGCTCAAACTCCTCCCGCAGGCCCTGCCCCATGGCCATCAGGATGCCGCCCTCCGCCTGGCGGCGGGCGGCCGCCGGATTGATGACTGTGCCCACGTCGTAAGCGGCGTATATTTTTAAGACCCTGGCGGTCTTTTTTTCGCGGTCCGCCTTCAGCGCCACCACGGTTGTGACATAGGAGCTGGTGGGGTGTGTGCGGTACTCCTCCTGGGGAATGGTGCGGGAGCGGTTGCCGTCCTCCAGGGGGTAATAGGTCCTGGGAAGGCTGATCTGCTCTGATACACCCAGACTGCCGGCGCCGCAGGCCTTTTTCAGATCCTTCAGTGTGCAGAGCACCCAGCCGGTGTGTTCGTCAATAAACCTGCCGCCCTGATAGACCGCGTTGGAGGCGACGTACCGCCGCGCCTCTTTGGTCAGCAGCTCCACAAAGGACCTGCAGGCGGTCTTTACCGCCGTGCCCCACAGCGTCAGCGCGCGGGAGGCCATGACCGCGCCGCCCCAGGGGTTTATGTCGGTGCGCAGGTCGATAACGGTCTCCATGTCCTCATAGCGCATGCCCAGGCACTCCGCCGCGATCTGCGTCAGGCCGGTCAGGGTCTCATTGCCCATCTGGGCGCAGCCGCAGTTGACCAGCACGTGGCCGTTGGGCAGCAGCTCCAGCGCTGCGCCTGCCGCCTCCACAGGGCCAACGCCGCCGCCCACATACCGCCAGCCGCTGGCCACGCCGATGCCGATGGAGGGGTCCTGTGCCTTCATGGGGAGAAACACCTCCCGATACTGCTTTTCCGCCATGTCCAGGGTTTTGAGATAGGCGTGCCCCTCGGGCAGGGTGGCGCCTGTGCAGGTCTCGTCGCCGGGGCGGAGTCCGTTGATGCGCCGGATCTCAAATACGTCCATGTTCAGCTTGCGGGCCATCTCGTCCATGGCCACCTCAATGGCCAGCTCAGACTGGGGTGCGCCGTAGCCGCGCATGGCGCCGGAGGTTATGTTGTTGGTGTACATCACGCGGCCCTGGGCGTCCAGATCCGGAATCACATAGGGTCCGGTGCAGTAGGACACACCCTGGGGCAGCACCCGCGGGGAGAAGGACTTGTAGGCGCCGCCGTCGGACACCATGAAGTTCCGCAGGGCCAGAAGATGTCCGCCGGCGTCCGCCGCCAGCGTCAGGTCGTTGTACCAGGGGTGGCGCTTGGTGGAAAAGCGGTTGGAGTCCCTGCGGTCCAGCTCCAGGCGGACGGGGCGGCCCAGCTTCAGCGCGGCGTATCCGATCAGCGCCGGGATGGGGTGGCACTCCTTGCCGCCGAAGGAACCGCCCAGGGGCGTTTGATGCACGATGATTTTGGACTCATCCAGACCGGTGTAGGCGGCCGTCGCCGTCCGCTCATGGAAATAGCTCTGGGAGACGACGTACATATCCAGGCCGCCCAGGCTGTTGGGCAGGGCGGTGAAGCACTCCGGCTCAATATAGTTGTGCTCGATGCGCTGGCTGTAGTAGACGCCCCTCACCACGGCGTCGGCCCGCTCGATGGCATCGTCCACATCGCCCTTGCAGATCACACACCGCACGGCCACGTTGTCGGGCGTGTCCTCATGCACCACGGGCGCGCCCTTCCGACCCGCGTCATAGGGGTCCAGAACCGGCTCCAGGACCTCGTAGGTGACTTTCAGCCGGCCGGCGGCGCAGTTTGCCTGTTCCTGGGTTTCGGCGTATACAATGGCGACCACCTCGCCAACATGGCGCACCTTGCCGCAGGCGGTGATGGGCATGTCGGGCTCCAGAGAGCCGATCACCGGCGTGGGCGCCGTTTTGAAGCAGTGGACATAGCGGACGCCGGGAAGCGCCATGCAGCTCTCCACGTCAATGTCGATCAGGCGGGCGTGGGGGTGCTCGGCAAAGACCAGCTTGCCGTATAGGGAGTTTTCAAAATAGTAGTCCGCGGCGTACTTCTTCCTGCCTGTGATCTTCTCGTATACGTCCTCCATGTTGCGGGAGACGCCGATGACCCTGCCGGTCTCCTCCGGCGTTTCATCCGTCCAGATCTCTCCGCGCATGATGGCGGCGGCGCGCGCAATGGCCATGAGCACCCTGGGGTAGGAGCCGCAGCGGCACAGCACCCCCTTGAAGGCCCTGTCGATCTCCTCCCGGGTGGGGCTGGGGTTGTTTTCCAGCAGGGCCACCACGGCCAGCACCTGGGCGGGGGTGCAGTAGCCGCACTGCATTACGCCGCATTTGAGAAAGCTCTCCTGAACAGGGTGCAGCTTTCCGTCAATTTCCAGCCCCTCAATAGTGCGGACGTTCTTTCCGGTCAGCTTGCCGCACTTGAGCACGCAGGAGCGGCGGAGCTTTCCGTCAATGATGACATTGCAGCTTCCGCACTGCCCGGCGTTGCAGCCGCATTTGGTGCCGGTCAGGCCCAGGGTCTCGCGCAGCCAGCGCAGAAGGGACATATCGTGGTCCCTTTCCTCCAGGGGATAGGGCCGGCCGTTTACCAGAATGTATTCCATAGGCTGTTACCTCTTATCAAATCTGTTTTTGGGCCCTGCTGTTTTCAAAGATCTTGTCACAGCTTTACAATTGCCGTATCTATGGCCTGCATGATCTCATGGATGGGGCGCACTGCGTCTATGTATCCGCCCATCTCCTCGTAGTATTCCCGGGTGGTGGTCATCTCGATGGGAAATACGGTGGCGGGCGTCGCCACCCAGGAAAAGGCGTTTTCGGGCATGTTGGCAACGCTGCTCTCCACTGTGATGCCGCCGCCGGGCAGAACGTGGCCGGGCTGGCCGCAGATGGAGAACATGACCTTCTTTTCCCGCAGGGCCTGATTTACCCTCAGGGGTCCCTGGGAGGAGAGCACGTTCCGCACGCCGCCGCCAATGCAGGCCACGGCCGTTACATTGACCGAGCAGTTCTCACAGTTGTCGCGGATGAACTGCAAAACGCCCTCCACATCTTCAGGGATGGGTAGCTCCACCGGCTCCAGGTTTTCGTCCAGCTCAAAGTATCCGGCGCGTTCGGCGCTGGTTTCGGTAACGACGATCCGCGCACCGGGCCGGGCAACGGCCCGGTCCACAGAGGCGATGGCCTCCCGGGCACACCGGATGTCCGACCCGCCCCAGCCGGTGCCCGGGGTGCCGAAGTAGCGCCCGGGGGAGCTGTAAACGCCCCGGGGAATTACGCCGGAGGGCTTCATGCCGTATCGGACGCCGCAGGTGGTGTGGGTGGACAGGGCGGCCGTCACGTCGAAATCGCAGGCAATCACCTCGTCTACATGGATATCCATCCACTGCCTGGCAAACCCCTCCACAATCATGGAGCCGCAGCCAACGCGCATTTTTGCCGGGCTTCTGCCGTCCACAACCGGGGGCTTTCCCTGCTGGAGAACCAGCTCACGCACCGCCTCCGTGCGGAGCGTGACGGGCTGCTTGTTGACAAGATCGATGATGGTTTTTGCCGCCACAAACCCGTCCGGCCCTGTGACGAGCTCAGAGCCGCCGATGTAGAGCATGCGGGAGCCGTATTCCGACGGGGCGATAAACCCCACCACCTTGCCCTCCCGCCGGACGGGGCTGCCGGCCGGACCGATCTCATCGTCGGTGTCGATCTTTACCTTGGCGCCGCTGAAAGACAGCACGGCCTCCGTAACCGCTGTGATGACCTCCACGCCGTCTACGGTGTCGCAGCCGATATAGCGGGCGGGGATGTCGGCGGAGTACAGGTTGGACCCGGCGCCCAGGCCCAGCATCAAAGGCGCGGAGGGCAGCCCAGTCACCTTGTCAAAGTGGATACAGGATTTGTCCACGATCCGCAGGGGCTCTTTTCGCAAAAGCACGCCATCCTGATTGACAAACCGCAGGCAGGCGCCGGTCTGCCCTTCGGGGATGCTGCAGTGGATGGGACAGGAGCTGCAGACCGCCGTCCGGCCCTCCCGCCGGCCGGGGACAATTGCGTTTGCTTTGCAGGTTCTAAAGCAGACCGCACAGCCGACGCACGTGCTGCCAATGACCGCCCTGCCGTTTTCCATTTTGATAGAGCCGGTGGGACACCGTTTGGCACACTGACCGCAGCCAACGCAGTTTTCCTCAATTTTGTAGACCTTACTCATGATCGGTTCCTCACAATACAATATCAGTTCGGCATGGCCGCCGCGGCGTTGGTCCGGCTGTGCGGCGCTTCGGTGCTGCCGGGAGAGAAGGGAGTTTTTGGAGACGGGTCATTTGCTGCCGGCGGCGCGAACGTCAAAAAATCTCCGGTGGCTCTCGTCCAGGGCCGCAAAGAACGCCGCGGACTCGGCGGGATCGTCGGGCTTGTCCAGCAGGCTGATGACGGGCATCAGAATGGCGTTGGCCGCAAGGCCGATGGCGCCGTACCAGGTGCCACCGATGTTCCACACAAAATAGGTCATCAAAACCAGAGCGGTGCCCACGACGGAGCAGATGACGGCGGCCTTCTTGGTGGCGCGCTTCCAGTAGATGCCGTACATCAAAATGGGGAATAGCGGCATTACAATGGCAATGGCGAACATAATCAGGGTGTAGATCAGGCCGGGGGGATTCAGAGCCATGAAGACGGAGATAACGCCCAGCACCAGAATCACGATGCGGCCAATATTCTCCTTTTTCTTTTGCTCCAGATCGGCCCCGAACAGGCTGATGATAAAGTCGTCCGACACGACGGACGCGCCCACCAGCAGGAAGGAGTCGGCGGTGGAGATGCCCACGCCGGCGGCGCCGACAAAGAAGCAGATCATCAGCACGGTGGCAAGTCCGCCGTTGACGGGATTGATGACGTTTTCCACGATATAGGGGATGATCAGCTCGGTGGCGCTGGAGTCCAGATTGGGCATGGAGGCTATGCCGACGGCGCCGATCAGGAACGTGAGCGTCCACACAAAGGCCTGCAGCAGCGGCGTGATGGTCATGACCTTGCGCTGGGTGCGCAGGTCGTCGCCGGAGTAGGCAGAGCGGACAAACACGTGGGGCAGCATGATGGTGTAGCCGATCAGGCAGGAGAAGGGGTAGCCGAAGCGGGCGCCGTAGGGCGTCCACGCATAGGTGCCGGGATAGGAGAACCAGGAGTCCCCCACGTTTTGCCGGATCATGCTGAAGGTTTTGGTGATGGAGCCGTCGGCGCAGTAGATCAGCGCGGAGACGGTGATGACAAACAGCGCCCCCATGAAGGCAAGGCCCTGGGCGGTGTCGGTCCACGCGACGGAGGTAAAGCCGCCGATGCAGGTAAAGAGCACCATGGCGATGCCGATGATGAGGATGACCGCCGTGTAGTTCATGCGGCCGCCGGTGGCCACGTCGGCTGCCTGGCCGATGGAGACCATAACGGAGGTGACATAGGGAACGGACGCGACTAAAAACACCAGACCGGTGATGACCCGCAGGGCTTTGCTGTTGAAGCGGTCACAAAAGCAGTCGGACGGCGTGATATAATTGCGCCTTGCGTTGATGAGCCAGACCTTGTTGGTGGAGAAGTACATGATGACCACAAACATGGGGAAATAGGTCATCTCGGAAAACCAGTAGGAAAGACCGCCGCGGTAATAGCCGCCGGGGCCTGCGAAAAAGGTCCAGACACTCATCAGTGAGGCGATATAGGTCATAACCAGCAGGGGCCATGCCAGGGTGGATTTGAATACGTTGTGGTGTCCGTGCTTTTTGGTCTCTCTCCAGGAGACGAACCGGGATACCCCCAGAACGATTAGAAGATACACCAGGATACACGCCCACATGACAGTTGGATTCAGCAATGAAGCTCACCTCTCTAGCATAAAATTGTTTCCGCCGGGGGTCATTTTTCCTCGTTCTGGTCTTTCAGCCGGTAAATTTTATTGATGATTGCCACACCGATGTAGTTTGCGGCCCAAACCCAAATCAGAGAGATCACGCCGTGAATGATGCACATACGCATGTCGCCGTATTTGGGGAATCCCGGCAGATTGTAAAAAAGATACCCGAGAACACAGAGTGCCAGCCAGATTTTTTCCGCTTTCAGAATTTTCATTTTCTCACCCCCTGTAGAGCCTTTTTAGTACCGTACTGTCTGCGGGATATCCCGCCTTGCTCGAAATTAAACTACGGTCTAAACTAGAGCATAGACTATGAGTAGTTTTTTGTCAATAGTGTATGTATAAAATGAAAAAGATTTTCTGTTTATTAGAATTTGTCTCGTGTAAATTGGTGGTTTTAAATAATTCCGGCAGTGGATATCGAGCGAAAAACGCGGGAGAGGCCCCTGGGCGTCTCCCGCGCGATAACATAGAATTTTGGATTTGTCGTGAGAAAGATGTCGAATTTTTCTTGGAATTTATTTACAGAGGGACTTGAAAAAACTGTAAATTTATGCTACTTTATAGAAAACGGGATTTCAACCTTTGAGAATCCGTCGCAATTCGAAAATTCTGGGAAAAGGACAAGGAACGATCATGGAAATCAGAAGAAAAGTGTTGTTGGCAGATGCTAACGAGGAATTCCGCAATGTGCTGCGGGAAGAGATTGAAAAAACAGAAAGATTTACCGTGGTGGGCTCTACCGGAAATGGGACGGAGGTATTGGATCTGGTGTGCAAGCAGCAGCCGGACCTGTTGGTGATGGATGTAGTGTTGCCAGGGCAGGAGGGACTGAACGTTCTGCGGAAGATAAAAGAGGAAAACACCGCCGTGCCGAAGGTCATCCTCCTCTCGGCGTTTTGCGGGGATCAGGTGGTGGCGGAGGCCCGGGATCTGGGCGTCAGCTATTTCCTGCCCAAGCCCTGTGAGGTGAACGCCCTGCTGGACCGGATGAGCGCGGTGTTTGGCCGGCCCTCCATGCCGGAGGATCACGCCTCCTCCCTGAAGAATATGGTGACCTCTGTGATCCATGAGATCGGCGTGCCCGCACATATCAAGGGTTACCAGTACCTGCGGGAGGCCATCATGATTACCGTGGAGGATATGGACGTAATCAACGCTGTGACCAAAGTGCTGTATCCGGCGGTGGCGGACCGGTTTGCCACTACGCCTTCCCGGGTCGAGCGGGCTATCCGCCACGCCATTGAGGTGGCCTGGGACCGGGGCGATCTTGAGACGCTGCAAAAGTATTTCGGCTATACCGTCAGCAACGCCAAGGGCAAGCCCACCAACAGCGAATTTATCGCCATGATTGCCGACCGGCTTCTGCTGGAGATGCGCAACAGCGGCGGACTGTCCGGCTGATAGTGAGATCTGATACGAAAAGGAGAGGCGGAAGGCCTCTCCTTTTTTATGCGGTTTTCAGGCGCTCTGCGGCGGCCGTCTGCTCCGGCGTCGGTTCCCGGCCGCCTGCCCGTCAGCGTTTGGAATCTGGTTCGCACTGGTGGACGGTTCCCCTGTCATCGAATATCGGTATGATCCGGGGGAAATTTTGCCTGGGCATTTTCTTGCGTTTTGGGAAAAATCGTAGTATACTATGCGAGATAACTTTTGAATTTGAAAAAGAGGGATTTGATATGAAACATTCTTTTCGCCCCAGGGGAATCTGTGCCCAGGAGATCATTGTGGAGCTGGACGGTCAGGGCGTGATTCAGGATGTGCAGATCATCGGCGGCTGCGACGGCAACCACAAGGGTATCTCCGCCCTGGTGCGGGGTATGAAGGCCCAGGAGGCGGTGGATCGCCTGAAGGGGATCTCCTGCGGTCCCAGGCCCACGTCCTGCCCCGACCAGCTGGCCCTGGGCCTGGAGCAGATTCTGGCCGGCAATTGAGAGGCGGGTAGACGCGCCATGAAGATCGTATTGGTCATCGACCAGTTTGACGATGCCAACAATGGCACTACCATCAGCGCCCGCCGCTTTGCCTCGGCGCTGAAGGCCCATGGCAACGAGGTGCGGGTGATCGCCACCGGAAAGCCGGCGGACTACAAATACGCGGTGCGCCAGATGCGTTTTTTCCCCATTGTGGAGCATCTGATCACCAGTCAGGGGATGCGCCTGGCTATTCCCAACAGGCACGTCTTTGAAAAGGCGGCGGCCTGGGCGGACGTGGTGCATTTTATGATGCCCTCGCCCCTCTCCGTCATGGGACTCAAGCACGTGGAGAAGATTGGAATTCCCCACACGGCGGCCTTCCACTGCCAGCCGGAGAATATCACATTTACCCTCCACATGGGCAACAGCCAGCGGATGAACGACTTTGTCTACACCAAGTTCCGGGACACGTTTTTCAACCGCTTCACCCATATCCACTGCCCCAGCAACATGATCGCAGATCAGCTCCGCCGTCACGGGTATACCGCCCGGCTCCATGTAATCTCCAACGGCATCAGCCCGGAATATGTCTACGGCAAGCGGCCCAAGGAGGACTGGATGACGGGCTATTTCAACGTGTTGATGGTGGGGCGCTATGCCGGGGAAAAGCGGCAGGATGTGCTGATCGAGGCGGCGGCCAGATGCCGCCATGCCCGGGAGATTCAGGTGATACTGCCCGGCAAGGGCCCCATGGAGAAGAAGTACCGCCGTCTGGCGGAAAGGCTGCCAAACCCTGTGGTCATGGGGTTTTACGAGCCGTCCCGCCTGCTGGAGATCCTGCATATGGCGGATCTGTACGTCCATACATCCGACGCGGAGATCGAGGCCATGAGCTGCATGGAGGCCTTTGCCTGTGGCCTGGTGCCTGTAATTGCGGACTCACCGCGCTCCGCAACGCCCCAGTTTGCCCTGGACGGGCGCAGTCTCTTTCCCGCCGGTGACAGCGCCGCCCTGGCGGAGCGGATCGACTGGTGGATCGAGCATCCCCAGGAGCGGCAGGAAATGGAGCGCCGCTATGCCCGCCAGGCCGAACAGTACACATTGGAGCGGTCCATCGAGCAGACGGAGGAGATGTTCCGCCAGGCCATCCGGGAGCAGGGGAGGGCCATGCGGTAAAGTTTGGCAGCGTATTATCTGCTGCGGGACAGCCTGAATGGTACGATCGTGCATGTACCTTCGCGGCGAGATTTCAAAATTAAGAGTTGCAAGAGGTTTATATCGACGGCTGACAAGCGAATCTTATTTTTCTTTTCGGTAAGCTGTAATGAAGCAGAGTACAAGGCCAATGCACATGATAGCAGTTGAGATAACGAATGGTAGCAGTAACCTTGTGCCCAAAAAGGAACCCAGCAAACCGTCTATGCCATTATAGTCCCACGGATTCAGGGCGGCATAGATAAAACAAAAAGCCGAAAATACAAGCCCTATAAGTGTAACTAAAACGCCACAAATCATTTTGTTATTCACAAACAAATCCTCCATAAATCTTCTTCATCGCGTCTTCCACTTAGCTGTATAACACACAAACACAAATAAAGCGAGCTTTATTTGATCCTGCTGCCCGAGAAGCCCGTTGCGCCTCCCACACCCGGAGTTATGCACCGGAATTCTGACATAGCCGACTTTCTCAAAGCAGACTATATCAAAATAGTCCTGGTCCCGGATGTAGTCAGTAAAGGATTTCAGAATGGAATCAGGTTATTCAACCGTCAGCCATATTGAATCCACCGCCAGCTATCCGCTATCGATGCTTTCCCTGTATCGCATTGCAAAGGCTCTTGAAGTGGAGGCGCACCAACTTCTGACATTTAATGAAAGGCTCAGGACTTATAGGGGATATACGCAAAATCAGCATTATGCCTAGTCGGTGTAATGCTGATTTTGCGTATTCTTGCCCATTGACGATCACGCCAGCGGGCGGCTATTTTACCGGCAGGAAAGAAATGCTGGTCATGCGGTAGTGCGGGGCGTTGTGAGGGCTTTCTGCGGCTGGCACGCACCCTGCCTGCACGATTTTCAACCGAGATAGACATACAAACTGTTTGTATGCTATAATATCGGTAATAATTCGTAAGGAGAAAACGAGTATGAAACATAAAGAGCATTATGATGATGACTATATTTTTAGTCTTTCTCAAAAGATACTTTTCGTGATGCCAGACTTTGACGAAAAAGCCTTTTGTCATTCTTTAATTGGCAGACTTGACGACAAAGAGTTATTTGCAAGGCTCGACTATATTGTGGATGCTATGCAAGAAAGCATGGCAGATGATTACTCAAAAAATATTCAAGCATTTTTCAATATGCTGGGGCCTGAATTAGAACAGTCGGAGGGAATGTTTCATTTTGGATGGTGGCTATGGCCTGTTGGCAGGTATGTTGAACGACATGGAAATAAAGATTGGATTTTATCACTTTCATTTTTGAAAGAATTAACAAAACGATTTACCGGAGAATATGCTATCCGCCCGTTACTGCAAGAGCATCCCCAAGAGGTGATGGACGAGTTAATAGAATGGACAACTGATAAAAATGTTCATGTTAGACGACTTGCAAGTGAAGGAGTTAGAATACGGCTCCCCTGGTCACAAAAATTATTTGTTGCATTGGATGAATTTGAAAGATATACAACTATTCTTACAAGCTTAAAGGATGACCAGGAAAAATTTGTTCAAAAAAGTGTAGGGAATAATCTCAATGACTTGTATAAAGATGCTCCTGAAAAAGCGGATTATATTATTTCACAATGGGAGAAAGCGGGAAAAAGCAAGGCGCAGGATTGGATTATTAAACACGGAAGAAGAAATCAAAAATAAGCAGGGACTTTTTATAGCTGTATTAGATAGTGTGCAAAAAGATATTGCCACCCAAATTGAGAAGGCGGCATTAAAAAGTAATGATCCATGGCAACAGCTTATATTCGCATGCGTTGGATTTGTAGATTGTGCTAATGCAAAACCAAACAGACGTATCCTGTTAGTAGATGCTCCGTCAGTACTCGGTTGGGATACTTGGCGCAAAGTTGATCAGGAAAATTCAATGCAAACATTGCAGAAACAAATTGACGACTTAAAGGCGTGGGGGTATCTCTGCGATGATGTTGATACAAGTCTAATGACTTGTGCTGTTTCTGGTGCGCTAAATGAGTTGGCATTAAATTATTCACAGGATGATGCAGTGTCAACAGACAGAAAAATTTTTGCTACTGTATCACAATTAGTTAATGGCTTCAGGAGAAAGAAATGTTGACAAAAAGTGAATGGGTCTATTGTCCTGTTTGCGGTAGTGAAACCCGTGAGGTACACGCAGACTAAAAATGCAGTTATCGGCTCTCTCTATTTGAAAGATACGGCAACCGCTTAGGCGGTAACGCCGTGTCTTTGTATATTGTTCGTCTCCCTGACCGGTTAAAAAAGTCCGGACTCCGGACAGACAAGCGATATGAAACCGCCTATCGCCGCCGTCTTTCACCGGCGGCCCTGTTTTCACATACACTGGTATGGGCCGGAAAAAGACACCCCGCTGCGGATTTCCGCAGCGGGGCTGACAGAGGTGAACAACAATGGCTTATTCAGACCGGGAACTGCTGGCCCGCCTGATCCAGTGCGAGGCCGGCGGAGAGGGAGATATCGGGATGAAGGCGGTGGCCGGCGTGGTGATGAACCGCGTCAACGCTACGGGCGGCGAGTACGCCCGGGTGGGGCAGGGCAGCATTCGCAACATTATCTTCCAGCCCTACCAGTTTGTCTGCGCCAGCGAGACAGAGGGCGGCGCATACAATCCCCAGAACATCTATAACATGCATCCGGAGCAGATCCACTATGACATTGCGGATTGGGCCATTGCGGGCAACCGGGTGCCGGATGTGGCGGAATCACTGTGGTTTTACAATCCTTTTGGCCCCACGTGCCGCTCCCGCTTCCCCTCGGACGTGGGATACTGGCAGACCCGTATTGGCGACCACTGTTTCTATAATCCGACAGACGCCTACTATAAGACTTGAGAGGTAACGACTATGGCGAATTTGCAAGATCAATACACTCCGCTGGCCTCCGCGATCCCCCTGGGAAGCCGTCCGGCGGAAGCGGTGGACTGGTCCCGGGAGATCAGCGGCGCTGCACCGGTCGGGGAGGAGAACACGGCGGACACAGAGCCGGCGGCTCCGGCCGTGAGTCAGCCGCCGGCGGCGAAGCTGGACGACTGGCTACACTGCGGGACGCAGGGAAGCGGCGGCAATACCACTTTGGATCTGCGAAGCAATGTGTCCCGGGATGTGATCGAGGCCCCCACCACGGTGGCGGAGGCCCAGGCAGGGTCCCTGAAGGCCGTTTTGGGCCGGAATCTGGGAAACTTTGTGGTGGCAACGCTGCTCATCGGTACCCAGGGCACCACATCCTGGGAGGGGGTACTGTACGATGTGGGCAACGACTACCTGGTGATCTACCAGACGGGTCGGGACCGGTACATCATCTGCGACATCTACTCCCTGAAGTACATTGAGTTTTACGATAACCGCCGCCGGGAGATGTGCGAGAACATCCTGCGGCAAAACGGCTGGCACGACAACAACTGATCGGGCGGAAAAAGAGGGGCGGACCGGCGGGATGATCCCGCCGGTCCGCCCGGTGATTTCAAACGGTTTAACGCCTGCGGCCCCGGTAGCTGTTTCTGCGGCTGCGGTTTACGCTGCGGCCATAGCGGTAACGCCTGCGGCTGAATACCAGTTTCCACAGGGCAAACAGCAGCGCCAGCGCCGCCAAAACGGCCCCGACCACCTTTACCGAGGGCTTGTCCAGAAAGAGCTTCAGATCCCGCAGCAGCACCTGAGGGCGGGAGGCCTCCACATCATTCAGCGCCAAAAGGTCTACGGTGGCGTACTCCACATCGCCGTAGCTTAAGGTCATGGAGCCCAGCACATCCCCCGCGGCCAGGGGCGCCTCCACCGGGTCAGCCTTCAGCGTGACGGTGCGCTCCAGGGCCTCCGGCGGGATGTCGTTTGCCAGAAGCACCTCCACATCATTGGCCGGGCGGGCGATCACATGGTCGGTTTTGGAAAGGGACACCGCCACCTCCAGCACCGGGTCGTCTTTTGTCAGCAGGGTCTGGTAGGTAAAGTTATCAAAGGCCCAGTGATAGAGGAGGTTGGTGTCGTAAAAGCTGTAGGTCCGGATTTCCTTGTTTGCCTCCAGCTCCACCCGGTCGCCGCCCAGCACCACGCTGATAAAGCTGCGGGTGCCCCGGGTGGCGGTAGACACCAGGCAGTGCCCGGCCTGGGAGGTGGACCCGGTTTTTACGCCGTGGGCGTCGCCGTTAAGGTAACCGCGGGTATACCAGCCGCTGATAAGGTAGTTGGTGGTCCGCAGGGTGCGGGCGGGGGAGAGATTGGTGGCGGGGACAGTGGCGGTGGGTGTGTTGCAGATGGTCATGAAATCCTCGTGCTTTAAGGCCTCCTGGGTGATGAGATACATATCCCAGGCGGAGGTGTAGTGCTGAGAGTCGTGAAGGCCGTGGGGGTTGACAAAGTGGGTGTTGACACAGCCAAGGGCCTCTGCCTTGGCGTTCATCTCCCCCACAAAGGCGGCCACGGAGCCGGATATGGCCTCCGCCAGGATATTGCAGGCCTCATTGGCGGAGACCACCATCATGCAGTACAGCAGGTTTTCCACCGTCAAAATTTCACCGGCCTTGATTTCGGCGGTGCTGCCGTAGATGGACAACCCCTCCAATGAGGACTCGGTCACGGTGATGGATTGATTCATATCGAGCTTTCCGCGCTCAATGGCCTCCAGGGTCAAAAGGCAGGTCATAATCTTGGTCAGACTGGCGGGATACAGCTCCTGGTGTTCATTTTTGGCGTAGACCGTGACCCCGGTGTGGGCGTCTACCAGCAGCGCGGCCTTGCACTGGATCTCCGGCGGCTCCAGCGCGGCGGCCTGGGGCGAGGACCAGAGGGAGAGGGACAGGGCGGTCAATAAAAAAAACGACAAAAAACGGTTGATTTTCATATCTATCTCCTGAAAACTGTGGTATAATCCAATATGATTATATAGAGACCGGTGAAAACCGGCAGAATTCGACGCCTCTAGTATAACAAAAAAACTGCAGGAGTTCAACAGTGGAAAAATGGCG
>CATNDT010000049.1:0-3461 GCA_950097035.1 uncultured Oscillibacter sp.
GTACGCCGCAAAAAGGGCGGGAGCGAAGCGGAGACATCACCTGCATATCGCCGGGAGCTGCTGCTGGGCGGACTGTGCTGCGGTGTGGCGCTGACCGTGGCCTCCAACCTTCAGCAAAAGGGCCTGGAGAGCACCTCCCCCGGCAAGGGCGGATTTATCACGGCACTGTACATTGTCATTGTACCCATTATGGGTCTGTTTTTGAAAAAGAAGGCCCCAAAAAGCATCTGGCTGGGTATTGTTCTGGCAGTGGCCGGGTTGTACTGCCTGTGCATTACCGAGGAGTTTACCATTTCCAGCGGTGATTTCTATATCCTGCTCTGCGCTGTCTGCTTTGCCGGTCATATCCTGATTATCGACCATTTCACCCAGAAGGTGGACGGGGTGGAGATGTCCTGTATCCAGTTTTTTGTGGCGGCGGTGCTGTCTGCCATAGGGATGGCGGTGACAGAATCCCCCACCTGGGAGGCCCTGCGCCTCTGCGCCTGGCCTATCTTGTATGTCGGCATTTTCTCCAGCGGTGTGGCCTACACGCTGCAGATTGTGGCGCAGAAGGACTCCAATCCCACAGTGGTATCTCTGCTGCTGAGTCTGGAGTCGGTGTTTGCCACGTTGGCGGGGGCGCTGGCACTGGGGGACCGGATGAGCGGAAAGGAGTATTTCGGCTGTGTGCTGATGCTGGCGGCTGTGGTGCTGGCCCAGCTGCCGGAGAGAAAGAGAGCCGCGGCCGGGGAATAATGCTCAGTTTCATTAAAAAACAGGAGGAACGCCGTGGCGTTCCTCTTGATTTTTAGAGCGGACCTATGCTATACTAATAAATTGTATGAGTATGTATGCATATTGAGGACTCTGAGATGGCCGGAGACACCGGTCGATTTGTACAGAGCGCCGCTGGCGCGTGGAGGTCATTATGCGTGTGGATGTGTTGGGCGTCGGCTTTGACAATTTGACGATGGACGAGGCCGTGGAGCATGGAATGGCGCTGTTCGGCAACAGAGAGGGTGCCTTTTATGTGGTGACGCCAAACCCGGAGATCGTGGAGCTCTGCCGGACAGATCCCAAGGTGCGGGCGGCGGTCAACGGGGCGGCCCTGGTGCTGCCGGACGGCATCGGTGTGATCAAGGGTGCGGCCATGCTGGGTACCCCCCTGCGGGAGAGAACGCCCGGCGTTGAATTTGCCGCCCGGTTTGTAGAGAGGCTGGCTCAGGAGGGAAAGTCCCTGTATCTCCTGGGGGGAAAGCCCGGCGTTGCGGACACCGCGGCGGACAGGCTGAAAGACCGTTATCCCGGCCTGATGATCGCAGGGACCCAGGACGGCTATTTTCAGGAGGACGGTCCCGTTGTGGAGGCCATCCGGCACAGCGGCGCAGATGCGGTGTTTGTCTGTTTGGGCGCGCCGAAGCAGGAGCTTTGGATGGCGAAGAACGGCCCTGTCACCGGTGCACGCGTTCTGTGCGGCTTGGGCGGCAGTGTGGATGTGTTTGCCGGAACGGTGCAGCGTGCCCCCGCCTTTTGGTGCGACCATGGCTTGGAGTGGTTTTACCGGCTGTGCAAGGAGCCCCGCCGGCTGGGCCGCATGATGAAACTGCCCCTGTTTCTCCTCCACGTGCTGCAGGAGAAGGGGAGACGGTGAGCGGGCCTGTCCCGCGGTGAAACAGAGGAAAACGGGACGCAGGCGCGCCCCATTTTCCCCGGCTTTCAGCAGCAGCTGTCGTTGCAGTTGTTTCCGCAGTTGTTGCAGTTGCAGCAGCCGCAGCTGCAGCAGCAGTTGTTGCCGCAGTTGTTGCCGCCCCAGGATCCGCCGCAGCAGCAGAACAGCAGGACGAGAATGATGATGATCCACAGGCAGGAGCAGTCGTTGTTACCGTTGTTAAAGCACATATCAGACACCTCTCTTTGAGACTTTGAGACATTCTATGCGCCGCGGCTCCGGCAGGAGCCTGGCCATTGGAAAAATAATCGGAACGATTCAGATTTGGACAGCCCCGGTGAGAGGGGCCGAGTATGGAGGTTTCAATGGCAGAATACAAAAACGGGGATACCGCCAGCTGGGACGCCGCACAGGTGCGTCACAGCCATGAGGAACACCGTTCCCCAAACAGGAGCGTCCGCCGGAAAAAGCGGCGGCGCGTGAATCCGCTGCTGGCGGTCGTGCTCTATATTTTGATCGTCGTGGCGGCGTCGGCCACGCTGGCTGGGGTCGGATGGCTGCTGGCCTCGGATCTTTGTGCGTTTAACAGGGGAATCAAGATGGAGACAACGGTGGAGATTACCGCAGAGGATGATCTGGATACTGTGGCGGACAAGCTTCAGGAGGCCGGGCTGATCCACTATAAGTGGTTTTTCCAGCTGTTCGCCAAGGTCACCAAGGCGGAGGACAAGATCGGCATCGGCACGTATCAGCTGAACAATGATATGGATTACCACGCGCTGATTAACGGCATGCGCAGCTCCTCCGGCAATATGAACGCGGACACGGTGACGGTGACGATTCCGGAAGGCTACACCGTGGCCCAGACCATCCGTCTGTTGGCAGAAAAGGGTGTCAATACGGAGGAAAAGCTTCTGGAAGCTGCGAAAACGTCGGACTTCAACTATGAGTTTATCGACAACGAGTCCGAGGAGATCAGCCGTCTGGAGGGGTATCTCTTCCCGGACACCTATGAGTTCTATGTGGGTCACAATCCAAAAGGCGCCCTGGAGCGGCTGATCAACAACTTTGAGCGGAAGATGGGGGAGGACGTGCTGGAGGAGATCGACGCATCGCCCTACAGCCTGCAGGAGATCATCACCATTGCCTCTCTGATTGAAAAGGAGACCGACGGAACGGATCAGGCCATGATCGCCTCCGTCATCTATAACCGCCTGAGCGACACCGGCAGCCACGGCACCTACCGGATGCTGCAGATTGACGCTGCGCTGCTCTATGCTCTGCCGGATCATGAGGGCGCGATTACCAGTGCGGACCTGGAGACAGATTCTCCCTATAACCTGCGGAAATATGCGGGCCTGCCGCCTACGCCCATCGCCAACCCCGGCATGGCCTCTATTAACGCGGCGCTGTACCCCAATGCCAGCGACTACTATTACTACGCCCTGGGAATCGACCGCCGCCACCACTACTTTGCCACCTATCAGGAATTCCTGAACTTTGTAAACAGTGATCAATATGGCGGATAGAGGAAAGATGCCGGAGCTGCTGGCCCCGGCGGGAGATCTGGAGCGGCTGAAAATGGCGGTGCTCTACGGTGCGGATGCGGTATATCTGGCAGGGACGGACTTTGGGATGCGGGCTTTTGCAGGGAACTTTACGCCCGAAGAGCTGCGCCGGGCGGTGGACTTTGCCCACAGCCACGGCGTGCGGGTCCATTGCACCGTCAACACCATGCCCCGCAACGACGAGGTTGCCCGCCTGCCGGAGCACCTGGAGCTGCTGGACGATGCGGGGGTGGACGCTCTGA
>CATNDT010000049.1:3471-18228 GCA_950097035.1 uncultured Oscillibacter sp.
GGCAGATCTTGGGGCGTTTAGCCTGGCGGGGCGGTATGCGCCCCGCTGCCGCCGGCACATCTCCACCCAGGCCAGCGTCTCCAATTATGAGACCGCCCGGGCCTGGTATGAGCAGGGCGCGTCCCGGGTGATTCTGGCCAGGGAGCTGAGTCTGGAGGAGATCCGCACTATCCGGGAAAAGACTCCGTCGGAGCTGGAGCTGGAGGCCTTTGTTCACGGGGCCATGTGCGTCAGTTACTCCGGGCGGTGCCTGCTCTCCAACTATATGACCGGCCGGGACTCCAACCGCGGAGCCTGTGCCCAGCCCTGCCGTTATCACTATGCCCTGATGGAGGAAAAGCGCCCCGGTGAGTACTTCCCCATTGAGGAGGACGGTCAGGGCGCGTACATACTGAACTCCAGGGATATGTGCATGATCGACCATCTGGAGGACCTGTGCGCGGCCGGCCTTGCCAGTCTGAAGATTGAGGGGCGGGCCAAATCCGCCTACTATGCAGCCATTGTCACCGCCGCTTACCGCCATGGGCTGGATGCAGCGGCGGCGGGAGAGCCTCTTGATCCTGTCTGGCGGGACGAAGTGGAGCATGTGAGCCACCGGCCCTACGGCACCGGTTTTTACTATGGCCCACCGGAACAGTATTACGAAAACTCACGTTATATCAGGGAATGGCAAGTGGTTGCCCTTGTCATAGATTGTGATGCGGCGGGGAATGCCGTGCTCTCTCTGCGGAATAAATTCCGTACCGGCGATGCGGTGGAGCTGGTGGGTCCGGGGCTTCGGCCCTTTTCCATGACCGTGCCGGAGATGACGGACGGGGAGGGGCGGCCCCTGGAGGAGCCAAAGACGCCCCGAATGATCTTCCATATGAAATTGCCCTGCGCGGTGCCGCCTATGTCTCTGGTGCGCCATGGGGTGGAACTATCAGCTAAATAAGGAGAAAGAGCGATGAAAGCAGATGTTGTGATTGTTGGCGCGGGGCCTGCCGGTATTTTTACCGCGTTGGAGATGATCAAAAAGGGGAGCAGGCAAAAGATCGTCATGGTGGAAAAGGGGCAGAGTGTGGAAAATCGCCGCTGTCCCAAAAACAAGACAAAAAAGTGCGTCAATTGCAAGCCCTATTGCCATATTACCACCGGTTTTTCCGGCGCGGGCGCTTTTTCCGACGGGAAGCTGTCCTTGAGCTATGAGGTGGGCGGCGACCTGCCCACGCTGATTGGCCCGGATCTGGCCCAGGAGACCATCAATTACGCGGATCAGATCTATCTGGAGTTCGGCGCAGATACCCATATTGAGGGGTTGGAGCACGAGGAGGAGCGGAAGGAGATCCGCCGTCGGGCCATCCAGGCCGGACTGAAGCTTGTGGACTGCCCGATCCGCCATATGGGTACGGAGAAGGCCCAGGCCATTTATCTGGCAATCGAGCGCTTTTTGCAGGAAAACGGCGTGGAGCTGTATTTTGGCTATGAATGCAGTAATCTGATTTTGGAAAACAACGTGTGCAGGGGTGTGCGGGTGTCCAACGGGAAGAGCGATCTGGAGATTTACGCAAACCACACCGTGGTGGCTACCGGCCGCCGTGGGGCGGATTGGCTGGAAAAGCTCTGCGCCGAGCACAACATCGCCCACGCGCCCGGAACTGTGGATATCGGCGTGCGGGTAGAGGTCCGCAATGAGATCATGGAGACCGTTAACCGGGTGTTGTACGAGTCCAAGCTGGTGGGGTATCCCCAGCCCTTTAAAAACAAGGTCCGCACCTTCTGTCAGAATCCCGGCGGCTTTGTCAGCCAGGAGAATTACGACAACAACCTGGCGGTGGTCAACGGCCACTCCTACAAGGAGATGAAGAGCGATAACACCAACCTCTCCATCCTCTGCTCCCACAATTTCAGCGTGCCCTTCAACCAGCCCATCGCCTATGCCCAAAAGGTGGGGGAGCTGACCAATATGCTGGCCAACGGCCACATCCTGGTGCAGCGCTTCGGCGACATTCTGGACGGTAAGCGCACCTGGGAAAAGGAGCTGGCCCAGTCCAACATCCGGCCAACGCTGCCGGATGCCGTGGCGGGAGACATCACCGCCGCCATGCCCTACCGCTCCATGATTAACATCATCGGCTTTATCAAGGCCATGGACTACGTGGTGCCCGGCTTTGCCGCTACGGAGACGCTGCTCTATTCCCCGGAGCTGAAATTCTACTCCAACCGGGTGAAGATGGACACGGACTTCAACACCAGTCTCCAGGGGCTCCACTGTCTGGGGGATTCCTCCGGCTGGACAAGGGGGCTGATGATGGCCTCCATCATGGGCGTTTTGATGGGGCGCAGGATCGCGGAGGAAGGCTGATTTCCTATAGTGCAGGAGGCTGTCACCGGCAGCCTCCTGCACTTTTCCGCTGCAGAACCGGTACGCAACCTGTGGTTGACAAACTTCTAACCGCTGTGTTCTTGTCTTTTTTCTGTAAGAGACCTACAATAAACCTATCAAATGGGAAAGTGAGGCATGGCATGGTATGGTATTTTCAGAGAAGCTTGTCACTCTCCGCCGTCGGGAGGGATTGTCGCAGGAGCAGCTGGCGGACCGGCTGGGGGTGAGCCGTCAGTCCGTCAGCAAATGGGAGGGCGGCACGGCACTGCCGGAGCTTGCCAAGATTGTGGTGCTGTCTGAGATGTTCGGTGTCAGCGTGGACTACCTGGTAAAGGATTATATAGAGAAGCCGGAGCCCTCGGCAGGGCCCTCGGAAACGGCGGTGTCCACAGCGCGGCTGGCAGAGCAGGTGGAGGAGATCTCCAGAATCTTCCGGGGCTGGTCCTGGGACAGCAAAACCCGGCTGTTTGGTCTGCCACTGGTGTCTCTCCGCTTTCGCGTTTATCCCCGCATGACGCGGAGCCGGGACGTAGCCAAGGGAATCATCGCCATCGGCAACATTGCGGTGGGCGTTTTGTCCCTGGGGATGGTCAGTGTGGGCGTTGTTAGTGCCGGGCTCATGAGCGCGGGTGTTTTGGCGCTGGGTGCCCTGGCTTTTGGCCTTGCGGCGCTGGGGCCGGTTGCGATCGGACTGCTGGCTTTCGGTCCGGTAGCCATCGGTTTATGGTATGCCGGCGGTGTGGCTGCTCTGGGCGGAAAAATTGCCGTGGGGGTGGCCGCTGTGGGGGATACTGCCGTCGGCTATGACGCGGCGGGCAGACATGTCCTTCTCTGGGGTCAGGGGCTTACCCAGGCGGAGGTAGAGGCGTTTCTGGCAGAGCACCACCCAGAGCTTTGGAGACCGCTGCTGAAGCTGTTGGGCGCGGCCGGGGCAAATATAAAGTAACAAAACGAGAGTGGAGATGACATATGGGTCACTCCACTCTCGTTGACTGTGTATTCAGCGTTTCAGAACTTCCTGCCGGATGTAAGTAAAAGCCGCGTCCTCTCCCTCGTCCCGCAGTTTGATCAAAATGGTCTCCAGCAGCGCTGCGGTATTGGGATGGAGCAGCAGATGCTTGTTTTGCCCGCGGAGAAAAAATCGATAGGGATCTCCGGGATCAAATTCCGCTCCCCGGTAAACCCTGCTGGCGGCCAGACGGTCGCAGAACATCTCCGCCACATATTGGGGCGGCATTTCCACAGGCACAATGCCGCCGGGGCCGTAGTCGGTCCAGAACTCGAAGTGATGGCGGTTGCGGCCCTTGTGGTGCATCCAGGCTGCGCTGTATCCGTTGGCTTTGCGCTGGGCGTCGTTGGGGCTGTGGTCGCCCTGGAAGTATTTCACTCCGGCCCAGAATTCCACCGGTGCGTATTTGGACAGGTCGTGGGTCAGCCCCTGCCAGTAAAGGCCCAGATGAAAGCAGTATTTCCGCACCAGCGCCCGGTGACGGTGGACGGTTTTCAGATGTCCCCAGAAGTGCAAGCAAGGTCACCTCACATTTTTGTCATTTATTATACTACAGTCCAGGCAAAAAAACGAGTAAAATTTTTTTGGAAAACCATACTATATCGTGAGGTGGTTGTATGGAGGGCGCGATTTTTGACTGCCCCGCGGCCTGGGGCGGAAAATTACCCCCCGGTGTTCAAAGCTTTCAGGCGGCGGGAGGGCTGACTGGCACGGACTGGGATATTCTGGCCCTGACGGGGCGGGGCTGCCGGGCAGTGGAGGCGGCGGTATGCTGCCGTATTTTGCTCTTGCCCGGGAACAGTGCGCCGCCGGTGCGGGCGGGGACGGTGATCACCTATGGCCTCTCTCCCCGGGACAGTCTGACGCTCTCCAGTCTGGCCGAGCCGGTGTTGTGCGTGCAGCGGAGACTGCCAAGACCGGACGGGACGGAGATCGAGCCTCAGGAGTTTCCCCTGTCCCCGCTGCCGGGTCCGGCGGAGGAACTGTTGCCCCTGCTGGGACTGCGGCTGTTGCTTATGCCGCTGACAGAGACCTTTGATCTGTGGTAAACTGCGGTCAGGAAAGGGGGAGGGGATCTTATGGAGTGGTACGGCTGGTTGCTTTTGATCGCCGTTTTGGCGGTTCCCGCGGTGATCTGCGGGATGCTGTACAGCGGGAAGAACGACAGCACGCCCTGTATCGGCTGTGGGGAGTGCATCCGCAGCGGAGAGTGTGTGTTTGTGAAAAAGCGGAGGAAAACCATGGCGGAAAAGAGGAAAAAAGACCGGAAATCTGCTTGACAAATTCTGCAAATATACTATAATAAGCACTGTTCAACAGAAAAACGCCGTGAAAAAGCCAGTTCTGCGAAACCGGTCCGCAGCGAGAGGGGAGTGGTGTAAGCCCCTTGTCCATGCCGCAGAGCAGCCACTTTTGAGCGGCCCGCGACGAGCGGGACGGGTTATCCCCGTTATCGGATTGCTAAGATGTTCCCTCAAGGGGGAAATAATTAGGGTGGTACCGTGAAGCAAGCCTTCGCCCCTAACCTGGGGCGGAGGCTTTTTTGAGTGAGAAGTAACAATATTGGGAGGAAGAAACTATGTCACATCCGTATTACGGTCTGAACGAGCTGCGGGAGATGTTTCTCAGCTACTTTGAGAGCAAGGGGCACCTGCGCCTGCCCAGCTTTTCTCTGATCCCCCCGGCGGGGGACGCCAGCCTGCTGCTGATCAACAGCGGTATGGCCCCCATGAAAACCTGGTTTACCCGCGAGGAGGAGCCGCCCCGGGACCGGGTTACCACCTGCCAGAAGTGCATCCGCACCGGCGATATCGAGAATATCGGAAAGACGGACCGTCACGGCACCTATTTTGAGATGCTGGGCAATTTCTCCTTTGGCGACTACTTTAAAAAAGAGGCCATTCCCTTTTGCTGGGAGTTTTTGACAAAAGTGGTTGGCCTGGAGGAGGACCGTCTGTACCCCTCCATCTATCTGGACGACGACGAGGCCTTTGAGATCTGGAATCGGGATATCGGTATTCCGGCGGAGCGGATCTTCCGCTTTGGCAAGGAGGATAACTTCTGGGAGCACGGCGCGGGTCCCTGCGGCCCCTGCTCCGAGGTCTACTATGACCGGGGTGCGGAGCACGGCTGCGGCAAGCCGGGCTGCACGGTGGGCTGCGACTGTGACCGCTATATTGAGGTGTGGAACAATGTTTTCTCCCAGTTCAACAACGACGGCGAGGGGCACTATACCGACCTTGCTCAGAAAAATATCGACACCGGTATGGGACTGGAACGCCTGGCCTGTGTGTGCCAGAATGTGAATTCCCTCTTTGATGTGGACACGGTGATGAATATTACCAATAAGGTCAGCGAGATTACCGGCGCCCACTATGGCGAGAGCCACAAGACCGACGTGAGCTTGCGGGTCATCACAGACCATATCCGCTCCTCTGTTATGATGATCTGCGACGGTGTGCTGCCCAGCAACGAGGGCCGGGGCTATGTTCTGCGCCGCCTGCTGCGCCGGGCTGCCCGTCACGGCAAGCTCCTTGGCGTGGAGCGTCCCTTCCTTCTGGAGGTGGTGGATACGGTGATCCGCGAAAACGAGGGAGCCTATCCTGACCTGCGGGAAAAGCAGGACTATATCACCAAGGTTGTCCGCACCGAGGAGGAGAATTTTGCCAAGACCATTGACGGCGGCATGAAGATCTACAATGAGCTTTTGGCACAGCATCAGACCAGGGGGGAGACGGTGTTCTCCGGGGCGGACGCCTTTAAGCTGTACGACACCTATGGATTCCCCATCGACCTCACTGTTGAGATGGTGGAGGAAGAGGGGATGACCGTGGACCGGGACGCCTTTGACAAGCTGATGGAGGAGCAGCGCACCCGCGCCCGCAAGGCCAGGGAGGCCCTGGGGGATCTGGGCTGGGCCGGTATTGAGTTTGGCTCTGAAATGCCCGCCACGGAGTTTGTGGGCTATGAGAGCGAGACCACGGACGGCAGGCTTCTGGCAATTGTGGTGGAGGGCGAGCTGCGGGATGAGATCGTGGCGGGCGCCAATGCCACGATCGTGCTGGATCGGACCACTATGTACGCGGAGATGGGCGGCCAGGTGGCGGACCACGGCACCATCACTTGCGGCGGCAGCGTTTTTGAGGTGCGGGACGTGCAGAAAAACAAGGGCGGCAAGTTCCTGCACAGCGGTGTTTTGAAGAGCGGAGAGCTGAAAGTGGGCGATACGGTCACCGCTGCCATTGACGCTGAGCGCCGCAAGGCCGTCCGCCGGGCCCACAGCGCCACCCATCTGCTGGACGCGGCGCTGAAAAAGGTTCTCGGCGACCATGTGCACCAGGCCGGCTCCCTGGTTGAGCCGGACCGCATCCGTTTCGACTTCACCCATTTTGAGGGCATCACCCCTGAACAGCTGGCCGAGATCGACCGCCTGGTCAACGACGCTATACTGGAGGGATACCCGGTAGTGACAGAGGTTCTGCCCATTGAGGAGGCCAAAAAGAAGGGCGCAGTGGCCATGTTCGGCGAGAAATACGGCGACGTTGTGCGCGTGGTGGAGATGGGGGACTTCTCCATGGAGTTCTGCGGCGGCACGCATTTGGACAACACCGCCAAAGCCGGTCCCTTCCGCATCAAGTCCGAGGGGTCCGTGGCCTCCGGCGTGCGGCGCATCGAGGCCACCGTTGGGAAGCTGACGCTGGATACCGTCAACCGCAACCAGCAGCTGCTGTTTCACGCCGCGCAGCTGCTCAAGACCAACCCCGGCGAGCTGGAGAGCAAGATCAGCCAGCAGGCGGCGGAGAACAGAGAGCTGCGCCAGGCGCTGGAGAAATTCAAGGCAGAGGCGTCTCTGGGCGAGGCACGGCAGTTCCTTACCGCCGCCAAGGATGTGGGCGGCTTAAAAGTCCTCACCGCCGTCCGCAACGGGCTGGATGCAAACGGCCTGCGGCAGATGGGCGACTTTCTGCGGGATAAGGCCCCTGATGTGGTGGCGGTGCTGGCCGCCGTCAACGGGGAGAAGATCACCTTTCTGGCTGTCTGCGGCAAGGACGCTGTGGCCAGGGGGATCAAAGCCGGCGACCTGGTGAAGAACGTGTGCGCTGTCTGCGGCGGCAAGGGCGGCGGCAAGCCGGACAGCGCCATGGGCGGCGGGACCAACATGCTGAAGCTGGACGACGCGCTGGCAAGTGTGGACGATTTTGTGGCCGGGAAGCTGAGCTGAGAGGTGAGCCGATATGCTGATCGAATTTGATAAAATGGATACCACGGTCATCCACAATATGCGGGGCGGAGAGAAGCAGGTTTCCGCGCAGATGTATACGGACCAGCTGGGAAAGATCATGCGGGGAAGACTGATCCCCGGGGCCAGTATTGGCCTGCATACCCACGAGACCAGCAGCGAAATCATCTATATCCTCTCCGGAACAGGGAAGGTCCTCTATGACAGCGGCTGTGAGCCGCTGTCTGCCGGAAGCTGCCACTATTGCCCCAAGGGCCACGCGCACAGCCTGATTAACGACGGAGACGGGGATCTGTGCTTTTTCGCCGTGGTACCGGAGCAGTGAGGGGATGAGAGATGATCCCGAAAGACCCTGTGATTCTGTTGAGCTTCGTCAATACAAAGCTGCGGGACGAGTATCGTGATCTGGGTGATTTGTGCGCGGCCCTGGATCTGGATGCGGCGGAATTGGCTGCCGTGCTGGAAAGGCTGGACTACCGGTACGACCCCGTGAAAAATCAGTTTATTTGAATTTTTTAAAGAGGAGGAATTTCCATGTCGGATTGTCTGTTTTGCAAAATTGCTGCCGGCGAGATTCCCAGCAGCAAGGTCTACGAAGACGAGGTCTGCTATGCGTTTAACGATATCGCCCCCCAGGCGCCCACCCACTTTCTGGTGATTCCAAGAGAGCATATTCCCTCTGTGGCCGGCATCGGCGTTGAGAACAGCGGGGTAGTGGCCCACATCTTTGAGGTCATCGCCAGGGTCACGGCGGAGCAGGGGATCGAGAGCTACCGAGTGGTGTCCAACATCGGCCGGCAGGCGGGGCAGAGCGTGGCGCATCTGCATTTCCATGTGCTGGCGGGAAGGGATATGACGTGGCCGCCGGGCTGATTGGCTGAAAGGGGGGACTGACATCCCCCCTTTGGATTTTTCCTGTTCTGCCGGGGATGAGGGGACGAGAGCGGCTGAACGGCTTTTTCCTCTGATCTGCCACAATGATTTTTTTGGCTCCGCATGGGCACAATACTCCGAAGAGATGTTGCTGTTTGGTAGCATTTTTCAGGGTGATTTAAGATGGAGATCAAACGGATGCGGGATCTTCGGGAAGACCATGACGAAACGCAGAAGGGGATTGCCGGGATCTTGAATATGCACCGCAGCGTCTACCGGCGGTATGAGAGCGGAGAGCGGGAGACACCCGCCTGGGTCGTGGTGAAGCTGGCCGATTACTATAAGGTCAGCACCGACTATCTGTTGGGCCGCACGGATGAGCGGGCGCCGCTTCCACCTGCGAAAAAGAAATGAGGAAGCTGGCGTTTTTTGCCGCTGCCTTTTCCGCAGGCGTCTTTTTGGCGCAGTATCTGCTGCCGGTGCAGTGGCTGCTGCCGGCTGCGGGTATCTTTTGGGGACTGGGCTGGCTGTGTTTTCTTCTGCCCTGGGAGGTCCGCCGCCGGGGCGTAGTGGTGTGCGCCGCCCTGGCGCTGGGGCTTGGATGGAATTGGCTGTTTGCCCGGCAGGTACAGAGGCCTATGGAGGCTCTGGCCGGTACGGAGGGGCCGGTAACCCTTACCCTATGCGACTACGCAGAGGCTACAGATTACGGCGCGAGAGTAACTGTAAAGGTAGACAACTTTTCATATGGAAAGGTCCTGTTCTATGGGGATATCTCACTTTTGGACCTGAAACCGGGGCAGACGGCGGCTGTTTTCGCCCGGTTCGAGAGCGCCGCCAGGGTGCGGGATGCGGAGATCACCAGCCATACCTCCAGAAATATTTTTTTGCTGGCTTACGGACGTGGAGAGGCGGTCTATGGTTCGGGGTCGGCCGGATCGCCCCGCTGGTGGCCAGTCCGTATAGGGCATGCCGTGGCGGCGAAGATCAGCGAGCTTTATGACGGCGAAGACGCCGGATTTATGACCGCCATTCTCACAGGGGACAGGTCGGCTCTTTCAGAGGGGGCGTCTATCGCCCTGTCCGAGGCGGGACTCTCCCACATGATGGCAATTTCCGGGATGCACTGCGGTTTTTTGCTGACACTGGTGACGTTTCTTGCGGGGAAGCACCGCCGCCGCCTTACGGCGGCCCTGGCGGTTCCGCTGCTGGTGTGCTATGCCGTGCTCACCGGGGGCAGCCCTTCGGTGCTGCGGGCCTGCATCATGCTGGCCTTTCTCATTGCCGCGCCGCTGTTTCGGCGGGACAGCGACCCGCCCACGGCTATGGCTGCGGCGCTGTTTTTGATTCTGCTGGCAAATCCCTTTGCCGCCGCTTCTGTGAGCCTGCAGCTGTCCTTTGCCGCGGTGGCGGGCCTTTTTTGGCTTACGCCAGGGCTGTGGAGGGCGCTGACAGGGGAGCGCCGCCGGGGGCGGCTATTTCAGGCGGTGGCCGCCAGTTTTTCTGCCACCATGGGCGCGTTGGTGTTCACTGTGCCGCTGTCCGGCTGGTATTTTGGTACGCTGGTGCTGGTTTCGCCGCTGAGCAATCTGCTGTGTCTCTGGGCGGCGGGCGGTGCGTTTATGCTGGGGCTGCTGTCCGTGGCGGCGGGTTTTTTGTGGATGCCTCTGGGAGCTCTGCTGGCGTGGATTCCGAAAATTCTGACGGGGTACATCCTCGGCGCCGCCCGGCTGCTGGCGGGAATTCCCTGCCATGCTTTATATTATGTAAATCCGTATTTGAAGTACTGGCTCTGCTACGTCTATTTCCTGTTTGCGCTGGCCTGTTTTCTGCGGTCTGAAAACCGCCGCAGATACGCGCTGGCGGTGGGGCTGTCCGCAGTGACGCTGGCGTTGACGGTGAAGCTGGGGCAGTGGAGATACCGGGCGGATCTGGATGCCGTGGTTTTGGACGTGGGACAGGGACAGTGTGTGCTTTTGGCGTCTCAGGGCAGTTTTGCACTGGTGGACTGCGGCAGCGGCAATGGATGGATCAGCGCCGGGGAGCTGGCGGCGGACCATCTTCTGACTTTGGGGTGCGGGAAGCTGGACTATCTGGTTATAACCCATTATGACTTTGACCACATTTCGGGCGTTACAGCTTTGCTGGCCCGGCTGGATGTGGACACGCTGCTGGTCCCGGACTGCCGGGACAGCGCCGGATTGAGAGAATCCCTTTTCTCCGCCGCAGCGGAGCACGGCGTGTCTTTGGCGTTTGTGGAAGAGGTGCGGACTTTGCCTCTGGGCGGCGCGGCGCTGTCTCTCTGCCCACCGGTGGGGGAGGGCGGAGACAACGAGCGGGGGCTTGCCGTTCTGGCTTCCGTCGGGGAAGATGATCTGCTGATTACCGGCGATATGGATATGGCTACGGAGCGAAAGCTTCTGGCTGCCTGGGAGCTGCCGGACATTGAGATTTTGGTGGCGGGCCACCACGGCTCCAAATACTCCACGTCCGAAGAGCTGCTGGAGACGCTGCGTCCGGAGACGGTTTGTATCAGTGTGGGCGGCAACCGGTACGGGCACCCCGCTGAGGAGACGCTGGAGCGGCTGGCCCGGCAGGGCTGCACCGTGTGGCGCACCGATCTTCACGGGAATATCCATCTATCACTAAACGGGGAGAAATAGCCATGGCATATGCGAAAAAATCGCCCGGAAGCAATGCGGCGCTTCAGAAATTCAAGGCGGATCTCTCAGCGGGGACGCCGGCCTGCGCCTACATTTTTTACGGTGAGGAGAGCTATCTTCGGGAGCACTATCTGGAGGCCCTGCGGAAAAAGCTGATCCCCGCCGGTTTTGAGGAGTTCAACTATCACCGGGCGGAGGGAAAGGACATCAGCGTGCAGGCGCTGACGGAGATGGCGGAGGCCATGCCCATGATGGCGGAGCACACACTTTTGGTGGTGGTGGACTTCGATATCTTTAAGCTGGGCGAGGAACAGCGGGAGAAGCTCATCGCGCTTTTAGAGGATATCCCGCCCTATTGCTGCATTGTCTTCGCCTATGATACGGTGGAGTATAAGCCCAATAAAACCATGAAAAAGCTCTGCAAGGCCATTGACAGCCATGTAGAGGCGGTGGAATTCCGCCCTGCCGGCGGCCGGGACCTGGAGGACTGGGTGGCCCGCCGCTTTCGGGCGCTGGGCAAGGACATCGACCGCCAGACGGCGCAGTACCTGATCTTCACCTGCGGCAGCCTGATGACCGGGCTTGTGCCCGAGATCGCAAAGATCGCAGCCTACGCCAGGGGCGGTGCCGTTACCCAGAAGGAAATCGACGCTGTGGCGGACCCGGTGCTGTCGGCGGAGGTGTTCAAGCTGTCTGATGCTGTGCTCCAGGGAAATTACGATCTGGCCTCCTCTATTTTAGGGGACCTTTTGAAAATGCAGACGGAGCCCATCGTGATCCTGGCAGCGCTTGGCAGCCAGCTCCGCCGCATCTACACGGCCAGAATGGCCATTGACAGCGGCCATGACCGCTATTGGCTCATGGAGCTCTGGGAGATGAAATCCGACTATCCGGCGAAGCTGCTGATGTCGGCCGCAAAGCGTACGACCGCCGCCTGGTGCGCGGGGGCGGTACAGATGTGCCAGGTGCTGGACCGCCGGATGAAGAGTGAAAAGGGCGTGGACTCGGCCGGGGAGTTGAAGCTGCTGCTGGTGCGTTTGGGGGCGGCCAGAAAATGAGAAGGATTCGGGAAGTGATCGTGGTGGAGGGCCGCTACGATAAAAACACGCTCTCGCAGGCAGTGGACGCCACCATAGTCACCCTGGGCGGGTTCGGTGTGTTTAACGACGGGGAGAAGCTGGCCTTTCTCCGCCGCCTGGCGGAGAGGCAGGGCCTCATCGTGTTGACGGACAGTGACGGCGCCGGTTTTGTCATACGGAATTATCTCAAGGGAGCACTGCCGAAGGACCGGGTCAAACAGGCATATATCCCCGATATCCGCGGCAGAGAGCGGCGGAAACGCCGCCCCGGGAAGGAGGGAAAGCTGGGGGTGGAGGGAATGCCTCCACAGGTTTTGTTGGAGGCTCTCCGCCGCGCCGGGGCTACCTTTTTGGATGAGACCGAAGAAGCATGCCCAAAGGAGGCGATAACCAAGGCGGATCTCTGTGACCTGGGGCTCTCCGGCGGGCACAACAGCGCCGCCAGGCGGCAGGCTTTGCTGCGGGCGCTGAACCTGCCGGAGCATTTGACCGCAAACGCCATGCTGGAGGCGCTGAATCTGCTGTATGAGAGAGAGGAGCTGGAGGCGATCCTTCAAGAAATACCGGATTGATAGGAGCCGGCAGTCCCGCTTTTATGACGATTCTGTAGGAGTGACGGTTTTCGACAGAAAAGTACGTATGTGTGTGATATACTCTCCGCGGCCCTGTTTGAAAAATGCCGAAATACCCGGAACGGATTTTTTGACCGCTGTGTATTTCGGTATTTCTCAGACGGGGCCATACTTATTGGGAGGAGAGGGCAATTGCGTGGGAATGGTTTGTTTTGGTCAGTCGGAGTGTCATGGTTTGCCGATGCGCTATTATCTGCTGGAGGAGGAGACGGAGGAGATGGGGACATGCTACGGCGTTGTGCTGCAGTGCGGAGATGAAACGGCGGCGATTCCGGACATTACGGTCTCCCGGCAGTCTGCCGTTACGCTGCTGGAGGCGCTGATACGGGGCTGTGTAACGCCCGTTACGGTCCGGGATGTGGTGGATGACTGGCTGAACCGTTGAAATTGCTTGCAATTTCCGGTGGGATCCGATATAATATAGCCCTATGTAAAACCCGCTGGAGAGCAAGGGAGGAAACGCAAATGGCAGAGGAAGTCAAAACGATGCAGGAAGCGGCGGAGGGCCGCAACTTTATTCACGCATTTATCGAGGAGGACATCGCCCCCGGCGGACAGTACGCGGGGATGACCGTCCACACCCGGTTTCCGCCGGAGCCAAACGGCTATCTGCACATCGGCCACTGCAAGGCGCTGACCATTGATTTTGGCACCGCTGAGAAGTATGGCGGCCTCTGCAACCTGCGGATGGACGACACAAACCCCACCAAGGAGGATGAGGAGTTTGTGGAAGCCATCAAGGAGGATATCCATTGGCTGGGGTTTGACTGGGGCGACCGCTTTTTCTACGGATCGGACTATTTTGACGAGGACTACCGCCAGGCGGTGGGGCTTATCAAAAAGGGATTGGCCTACGTGTGCCAATTGAGCCCGGAGGAGTTCAAGGAGTACCGCGGCAGTGTAAAGGACCCTGCCCGCAGTCCCTATCGGGACCGGCCCATTGAGGAGAGTCTGGATCTTTTTGAGCGGATGAAAAACGGAGAGTTTCCGGACGGGGCCATGACCCTGCGGGCCAGGATCGACCTGGCCTCCGGCAACTTTAACATGCGGGATCCGGTGATCTACCGTATCAATCACCTGCCCCACCACCGCCTTGGAGATCAGTGGTGTATATACCCCATGTACGATTTTGCCCACCCCATTCAGGACGCGCTGGAGGGCATTACCCACAGCCTCTGCTCTTTGGAGTTTGAAAACCACCGCCCGCTTTACAACTGGGTGGTGGAGAACTGCGACCTGCCTGCAAAGCCCCGGCAGATCGAGTTTGCCCGCCTTGGTATCGACCACACGGTAATGAGCAAGCGCAAGCTGCGCCGTCTGGTGGAGGAGGGAGTGGTCTCCGGTTGGGACGATCCTCGCATGCCGACCCTCTGCGGTCTGCGCCGCCGGGGCTATACGCCCCGCTCCATCCGGAATTTCTGTGAGCGTATCGGCGTTGCAAAATCCGCCAATATTGTGGAATACGGTTTTTTGGAGCACTGCCTCCGGGAGGATCTGAACGAGACGGCGGAGCGGGTCATGGCGGTGTTGCGGCCTGTGAAGCTGGTGATCACCAACTATCCCGCCGGACAGAGCGAGATACTGACGGTGGAAAACAATCCCCTAGATCCGGAAGCGGGTACCCGCCAGGTGACTTTTTCCCGGGAGCTGTGGGTGGAGGCGGATGACTTTCTCCCGGAGCCCATCCCCAAGTATAAGCGCCTCTATCCCGGCGGGCCGGAGTGCCGGCTGAAGGGGGCCTATCTGATCAAATGTGTGGGCTACGAGACGGACGGGGCGGGCAATATCACCGGGATCTCCGCCGAGTATGATCCTGAGAGCCGGGGCGGTGATCCCGCGGACGGGCGCAAGGTGAAGGGCGCTACAATCCACTGGGTGGATGCGGCCACCGCTGTG
>CATNDT010000050.1 GCA_950097035.1 uncultured Oscillibacter sp.
TTCTAGTGTCCTTTACGGACGTGCGGGTTCAAGTCCCGCCTCGCGCACCAGCTCAAAAATTCCCATCAGAGCGCAGTTTCCGCCTTGCGGCGAAAACTGCGCTCTGATGGGAATTTTTTTGCTTTCCGCCGCAATCCGCTCCGCTGGGTTCGCGGCGGAGAGACGAGAAATAAAGTGAATCATACCCTCTTCCGGGCACTCCGCCCGGAGAGGGCCACGATGCTCTGGGCAATGGACAAGCCAACGCCAAACCCTCCCGTCTGCTTGGAACGGGAGCGGTCCGGTCTATAAAGCGATCAAAAAGCTTATCCAGCTCCGCTGTGTCCAGTCCGGCGCAGGGATTGGAGGTGCTGAGCACGATGCCCTTTTTACCGTTCTCCAAACAGAGGCGGATACTGCCGCCACTGTCCGCATATTTGACCGCATTGTCCAGCAAAACGAACACCGGCTGGCGCGGATGCTGACGGTGGAACCGGCGGCGCTGAGCTTTTTCCGCAGATTGGAGATGTGGACCCAGACCACATTGATTTCCGCCTCTGTGTCCCAGCCCCACACCCGCTCCATAATCCGTTCCGCGGAGAGGACCATCTGGGGCTTGGGCAGATAGTCGTCCGCGCCGGTGTTAAAACCTGCCACCCGGTCGTCCTTTTCTCCCCTGGCCGTCAGCAGCATGACGGGCGTGGAAACATTGGCACTCCGAAGCCGTGTCAGCACGGAAAGGCCATCCAGTTTGGGCATCATGATGTCCAGAATAATGGCGTCATATTCCCCTGTTGCGGCATAGTCCAGGGCGTCGGCGCCGTCGTGGACGGTGTCCACAGCATATTGATTCTTCTCCAAAAATGCAGTCAGCACCTCTGCCAAGTCCAGCTCATCCTCCGCGATTAAAAGGCGCAAAGCAGGCATCGGAGAACCGCAACTGTTTTCCGGTGCCTGCCCCTGTATATTAAAGCGCCTCCCGGGAGGCGGTCCTGCCGCAGATAATATTCAGATTCCCGTTCCGACAGCGCAGTTCAGGCTCCTCTTTTCCAGCGAAGGCTGCCCGGTCATAGACGATAAATACCTTGGGCTTGGGGCGGTAGGTATCCATGAACCAGTCGATTTCGCGGCAGATCTGGTCTTCCTGCTCCGGGACGGTTCCGCCGTGCTGCTGGGATCACTTGCCGCCTGCGGCCCGATGACGGGGGACACGGAAACGTCGGTATGCGGGACGGTCAGCGGGAGCATACCGGGCAGGGCGGTGCGCCGGAGGAAAAAGGCGAAGGCCGGGAAGAACCGTCTGGAGATGGTCCTTCAGGCACTTGACCGCGCGCACTTGTAAGGGATATCTGGCCCTGGATAGCAGAATAGCCCGAGGCAGGAGCCATCATAGAATTGGTCGCAAACGCAGTTCGAGAATATTTGACAAACAGAAAATCCTTTTGAATCGCTCTCGACTTTGCCGGTAGGATATGGTATAGTAAAAAACACACTTTATATAAAATTACTCTCTCTTATGGGCTGATCGTCATGAAACCTTTCAAGAAGCAAGTGCAAACAGAAGAAACCCAAGTTCATACAGAGACGGCGGATACCGCGCAGAGTGATGCTTCCCCGCTCCCCGAAGCGCCCGGCAAAACCGTCATTGCCCAGGGCATGGCGCTGTCAGGTCATCTGCGCGGCAACGGAACGTTCCGGGTGGAGGGCACCGTCGAGGGGGCCCTCGAAATAGCGGGTGTTGTCATCGTAGCGGTCACCGGCACGGTCAGAGGCCCCATCCATGCGGACTCGGTATACGTGGCCGGGTGTGTGGAGGGCGATATCTTTGCAAAAGACCTGCTGCAGCTGGAAATGACAGGCGATATCAGCGGGAATATCATGACGGCGGCCTTTCTGATCTATGACGGCGGCCAGCTGAACGGCTGCTGCACAATGACAAGGGCAGGTCAGGAGCCCACTTTTTTATACTGACGGCTGACCGCCGGCACTGTGCGCCTTAAAATAAATCCCCCACGCCAGAATACGGCGTGGGGGATTTGCGGATTGTCAGGGGTTGGGGTAGCGGGTCTGGGAGGCCGTCCGCTCCTCATAGCGTTTGGTAATCTGGGGCCAGTCGATGAGGCGCCACCACGCCTCAAAATAATCCCCCCGCCTGTTTTGATAGGGCAGATAGTAGGCGTGCTCCCACACGTCGCACCCAAGCAGGGGCAGCAGGGGCAGAGGGCTGTCCTGATTGGGAGTTTTGTGAACGGAGAGACGGCCGTTCTTGTCGCTGACCAGCCACGCCCAGCCGGAGCCAAACTGCCCCAGGGCGGCGGTCCGCATGGCGGCCTTCAGCTCCTGCAGGCCGCCGAAATCCCGGTCGATCGCCCCCTGCAGAGCCGGGCCGGGAGAGGTGACGGGCGTGGGGTGCAGGGTGTTGAAATACAGGTCGTGGTTGTACACGCCGCCGGCGTTGTTCCGCACACCCTGACGGATATCCTCCGGCAGCCGGGGCCAATCCTGGATCAGCCGCTCCAACGGCCAGGACTGGGCCTCCGGACAGTCCGCCAGCAGCTTGTTCAAGTTGTCCACATAGGCGGCAAAGTGCTTGTCGTGGTGGAACTGCATGGTGCGCTCGTCCAGCTCCGGCAGCAGCGCGTCATAGGCATAGGGCAGGGGCGGCAGGGTAAAGGGATAGTGTGTCTCCATGGCGTATCATCCTTTCCGGTAAAGTGGTGACACTAGTATATGCGGCGGAGACGGAAAATATCGGCTGCGGTCCGCTCAGGGCCGCTCATACCGGGTGTGCAGCAGGTGGTGGGCCCGCTCGCTGAGGGGCGCTTTCAGATAGGCCCGGTACAGCGTCTGTATATCCGGATTCTCGTGGGAGAACCGCAGAGGCGACCTGGCATCCATCTTCCACAGCTGGCTGCCTCTGGAGGCCGCCAGCTCGGCGCCCTCGTGGATGGGCGGCCCGCCGCCGCCGGCACAGCCGCCGGGACAGGCCATAACCTCTACAAAGTCGTACTCCGCCGCGCCGCTGTCAATGGCCTCCATCAGCTTTCGGGTGTCGCCCAGACCGCTGACCACCGCCACGCGCACCTCCCCCGCGCCGGGGATGGTGAAGGCAGCCTCCCGCCAGGGCTTTCCGCTGCGGACAGCCTGGAAGGCATCGGCGTCCGGGTTTTTTCCGGTGACCAGGTAATAGGCGCTGCGAAGCGCCGCATCCATCACGCCGCCGGTGGCTCCGAAAATTACCGCCGCGCCGGTGCCGGTGCCCAGAGGGCTGTCAAACTCCGCCTCCTCCAGATCGGCGGGAACGATACAGTCGCTGCGGAACAGCCGGCACATCTCCCGGGTGGTCAGCACGGCATCCACATCCGGGTCTCCGCAGGCATCGTTCATCTCCGGCAGCTCGCTCTCCGCCTTTTTGGCAGAGCAGGGCATAATAGACACCACAAACACCTTGTGGGGGTCCAGCCCCATCTTCTCGGCAAAATAGCTCTTGGCCACCGCGCCAAACATCTGCTGGGGGGATTTGGCGGTAGACAGGTGCTCCGTGTAGGCGGGGTACTGGGTTTTTAAGAACCTGACCCATCCGGGACAGCAGGAGGTGAACATGGGCCAGCGGTGGCGGCCCCGGTGGGTAAACCGCTCGATAAATTCGCTGCCCTCCTCCATAATGGTGAGGTCGGCGGCAAAGTTGGTGTCAAATACATAGTCAAAGCCGATGCGCTTCAGCGCCGCCACCATGCGCCCGGCCGTGGCCTGCTTCTGGGGCAGACCGAAGGACTCCGCCCAGGCCACCCGCACCGCCGGGGCCACCTGGACCACCGTGGTCACCTCGGGGTCTGCCAGGGCCCAGAGAACCTTGTTGGTGTCGTCCCGAACCGTCAGCGCTCCGGTTGGGCAGTGGGTGACGCACTGGCCGCAGAAGGTGCAGTCCGTGTTTTTCAGGTAGCGGTTATAACTCACATCCACCGTGGTGCGGGAGCCGGTGCCCGCCACATCCCAGATGTGCATGCCCTGAATCTTGTCGCACACCTGCACGCACCGCATGCACTTGACGCACTTGCTGGCCTCCCGCACAATGGGAACGCTCAGATCCAGCCGCGCCCGCTCCGGCTGCACCTCGTAGGGTTGGTAGTGGATATTCATATCGTGGGAGAGCTTTTGCAGCTCGCAGTTGCCACTGCGGACACACACCGTGCAGTTGGAGTTGTGCTGGGAGAGGATGAGCCTCAGGTTTGTCTTGCGGGCCTCCCGCACCCGGGGGGAATTGGTGTGGATTACCATGCCCTCCAAGATCTGGGTGTTGCAGGCGGGCACCAGGCGCTCCGTGCCCTCCACCTCCACCATGCACATGCGGCAGGCGGCGATCTCGTTGATGTCCTTCAAAAAGCACAGGTGGGGAATGGGAATCCCGGCCTTTTCCGCGGCGGACAGAATGGTGGTGCCCTTGGCGGCGGAGAGGGTCCGCCCGTTGATCGTAAAGTTTACCATTTTTCCACACGTCCTCCCTTGAAGTTTCCATAGCCGAAGTGGTCGCACCGCAGGCAGCGGGAGGATTCCTGTCCGGCCTCCTCGTCGGTCATGCCGCACTCAATGCACTGAAAGTCCGCCTTACGCTCACAGGCATCCCGCTCGGTGGCGTTGACCCGGCCCCGGGGACGCAGATCTGTGCAGCGGGGGGTGGGAACCTTGACCTCAGATTCAATTTCGTGGCGGAAGCCCAGATACTCGTCGATATTGGCGGCGGCGGCCTTTCCGGCGGCGATGGCCCGGATGACTGTCGCCGGCCCGGTCACACAGTCTCCGCCGGCGAACACGCCCACCATATCCGGAAGCTGGGTGCTGGAGTCTGCCAGCAAAGCGCCGCCCCGCTGGATCTTGATGCCGGTCTGTTCCAGGCCGCGGGTCTCAATGCCCTGGCCGATGGCAACAATGATGGTATCCGCCGGAATCCGCAGGGGCTCCACGGCGGCGGTACCCGGCCGGGGCCGCCCGGCCCTGTCCATCTCGCCGATGATCTGAGGCTGTGTCCACAATGCTGTGACATGGCCGTTTTCATCCGCCTCGATACGGAGCGGGGCCTGGAGATCCAGCACCTCCGCACCCTCGGCAATGGCGCCCTCCACCTCCTCGGCCTGGGCCGTCATATCCTCCTGGCGGCGGCGGTAGACGCAGGTCACCTTTTCAGCCCCCAGGCGCACGGCGCTGCGGGTCACGTCCATGGCCACGTTGCCGCCGCCAATCACCACCACGTTTTGACCCGTGAAGTCGGGCATCTCATCGTCGCCGATGTGGCGCAGCAGCTCCACGGCGGAGACTACGCCCAGACTGTCCTCCCCCTCGATACCGGTTTTTTTGTCCGTATGGGCGCCGATGGAGAGATACATGCTGTCGTACTGCTCCTTCAGCTCGTCGAACGTGACATCCACGCCCACGTCCACACCTGTATGTACCTCAATGCCCAAAGACAAAATAGAGGAGATCTCCGCATCCAGCTTCTCCCGCGGGAAACGGTAGTTTGGAATGCCGTAGCGCATCATGCCGCCCAGCTTCTTCTGCTTTTCATACACGGTGACCTTGTGGCCCATGAGGGCCAGATAGTAGGCGGCGGAGAGGCCGCCGGGGCCGCCGCCGATGATGGCCACGGACTTTCCCGTGGCGTGGGCGGGCCTGGGCTGGGGCACCTCGCCGGCGTTGTCCACGGCGTAGCGCTTCAGTCCGCGGATGTTCAGCGCATCATCCACCATGTTCCTCCGGCACCGGGCCTCGCAGGGGTGCTCGCAGATATAGGCGCAGGCGGTGGGGAAGGGATTGTCCTTGCGGATCAGACGCACCGCGTCGGCGCAGCGCCCCTCGTTGACCAGGGCGATATAACCGGGGATATCCACCCCGGCGGGGCACAGGGCCACGCAGGGCACGGGGTTTTTCAGGCTGCCCAGGCACCGGTGGTGGAGGATGTGCTCCTCATAGTCGTCCCGAAAGCCCCGAAGGCCCATGAGAACCAGGTTTGCCGCGTCGATGCCGATGGCGCAGTCCGCCGTGTCCACAATGACCTGGGCAGTACCCTCTATGCGCTCCAGAATCTTGATGTCCGGCTCGCCGTCCAGCACCTCCCGGATCATGTTGGACAGCTGGGTCAGCCCCACCCGGCAGGGCACGCACTTGCCGCAGGTCTGGGCCCGGCAGAGATCCAGAAAGTTTAAGGCCATGTCCACCGGGCACAGGCCCGGTGGGCTGGCGGCAATCCGCCGCTCCATATTCCGGTACAGCTGCTCCACAACGGCCTGGGCCTGCCCCGGCGTCTTCACTTCCAGTCTGCTCATGTCGTCACTTCTTTCCCCAAAGTTTGTCTTTTCCCCAAAGTTTATTTGTTTCGCTGAATATCATTATGAACGCGGGAACAAAAAAAGTCAAGAAATGTTATAATTTAGTCAAAGTTCTGTTAAAATCTAAACATTTCCGCCGGTAAAAGTTTTATATTTTCTCAGTAAAACGTTTTACCGGGTCAAAAGCACCAGGTTCCGGTCCGCGATAAAATTGGGCACGCTGTACAGCACCGCGATCTCATCGATTCCGTTCTCCGCCGCATAGGCGGCGGGAGAGCCCCGGTAATACCGCAGATCCAGCAGATGCACCTGGGAAAACCGCCGGGACAGAAGGGGCGCCAAAGAATCCGCGTAGGAATCCCGGATAAGCAGGAGTCTCCCCTCCTCCGCCGCGTCCGGATTCTCGATGACGCAAAGAGGCTGATTGCCGCCCAAAAATGCGGAGTACTTGTCCTTGACCGAAAGATAAGACCGGTCGTACAGCCCCGCAGGCGCCGGCTTTCCCGTCCGCCAGGAGGTGACGGAAATCCCCGCCTCCTCCGCCCAAAACTCCATACTGTCCGGCGCCAGCCAGTGGACGCCGGAGGTGGAATACAGCGTGCCGCAAAAGTCCCGGCTCACCGTCTCGGGCTGAAAATCCGACAGGGACAGCGGCTCCCTGCCCAGCGCCTCCAGCAGGGCGTTGGCGCCGTAAAATGCCCCCAGGGTGGTCCAGTGGTGGTCCGTGCGGTAGAAGACAGGCTCATCGCCGTGGGCCGTCAGGGCGGCCAGAAGATCCGCCGTGGGAAGGCCCAGGGATTCCGCCTGGGCGATATAGGCCGCCTGGTCCCAGCTCTCCGCCCCGGCGGGAAGCTTCTCCGCCCAGACCTCCGCCGCAGAGGGAATCAGGCCCAGGGTCACACGGGCCCCCGTCCGCTCCTGAAAGCGCTGCACATAGGTGAGGTTCCGCCGGGTCAGCTCCAAATCCGGTGGAGCCACCTTTGCAATAAGGGTGTCGCCGCAGAGGTACACGCCGTGAAACTCGCGCTTGCCCAAAAGCTGCTCCGTCCGGGCCTTCAGGCCTGTCCAGCCGTCCCGCAGGGGAAACTGGTCTGCAAAGTACTCTTCCACGGCGCGGGTATAGCTGCCGTCCACCAGGGCGGCCCAGGAGAAAACAGGCCGTTGGGCCAGGGTACGGTTTTCCGCGGGGGAGCGGTCTCTATCGGGCAGCAGGAGATGACAGACCAGAATCCCCCCCAAAAAGGCGCAGAACAAAGCTGTGAAACAGCGGGACCTTGTCACAAAAGCCGCCTCCTCTCTCAAAAGCGAAAATACAAAAAGGGATTATAGCTGCCGTCCACCAGATAGGCGGTGCACAGCACCAGCCCAAGGCACATCAAAACAGGGGCCAGCAGCCGCTGCCATCTGCCGGGCAGCCGCCGCCACGTCCGTTTGCCAAGGGCGGCCGAGGCCAGAATCAGGATGACAAGGGTAACCCCGTAGCTCCGCAGGGCGTACCCGTCGGCGCTGCTCCAGAGGGGGCCGCCCCCAAAGCACACCGATAGGTACCCGCCGCAGACAGAGAGGTCCTCCATGGCAAAGATCCCCCACCCCACAAACACCACAGCCAGCGTGTAGAGGTGCTTGATCCAGCCGGGAGTTCCTGCCAGCACACTGCGGAGAACGTATTTCTCCAGAATCAGCCACAGGGCGAAATACAGTCCCCAGAGCACAAAATTCCAGCTGGCGCCGTGCCAAAAGCCGGTGCAGAACCAGACTATGAGGATGTTCCTCAACGTCTTTGCCGTTCCGCCCCGGTTGCCCCCCAGGGGGATATACAGGTACTCCCGAAACCAGCCTGTCAGGGACATGTGCCACCGCCGCCAGAACTCCGTCACCGAGGCGGAGCAATAGGGATCGTTGAAATTTTCGGGAAAACAAAACCCAAGCATCCGCCCCAGGCCGATGGCCATGTCTGAGTAGCCGGAAAAGTCAAAGTAGATCTGAAAGCCGAAGGCCAGCAGCCCCAGCCATCCCCCGGTCAGAGTCAGGCTCCCCGCCTCCCGGGCTGCCAGCTGCCGCTCCCACAGGGCGCCGATGGCGTTGGCCAGCAGCACCTTTTTGGCAAGGCCCACGGTAAAGCGTCCCGCGCCCAGGGCGAAGTCCCCTGCGGTGTGGGTTCTGCCCTCCAGCGCCGCCGCCACGGTCTTATACTGCACAATGGGCCCGGCAATCAGCTGGGGAAACATGGTGACATAAGCGCCGAAGTTCACCGGATCACGCTGTACCGGCGCATCCTGCCGGTATACGTCCACCGTGTAGCTCATTGTCTGAAAGGTGAAAAAGGAAATGCCGATGGGCAGCGGAAGACCCAGTTGGGGCAGGCTGATCCCAGGCAGCAGAGAGAGGTTGGCCGCCAGAAAGTCCCAGTATTTGAAAAAGCCCAGCAGCAGCAGGTTGAAGACCACAGACTGCCCCACGAACCACCGGGCCAGGCGGTCCCTGGCCCGAAAGCGCTCCACCAGCATTCCGTGGGTATAGTCGATCAGGGTGGAGAGGACCATGACGAGGATATACACCGGCTCCCCCCAGCCGTAAAACACCAGGCTCACCGTCAGCAGCATGAAATTCCGCCCCCGCAGGGGAGTGAGAAAATACGCCGCCAACGTCAGGGGCAGGTAGAGAAAGAGAAAGGTCAAACTACTGAAAACCAAAGGGCGTTCCTCCTTTCCTGAACGTGGGAGAGCAGCTGCGGCCTCAAGCTGCAGCTGCTCTCCAAAGTGGGTAGCGGCCTCAAAACAGCCGTATATATTGATCTTTTGGATCAATATATTGTGTTTACAACCCAAGAACTTCCTTCAGACGGCTTACAATCTCATCCTGATAGGAGGCGGAGGCCACCATGGCCACATATGTTCCCTGCTGAATGACCTCTCCCTTTTCCCAGGCGGCGATAGACTCGGGATACCAGGCCCCGCCGGGAGTTTCCTCGTCGCCCACCTGATAGTCGATACGGGCCTGGAGGATGGCGGCAGCCTCGCTGGCGTCCTCCTCCGTCTCGCACTCCACAAAGGCCATCTCGTTGACCACAGCGGACATCATGGGTGCCATAATCAGCAGTTGTTTGGCAGAGAGGGCGCTAAGACCTGGGTAATAGGCGTCCAGCAGCTCGCCCTCGATCTCCACCATATATCCCTCGCCCCAGCCGCAGACCTCTTCAAGATCGGCGTAGAACTGCTGAAAGTCCAGCTCCACAGCGGGCTGCTGGGTCTCGCCGCCGCAGGCGGAGAGAATGCCGGCGGTCACCGCCAGCGCCAATACAAATGTCATCCATCTTTTCATAACGTGCTCCTTTGCTTTTGTGTTGTTCCTGTTGACGGATGGAAGAAAGAAAAAGTTCCACCCCTGTCAACAGTATTTCCCGCTTTTTGAAAATTCACCAGAAAATAATCCCACTCTTGCATTTATAGGGACATCCCACTATAATAGCTGTAAAGAGGATGTTTTTCCACATAAAACATACCATCTTTTATAACGTGATGCAACATCAATTCCGTAACAGTTCCGGTCACAAATTTGTTACTTTTACAGAAAGCGGGTATTTGCCTATGTACAGCTTCCGCAACGACTACAGCGAGGGGGCCCACCCCCAGGTTCTCCAGGCCCTGACAGACACCAATTTAGAACAGACCTGCGGCTACGCCCTGGACCCCCGGTGTGACGAGGCCCGGGAGACCATCCGCCGCGTCTGCGCCGCGCCGGAGGCGGACATTCACTTTCTGGCCGGCGGCACCCAGACAAATCTGCTGGTCATCGCGGCGTTTCTGCGGCCCTACGAGGCGGTGATCGCCCCGTTTACGGCCCACATCAGCCTCCACGAGGCCGGAGCCATTGAGGCCACAGGCCACAAGGTGTGCACCGTGGATACTCCGGACGGCAAGCTCACCCCCGCCATGGTGGCCGCCGTGGCAGACGCCCATACGGATGAGTTCATGGTCCGGCCACGGATGGTGTATATCGCCGACGCCACGGAGCTCGGCACGATCTACACCAGGGCGGAGCTCACCGCCCTGCGCCGCTGCTGCGACGAGCGGGGACTGTTTCTCTGTTTGGACGGGGCGCGTCTGGGCTCCGCCCTCACCGCCCCCGGCAACGATCTGACACTGCCGGAACTGGCCGCCCTGACGGACGCCTTTTACATCGGCGGCACGAAAAACGGCGCCCTCTTCGGGGAGGCCCTGGTGCTGCCCAGGCCCATCGAGCATTTCCGCTGGCACATGAAGCAGCGGGGCGCGACTTTGGCCAAGGGGCGGCTGCTGGGCATCCAGTTCCAGACCCTGCTGGCGGACGGCCTGTATTTCGACATCGCCCGTCACGCCAACGACATGGCCCTGCGCCTGCGGGACGGTGTGGCCGCCCTGGGGTATGATTTTCCGGTGCCGTCGCCCACCAACCAGCAGTTCCCCGTGCTGCCAAATGCGGTGATCGAAAAACTGGAGGCCATGGGCTACGCCTTTGAGCCGGAGCGGGTGATCGACGGGGCGCACACCTGCGTCCGCTTTGTCACCAGCTGGGCCACCCCCCAGACGGCTGTGGACCGGTTTTTACAGGATCTGGCGGCGTACTGAAGCGCCGCCTCCCGCCGAATTTTCAAAAAGGGGCTGTAAAAAAGACGCCCTGAAAATGAACTGCACCCCATTTGTTAGATAAGTATGGTAAACTATCTAACAAGCGGGGTGCAGTTCACATATGGGCTCTTCTTATACTTTTTCTCTTCACGCTCTCATACACCGGCAAATCCAAACGCCACGCCCACCACGGCTGAGAGGGCAATAAACACGATGGGATGCAGATTTTTCGTGGGCTTCACCCAGTTGGTCAGCACCAGCAGCCCCGCCGCCAGCAGCAGCCCCGGCCAGTTCAACAGCGCCGCCAAGCCTCCGCCGCCCAGGTGAAAGCTCTTTACAAGGCCGCTGCCGCTGTTAAGCTCCACAGAGGTCAGCACCTCCAGCATCACCGTCACGCAGGCCGCGCCAATAAGCCCGGTGGAAGCAGGGCGCAGGCCGTAAAAGGCCCGGTCCACATACTTGTTATCACGAAAGCTCTTGAGAATGGCCGCCACGATCAAAATCACGATAATGGAGGGCGTCACCTCTCCCAGCGTGGCGATCACCGCCCCGGGAACGCCGCCCACCGTAAAGCCCACATAAGTGGCCATATTAATGCCGATGGGCCCGGGAGTGGACTCAGACACCGCCAGCATGTTCATCAAATCGCCATAGGTATACCAGCCCGTCGTCTCGCCGATGCTTTGAAGAAACGGCAGCGTAGCCATACCGCCGCCCACGGCGAAAAGGCCTGTCTTGAAAAACTCCCAGTACAGCCGCAGATATACCGTCATGCGCCCCTCACCTCCCAGTTTTTCAGCAAAATCCCGGCCAGTGCCGCCGCCAAAACAAACCACACCGGGGACAGATTCAACAGCAGACTGCCCGCCAGAACCGCCAGAAAAATCACAACCGTGCGCTTATCCACCACCGACTTTTTCAGCAGCTTCAACACGGCGTTGAAAATCAGCACACACACGCACACCTGAATCCCCGCAAAGGCATTTTTCACCCATGCCAGATGGGAAAAATTGGTGATGAGACCCGCCAGAATGGAGATAATGACCAGGGACGGAAACACCACCCCCAGCGTGGCCAGGATGCCGCCGGCCGCACCGCCGCACTTCTGGCCGATAAAGGTGGCCGTGTTCACCGCAATGATGCCGGGGGTGCACTGGCCGATGGCATAGTAGTCCGTCAGCTCCTCCTCCGTGGCCCAGCCCTTGTTCTCCACCACCTCCCGCTGGAGGATGGGCAGCATCGCCATACCGCCGCCAAAGGTAATGGCTCCCATTTTCGCAAAAGTCCAAAACAGTTCCCAAAGAATCTTCAAGATACCTTCCTCCTAATATTACTCAGTATACCCATACATGCCCCGGACAGAGACCTCTCCGGAGCGGACGGTTTTTTCCGCGCCGTCCGCCGTCCGTACCACCAGGGAAAAATCCTCGCTGATATCCAGCGCCGCAGCGGTCTCCCGGCTGCCGTTTGGAGAAATCAGCTGCACAGTCCTGCCCAGATTGACGCAGTCCCGCCGGTACGCCGCAAGATATCCGGACAGGTCCCCCGCCAGCAGGGCGGCGTACATCCGGTCCAGCGCCCGAATCTCCGCCGCCGCCAGAGCGGGCCGGGAGACGGAGCGGCCCAGGGCCATCGCCAGAGAGGTCGCCATTTCCGCCACCTCCTGGGAGAAATCTCCCGGGCCGTGCAGAACATTTACACCGATGCCCAGCACCATGTACTGCACTCTGCCCGTCTCCCCCTCCACCGACAGCTCCGTCAAAATACCGCAGAGCTTTTTGCCCCCCAGCACCGGGTCGTTGGGCCACTTCAAACCGGGGCGGACACCGCAGATCTCCTCCACCGCGTCGCACACCGCCACGCCTGCCAAAGCCGTTACCGGCAGCAGACGCTCAGACGGCAGACCCGGCCGCAGCAGCACCGTGAGGTACACCCCCTTGCCCCTTGGAGACTGAAACGAGCGCTCCATCCGCCCCCGCCCAGCCGACTGAAAATCCGCTGTTACCACCGTGCCGTCCGGCGCGCCCTCCATCCCCAGCTGTTTGGCCCTGAGGTTGGTGGAGTCCAGCTGGTCAAAGCACTTCAGCGCCCGGCCCACCACCGCCGTCTCCCCCAGAAAATTCCGAATCTCGGCTTCCGTCATGGCGTTGGGCGCTGCGGTCAGCCGGTAACCCAGACCGGTGCGGGCCTCGATGGCGTATCCCTCCCGCCGAAGCACATCCACCGCCTTCCACACTGCGGCCCGGCTGAATCCCAAACGGCGGCTCAGCTCCTCGCCGGAGAGGAATTCCCCCTCCCGTTCCCGCAGCAGGGCCAACACCGTTTCACGGCTCATAGGTTCACCTCTCCCCCTCTTTAAATCCGAACATGAATATAACACATTTCCCCAAAGGTGTAAACAGCCCCGGGGGAAAATTTCCCCCGGGGCTCTCACACGCCCAAAGACGTCCGCTATGCCGAAGCCGTGACGCTCCGATTACAGCGGGGCCTGTCTTCTCCCCTTATCCGGCGAATCGCTTCGGCCATCATTTCAGATATCAGCCTCCATAACCATAGCACTTTCGCTGAGAGAGCATAAAAAATCCGGTAACCCCCAGGGTCAGCACTTCCGCCGCCGTCACCGCAAGCCATATGCCGTCCAACTCCAGAAACACGGGCAGCGTGAAAATCGCCGCCGCCTGGAACAGCAGCGTCCGCAAAAAAGCAATGGCGGCGGAGATGACACCGTTGCTCAGGGCGGTAAAAAAGGCGGAGGCGAAGATGTTGAACCCCATCGTTAAAAAAGAGAGGGCATACAGGCGGAATCCCCGGGTAGTAAGGGCCAGAAGCTCCGCGTCATACCCCACGAAAATACGGGACAGCGGCTCCGCCAACGCGATCGCTGCAGCGGTCAGTCCGGCGCAGAAGAGCGTCATAAGCCGCAGGCTCTTGCGAAGAAGGCTCCGTAATTCCCTCTGATTTCCCGCGCCATAGTGATAACTGATCACCGGCCCGGCCCCAACAGAATACCCCATGAATACGCCGATAAAGATAAAGTTGACATACATAATGACGCCGAAGGCCGCCACGCCGTCCTCCCCGACCAGGCGCATCAGCTGGAAATTATAGAGGATACTCACCAGGGATGTAGACAGGTTGCTCATCATCTCGGAAGAGCCGTTGGAGCAGGTCTGCGCCAGCACTCTCCTCTCAAACCTGGGCCTCACCAGCCACAGAGACGTTTTGTCCGGCAGCAGAAAGTACACCAGCGGCACGATTCCCCCCACAAAGGAGCTGGCCACCGTGGCGATGGCGGCCCCGGTCACGCCCCAGGGCAAAACGCCAACCAGCAAATAATCGCCAACCATATTCGTCACGCCCGCCGCCACCGTGAGCCACAGCCCCAGCTTGGGCCGCTCGGCGGCGATGAAAAAACTCTGGAACATATTCTGTAAAATGAAAGGCGTTAGCGCCAGCGAGAGAATGCGCCCATAACGCGTGGCAAGCGGCAGCATCTCCCCGTCGGCCCCCAGGGCGGCACAGAGCGGCTCCATAACCAGAACACCCACAACCGTTAAAACCGCACCTGCAGCCACACCGGTGCAGACGATGAGGGAAAAATACCGCCGCGCTCTGGGCAGGTCGCCCTCACCCATCACGCGGGCCACCACGGCGCTGCCGCCGGTACCCAGCATGAACCCCACTGTGGCAAAGATCATCAGCGCAGGCATGATGAGGTTTACCGCCGCAAAGGCGGTTTTTCCTGCGAAATTGGAGACAAACACACCGTCCACCACGCCATAAATGGATGTAAAGATCAGCATAACTATGGTGGGAAGGGTGAACCGCAGGAGCTTATGATAGGTAAAATGCTCGGATAAATGGATCTGCATGGAATTTCCTCTCTACTCTCTTTCAGTCAAAATGCGGCCTGTCACGTCATTTTTCAGGGGAATCTTCGAGGCAGCCTGCCGGAACAGCGCAAACCACTTTCCCATCAGGCGCAGAGCGGTTTCCCACTCCTCCCCGCTCAATCCCCGGGCAGCGGCCAGCTCTGCCTCCATAGCGGGAAGCACCTTCTCCCGGACCAGCGTCCGCCCTGCCTCCGTCAAAAAGATGGCCACTTCCCGCCTGTTTCCCGGGCGGAGCATCAAAACACCCTCCCGCTCCAATTTCCGTACCGAGGAATGGGCGGTCTGCTTGCTGATAGAAAACTGGCGGCAGATATCCCTCTGCGTGCAGCCGTCTCCCAGCTCCGCTATGCTCCACAGCACCTGAAAGGCGCTGTCCGACAGACCCAGCCCTACGGCCAACTCGTGATAAAACTCATCGATTCGGTGGTCCAGACGCAAAAATTCCTGAAACAACTCGTCGGCGTCCATCGTGTCGCCCCCTCAAAAGTATGAAATCGGACTTATAATCATATATTAGTCCGATTTCATACCAAAGTCAACTGTTGGTCTCCACAAAGTATCTCGTGGGCCGGATAAACACTCTATCTATCTTCCACAATAATAAAAAACGCTTTTTTGAAAAGCCGGCCCCACAAGTATGCCCCAACAGGCACCCTCCAGGTTCGGAAACGCCGCCAAAATTTCGGCAGAATTTTCTCTCTCCCGTCAAAAATGGGGAAAGTGCTAAAATTTTTGTTGTATTACCCGCACAAATGTTGTATAATTCATATATTGAGCTATCCCGGTATATCGCTGAAAAAGAACTTGCTGCGGCCCCGCGCCGCCGCGTGGAGCCGGGACGACAGCATCAAACATAAGGAGTGGAACGATTATGAGCTATTCTGTACAGAACATCCGCAACGTCTGCCTGCTGGGCCACAGCGGCAGCGGTAAGACCGCCCTGGCCGAGAGCCTGCTCTATATGACCGGCGCCATCGACCGCATGGGCCGCGCGGCGGATGGCAACACCGTCTGCGACTTCGACCCCGAAGAGACCAAACGCCAGATCTCTCTGTCCACCGCCGTGGCGCCTCTGGAGTATAAAGGCTGCCGCATCAACGTGCTGGACACCCCCGGCGCCTTTGATTTCTCCGGCGAGGTAATGGAGGCCCTGCGGGCCGCCGACGCCGCCATCATCGTCTGCTCCGCCAAGGACGGTGTGTCCGTGGGCCTGGAAAAGGCATGGAAATACTGTGAAGAGCGGAATATGCCCCGCTTTGTCTATATCTCCAAGACCGACGAGGACAACAGCGACTACAACGCCACCTTCGACGCCCTGCGGGAGCGCTACGGCAAGAAGATCGCCCCCATCGTGGTGCCCATCTGGGACGACGGCAAAAAGGTCACCGGCATCATCGACGTGCTGAACAAGCGGGCCTATGAGATGCAGAACCTCAAGCGGGTGGAGATCGAGCTCCCTGCCGACAAGGCCGCCGTGGTGGACGAGTTCAACGACGCCCTGAAGGAGTCCGTGGCCGAGACCAGCGAGGAGTTTATGGAAAAATTCTTCGGCGGCGAGGACTTCACCTATGCCGAGATGATCCAGGGCCTGCGCCAAGGCGTGCGGGATTTGAGCCTGTTCCCCGTGCTGTGCGGCTCCGCCCTTACCTGCATGGGCAGCCTGATGCTGATGGACAACATCGCCGACCTCCTGCCCAACCCCATGGAGGGCAACTACCACAAGGCCACCACCGTTGGCGGCGAGAGTGAGGAGTTTGTGGTCTCCCCCGGCGGCGTACCCACCGCCTTTGTGTTTAAAACCGTCTCCGACCAGTACGGCAAATTCTCCCTGGTGAAGGTCCTCTCCGGCTCCATCACCCCGGACATGCCCATGGTTAACGCCCGCACCGGCGAGAAGGTAAAGCTGGGCCGCCTCTACACCATGCGGGGCAAGAAGACCACTGAGGTCAAGGAGCTGGCCTGCGGCGACATCGGCGCCATCGCCAAGATGGACATCAAGACCGGTGACACGCTGTGTGACGAGCGTAAGGTGGTCACTTTGAAGCCCATCCCCTTTGCCGAGCCCTGCTACTCCGTGGCCATCTCCCCCAAAACCCGGGGCCAGGAGGATAAAATCGCCCAGGGCCTGGGCCGCCTCAACGAGGAGGACCCCTCCTTCACCGTGGTCAACAACGCCGAGACCCACCAGATGGTCCTCTCCGGCGCCGGCGACATGCAGGTGGACGTGCTGGTGAGCAAGCTGAAGAACCGCTTCAACGTGGAGGCGGAGCTGAAGCCCACCCGCGTGCCCTATCGCGAGAAGATCCGCAAAACCGTGCAGAAGCAGGGCCGCCACAAAAAGCAGACCGGCGGCAGCGGCCAGTTCGGCGATGTGTGGATCCGCTTTGAGCCCAACCCGGAAGAGGAAGAGATGGTCTTTGCCGAGGAGGTCTTCGGCGGCTCTGTGCCCAAGAACTACTTCCCCGCTGTTGAAAAGGGCCTGCGTGAGGCCTGCGTGCACGGTCCCCTGGCGGGTTACCCGGTGGTAAACCTGAAGGCCGTGCTTTACGACGGCAGCTATCACCCGGTGGACTCCTCCGAAATCGCCTTCAAAACCGCCGCCCAGCTAGCCTACAAAGCCGCCCTGCCTGAGGCCAATCCCGTGCTGCTGGAACCCGTGGGCGAGCTGAAGGTCACTGTGCCCGACAGCTATATGGGCGATGTCATCGGCGACCTGAACAAGCGCCGGGGCCGCGTCATGGGTATGGACCCCACCGGCGACGGCGATCAGGTTATCTCCGCCGAGGTGCCCATGGGCGAAATGGGCAGCTACGCCATCGATCTCCGTGCCATGACCCAGAGCCGCGGCAGCTTCACCTTCCACTTCGTCCGCTATGAGGACTGCCCCCCCGCCGCCCAGGAAAAGGCCATTGCAGAGGCCAAGGCCCTGGCCGATCAGCAGTAATTCCGGATATCCGAAATAAAGCGGGGAGGCAGTTTCGCCTCTCCCCGCTTTTATCCCGGTCTATTTAAGAAAAAAATCATACTTGTTGCATTTACAACTGTACGGAGGAGAGATGTTTTGATATACTCTCCTTATCCCAAGAGGGAATCTTAAAATCGCACAATATTTTGATATAATTTCAAGGAGGACGTTACTATGAAAAAGTGGACTTGCCAGGTTTGCGGCTATGTGTTCGAGGGTGAAAATCCCCCCGAGAAGTGCCCCCAGTGCGGCGTTGGTCCCGAAAAGTTCACCGAGCAGAAGGGTGAGATGAACTGGGCCGCTGAGCATGTTGTCGGCGTGGCCGCCGGTGTGGATGCCGAGATTCTGGAGGGCCTGCGCGCAAACTTCTCCGGCGAGTGCACCGAGGTAGGCATGTATCTGGCCATGGCCCGCGTGGCCCATCGCGAGGGCTATCCCGAGATCG
>CATNDT010000051.1 GCA_950097035.1 uncultured Oscillibacter sp.
CATCCTCGAAGCCGCTGTCATAAAAGGCCTCCAGGGCCAGCCCCAGGTCCGTGTTATTCCACACCGGGGCGATCAGGTGCGTCTCGCTGAGTTGAATGCGCTTTTTCCCGGAGGGCTTGATGCCGGAGAGGGGAATCAGATCGTCCAGATCAAAGGGGGCGGTCTTTGTCTTTGGCAGGAAGATCCGTCCGGCGCTGTCTGAGGTCAGACTTGCAAGCAGCGCATGGATGACCCAGTCTAAAAACAGGTCGAAGTTCCGGCCCGATGTCCGGCACCGCTGGGAGCCGGCGTTGAGAAATTTGGACAGGGACTCATAATTTGTCAGCGCCATGGGGGGCAGGGGGCCCTCATACAGCGATTTTAAGCGGTTTGGTACCAGCATAAAAGAAACCTCCAAAAGCCGGGAAGGCCCGGACTAGAAATAGCGCTTGCTATTCTACCACAGAAAATGTCGAAAAACAACTGAAAAGGACGATTTTGCCGGGAAATGATTTTCCGCAGACGGAATCCGTGGCGGAAAAAGAACGGCTGCGGTGAAGACCGCCGGGGCGGCGGCATTGCGGCTTCGGCGAAGAGAGAATGTGGGGAAAACGGTCAGAGCAGGGGGAATCTGCGGGGAATGAAAAGGGGGGAGTGGATGGATTTTGTTGACATTTTACATAAAAATGTTATTCTAATACGTGTGAGAAATTGTGAGGCCCCGCCTTGGGGCGGGCCGTGGGTGCGAAGGGGCGGTTGCCCCGTGTAAAGAACAGGAGTGTTGACAATGAAGAAATTGGTATTTGGCTCTCTCAACATTGACCGCACGTACCAGGTGGCCGGTTTTGTCCGCCCCAAGGAGACGGTTTCAGCGCTGGATTATGCCTGCTTTTGCGGCGGCAAGGGCTTTAACCAGGCGGTGGCGCTGGCCCGGGCGGGGAGCGAACTCTATTTTGCCGGCGTGATCGGCGCGGACGGCGGCATGCTCCGCCAGGGCCTGCTGGACGAGGGGATCCGCACGCAGCTCTTAAAGGAGAGCGCCGGGGCCAACGGCCACGCGGTGATTCAGGTTAATGCACAGGGGGAGAACTGCATCATTGTGGTTGCCGGCTCCAATGCGGAGGTCAGCCGGGAGTATGTGGACGAGGTGCTGGCCCATTTTGCGGCGGGAGACCTGATTGTGCTGCAAAATGAGATCCCCCATGTGGACTATATCATTGAGCGGGCCGGCGAAAAGGGCATGGTAATCGCGCTGAATCCCTCCCCGTTTAACAGCGCCATGGAGCGCTGCTGTCTGGAGCAGGTGCGCTATCTGCTCATCAACGAAGTGGAGGGCGGCGAGCTGACGGGAATGAGCGAGCCGGCGGAGATTCTGGACGCCATCCGCGCGCGGTTTGCGGGCGTTGCGGTGGTGCTGACCCTGGGGGAGAAGGGCGCGTACTTCATGGCGGCGGACGGACAGCGGTTCTTCTGCCCGGCGTCGCCCTGCGACTGTGTGGACACAACAGCCGCGGGCGACACCTTCACCGGGTATTTTCTCACCGAGTATCTGGAGCACGGGGACGCGGCCGAGGCTCTGCGCCGGGCGGCGGCGGCCAGTGCTATCGCGGTTTCCCGAAAGGGCGCCTCCAGCTCCATTCCCAGGCGGGAAGAGGTGCTGCAGAAGATCGGAGCGCAGCTTTAAGGCGTAGAGGAGGGGCGGAGTATGTGTACTTGTCTGATTGCGGGACGCAAGGCGACGGCCTCCGGCAGGGCCATGCTGGCGGCCAACGACGACTGGGACGGCGTGCCCGGGGTGCTGACCCATGTGAACCGGCAGCGGCATGCGGCCGGGGAGACGCGGCTTTTGGTGGGCGGACAGCGGATTCCGCAGCCGCCGGAGACCTGCGGATACAGCTACACGGCGTGCAGCTATGCCATCGGCACCCTTGACCGGGGCTGGGCCGGGGGCGTGAACGACCGCCATGTGGCCGTGGCCGGCACCGGCGCCAGCGCCTTTAAGGCCATCGACTGTGTGGACGCCTGGCTGGAGCCGGACGACATCCCGCTGCTGATTCTGGAGCGGGCGGAGTCCGCCCGGAGCGGCATCCGCATGATCGGAGATCTGATCGGGCGGTATGGCCTCACCACCTCCGGAATGGAGGGCTGCAACAGCGCCGCCACCTTCGCGGTGGCGGACCGGGAGGAGGGCTGGTTTCTGGAGGTGGCGCCGGGGGACCACTGGGTGGCGGTCCGGGTGCCGGACGATGAGGCCGGGGTGCGGCCCAATGCCTTTGGGACCCATGACGCCGACCTGACGGACACGGAAAATGTGATGGCCTCTCCGGGCCTTGCGGAGTTTGCCAGAGCCCGGGGCTGGTGGGACGGCGACATCCGCCATTTCGATTTTGCAGCGGCCTACGGGGCGGACAGCAGCCCCAATGAGTGGGGCCCGGAGCTGGACTCCATGAATATGCGCCGCCGGTGGCGGGCTATGTGCCTGCTCTCCGGCGCGGACACGCCGGAGGACGCCCTGCTGTACTCCGTGCGGCCCAACCGGCTGCTGAGGCCGGAGGACTTTATGGAAGTGCTCCGGGATGTGTATGCGGATACGCCCTACGACCTGCGGAAGGTCCCCGCCGCCGGGCGGTACGGAAACCCCTTCCACGACGGGCCGGTAAGCTACAGCCTGTGCCGCCACGCCACGGTGGCCAGCTTTGTGGCGGACTTCTCCCGGCCGGGCCCCGGCGTGATGTGGACGGCCATGGCCTGCCCGGCCATGAGCTGCTATATCCCCCTCTACGCGGATATTGCCGCCCTGCCGGAGGTCTGCTCCAACGCAGAACCGGGGCAGGAGGACGCCCCGTCGCTGTTCTGGGAGTGGAAGGAGCTGGGGTACCTGACCCAAAGACGGTATGGGCGGTATGGGGAGGCTTTGCGCACCGCGGTGGGGGACTACGAGACGCGGATGGCCGCGGCGCTGACGGAGGAGTCAGAGCGCCTTGCCGGACTGCCGGAGGCGGAGCGCCGGACCCGGTATACGGAGCTGACCGGCGAGCGCATTGCCCGGGCCCGGTCCGTGTGCGGAGAACTCCGCGTGTGGATGGACAAACAGTATTGAGCCTTGGCGCGGCGCGGCAGCGGACGTTGCGGAAATAAAGAACTGCGGCCCTATGTCATCTTTGCGATGACATAGGGCCGCTTTCAGGCGTTGTTTATTTCTGGCCGTAGTAAGCGCCCGCGCCGTGTTTGCGGTAATAGTGCTTATCCAGAATGGACTGGGGCGCGGGGATGGCGCCGGGCCGGAACTCCCTGGTGAGCAGGGCCATGTGGGCACATTCGTCCAGCACCAGGGCGTTTTCCACCGCCTTTTCCGGCGAGGGGCCCCAGGCAAAGGGGCCGTGCTTGCACACCAGTACGGCGGGCACCGCCAGGGGATCGATTCCCCGTTTTTGGAACGTCTCGGCGATGACCAGACCGGTGTTTTTCTCATAGGCCTCCCGGATTTCCTCCGGGGTGAGATTGCGGGTGCAGGGGACGGCGCCGAAGAAGTAGTCTGCGTGGGTGGTGCCGTAACAGGGCAGGTCGCACTCCACCTGAGCCAGGGCGGTGGCAAAGCGGGAGTGCGTGTGCACCACGCCGCGAACGCCGGGAAAGGCCCGGTACAGCTCCAGATGGGTAAGCAGGTCGGTGGAGGGGCGCAGGCCACCCTCCACCACGCTGCCCTGGAGGTCTGTGACCACCATGTGCTCGGGCTTCATCTCGCTGTAGGACACGCCGCTGGGCTTGATGACGACATAGCTCCCATCCTCAGACAGGGCGGAGACGTTTCCCCAGGTGAGGACCACCAGGCCGTGTCTGGTGAGATCCAGATTGGCAAGACAGACTCTCTCTTTTAATTCCTGTAACATCTGTTCACTTCCCTTCAATCAGATCCTGCATATCCGGCCACAGGCCGTTCAGGCACGTAATGGACCGGAGATACAGCCGGTATTTTTTGTCATAGGCGGCCACGGCGTCCGGCCGGGGGTATACGGCGGCGGACACAGCGCACATGTGGGCTGCGGCGTCTGCCGCGGAGGCGTAGCGGCCCACCGCGGCTGCCGCTGCAATGGCGCAGCCCAGAGCCCCGGTCTCCGCCGCGGCCACAGTTTCCACCGGCATGTTCATCACGTCGGCAAACATCTGCGTCCACACGGCGGACCGGGCGGCGCCGCCGGCCAGCCGGATGCGGCCCTGCCGGCCACCCCGGGTGGCCAGGAGCTTTTCCAGATGATACCGGTGGGAGAAGGCGATCCCCTCGTACACGGCGCGGAGCAGGTGCTTGCGGGTGTGGGAGGCGTTGAGGCCCAAGAAGGCGGAGCGGGCGCGGGGGTCCACGTTGCTGGCGGTGAGGAAGGGCAAAAACACCGGCACAAAGTCCTCCGGGCAAAAGGACGCCGCCCACTGGTTCATCTCGTCGTAAATGCTTCGGCCTTCAGCCTCCGCCGCGGCCTTCAGCTCCGGCAGCAGCTGGCGGATAAACCACTCGTTGTTTCCGGCGGAGGTGGGGCTGGACTCCTCAATCAGGCAGTACTCCGGCAGGCAGAACAGGGAATTCATCAAAACGCTGCCGTCAGTCACCGGTTCCTTCCTGAGGTATTCGTTGATGCTCCAGGTGCCGGCAATCATGCAGATGTTTTCCTCGTCGGTCACGTTTACCGCCAGGGCGCAGGCGTCGATATCGAACATGCCGCCGATGACGGGGGTGCCCGCTGCAAGCCCCGTTGCCCGGGCGGCCTGGGGGGTGATGCGGCCGCAGATATCAAGAGAGCGGCATAGAGGCGGCAGGGCTCCCTGTATTGCCTCCAGGCCGAACAGGCGGAGAAGCTCCGGGTCAAAGGCGGCGGTGTGCAGGTTCATCAGGCCCGTGCCGGAGTAGTCGGTGATCTCGGCGTGGGCCTCGTCCGTCAGGCGGAAGCGGATATAGTCCTTGCAGGCAAAAACCCACCGGGTGCGCTCCAGCGTGCCGGGCTCGTTGTCCCGCAGCCAGGCCAGAAGGCTCACGGGCTGGCAGGCTAGAATGTGCTGGCAGGAGAGACGGAAGGCCGCCTCCTCCGTGCCGTCGCCCTTCCAGTCCATGGGGTAGCGCCAGGCCCGGTTGTCGGCGGAGAGAATGCCCCGCCGCACGGGGCGGCCGTCCTTTCCCCACAGATAGAGGCCCTTTCCGTGGCCGCACAGGCCGATGCCCGCGATGTCCCGGGGATCGGTTCCGGTGCGCTCCAGCAGACGGCGGATGACGGCGCAGTTGTCCCGCCACATCTCCTCCATATCCCGCTCCACAAAGCCGGGGGCCGGCGTGATGGCGGCGGTGGCCACGCTCTCCACAGCGGCCTGCACGCCGTCTTCCGTAAACAGGGCGGCCTTGGTGTTGGTGCCGCCGTTATCCAGACCCAAATAGTAAGTCATAAGCCCTCCTGTTTCTGTGCTGCCGCGAATTGGGCAGAGATATAAGAAAGCGCTGAGGAGACCGTCTGCCGCCAGTCCTGGCCGGGGACATGCCACATCTCCACCATGTAGGGGCCGCGGTAGCCCTGGGTCTCCAGTTGGCGGAAGCAGGCGGCAAAGTCCACGCAGCCGCTGCCGAAGGGGACGCCCTTGAAGGTTCCGGGGTGGTCCGGCGTTACGGCCAGCGTGTCCTTCACATGTACGGCCACGATCTCATTTGCGGCGGAACGCAGTTCTTCAAGGGTGTCGTTTCCCCAGGCGCTGAGGTTGCCCAGGTCAGGATACACCATAAACCAGGGGGAGGGGAGGCGCTCCTTCCACCGGTGATACCGGGTGATGCTGCTCATCAGCTCCGTGTCCATGATCTCCATGGCCAGCATCACCTGGTATTTCTCTGCCAGGCAGCAGGCGTATTGCAGCCCCTCTTCAAACAGGCGGAGACTCTCGGCGGTAGAGGGTTCGTAATACACGTCGTACCCCGCCAGCTGAATCACCCGCACGCCGAATTCCCGGGCAAATAAAACGGCCCTTTCCATAATCTCGCGGGCCTTTGCCCGCACAGCCGGGTCGGCGCTGCCAAAGGGAAAACGCCGGTGGGCGCTTAGGCAGACGGAGTGGGGCCGCACCCCGCTTTCAAGAATCGCCCGGTGCAGCTCCGCCCGCTCCTCACCGGACATGTCCAGGCGGGCAAGGCGTTCGTCGGTTTCATCAATGGAGATCTCCAGAAAGTCGCAGCCCAGAGCGCGAACGGCTTCCAGCCGCTGGCGCCAGGCAAGCTCCGGCGGCAGCGCCTTTTCATAGAGTCCCAACAGGTGGCTTCCCAGCATAAGCTTCCTCCTTCAATAATAAGTGGTGACGGTATATGGCGGCCCGCCGCGGGCGGGTCACTCCGCAAGCAAAAGGGGGTGTTTTCGGGGCGTGTGATAGGGCGCAGTGCTCTCCCGCAGGAGGAGCTGAGTGCAGATCCGCGCTTTGCAAAGAGCGGTGCTGTGCCCCTGAATCTGGTCGTGGAGGAGGTGGACGGCACGGCGCCCGATCTCCCCGCAGGACACTGACACTGTGGTCAGCGGGGGCTCGGATAAAGCGGCGAAGGGCAGTCCGTCAAACCCCACGATAGAGATGTCCTGCGGAATGCGCAGTCCGTGGTCTCTGAAGGCCCGCAGGGCGCCGATGGCAATGCTGTCGTTATTGGCTACCAGGGCGGAGGGGAAGACGGCGCCCTGCGCGAGGAGCTGGGATACCGATTCCCGCGCGCCGTCCATGGTGGGGAAGATGGAGTAGATCAGCTCTTCCTCCGGGGAACGGCCATAGACATGCATGGCGGTTTTAAAGGCGGCCAGACGCTCTAAGTCGTTATTGGCGGGAATGGAGTTTGCCAAAAACCCCACATGGCGGTGGCCCAGGTCCAAAAGGTGCTTCACAGAGGAGAAAATGGCCTCTTCATTGTGCATGGTGACGATGTTGAAGGGGAGCTGCGGAAGGCCGTTATCCACCACGACAATGGGCTTTGTGCAGCCTGAAAAGGCCGTCATATCGGCGTTTTGGATCTCCGTGCCCAGCAGGATAACACCCAGAGTGGCGGGTTTGTCCAAAAGCTCTTCCAGGTGGATGCCGCTGAAATCGTTAAAGGCGGTAATCAGCAGGTCGTAGTTGTATTTCCGGCACTCCAGATCCACTGCGTCGATGATCTGGGTGACAAATCCCGGATTTCCGTTTACCAGATATGAGTGCTTGCTGTATTTTAAAAAGAGGATATTTTGAAAGGATGCGCCGGCTTTGCCTGCCGGCGGACGGACCTGATAGCCGTTTTCCCGCAGCAGCTGTGCAATCTTCTTTCGCCTTTCCGGGCTGATCCCGGGCTTGCCGTTTAAAACCAGCGACACGGATGCCAGGGAGACGCCGGCTTCCGCGGCGATTTCCCGCAGTTTCATAGACTCACCGTCCTTGAATTGTTTAGTAAACATTATATAAAAAAGGATGAACGTTGTCAAGGGGCCCGGCGGGGATAAAAGTGGCGGCAGCAGAGCCAATATTGGAAGGTCTTTACGCAAGTAAACGTTTTTCTCGGGAAGATTTACGAGAATTTTGACATATCTGTCAGGAAATGACGAAAAAGCATTTGTTAAAATCATCGCGAATAGGCAAAACGACGAAAACGTCTTCAGTTTTTTGTCGATATGTAGAATTGACGGCGGCAGCTCAAAAGTTTAATATAATATTATCCGGTGGGCAAAAAATTCAACCGCTTGTTTAGGGGCAGCTAAAATTTTTAGATCTCCGGATGTATACACGCGATATTTGAGGAGGTAGTTATGAAAAAGTTTCTTGCGATCACGCTCTCTCTTTGCATGATCCTGTGCCTGCTGGCCGGCTGCGGTGGCTCCGGCAAGGATCAGACGCCCCCTTCCACCAACGGCGGCGAGGCGGATGTCAACACCGGCAGCGACAAGCCCTACGCGGGCCACACGCTGTATGTGGCTAACTGGCAGGCCTACAGCTCTGACACCGATTATTGCGAAAAGGCCTTTGAGGACAAATTTGGCTGCTCTGTGGAGCACGTCTATTTCAACTCCTACGACGAGCTGATGACCACCCTGCAAACCGGCGGCAACGCCACCATCGACGCGGTGGTTCTCTCCCAGAACTACACCCAGTATTTCCACGACCAGAATCTCCTGATGAACGTGGACACCGCTAAGATTCCCAACTATCAGAATGTGGCCGATGCCTATAAAGACGTATCGCCCTATGCGGTGGACGGCGAGGGCAACGTGTTCGCTTTCCCCTGGTGCACCGGACAGACCTCCATCGCCTATAACCCCGAGTATGTGGACTTTGAGATCGAGCACTGGTCCGACCTTTTGAATCCCGCTCTGGCGGGCCACGTCTGCATGTTCGGCGACTACGGCGACGGCATGATTATTGCCGCCCTTATCAGCGGTCAGGACCCCAGCGATCCGGACAATCTGGATCTGGACAAGGTGGCCGAGGCGCTGGCGCAGCTCAAGCCCCAGATCCTCTCCTTCTGGAGCTCCAACGACGAGCAGCTGATGCCCTATTACGCCGGCGAGTCCTGGGCGGGCAACATGTGGTCCGGCCCCTATGCCCAGCTGATGCAGGAGAACTATCCTGTGAAATACGTCCACCCCTCCGAGGGTACCGTTGGTTATCTGGATTACTGGTGCGTGGTTGAGGGAACGGACGAGTACGACCTGGCCTGCGAGTGGATCAACTGGATCGAGAGCGACGAGCTTCAATACACCATGGCCACCGGCGACAGTACCGATTATCCGCCTCAGGCCGGTGAGACCTATCCAACCTACACGCCCATCAACGCCAAGGTTCTGGACAACCTGACCCAGGAGCAGCTGGTGAATCTGGGTATGGACCCCATGCCCACCAAGATCTGCATGCTGAACTATCTAACGGCCGAGCAGAAGGACGCGTGGGTCGACGTTTGGGAGAACTTTAAGGCCTCGGTTGGGTGAGCGCTCCAAAACGGACAGACATGATAAAAACGGGCGCCGCCGCGGTGATTGTCCGGCGGCGTCCGTTTTTAAAAGCATGGATATGGAGGATACCATGACATGAAAAATGACAAGAGGAATTTTCAGGCCAACAGCCTGTGGGCGCTGCCCAGCGCCGGACTGCTGCTGTGCCTGACGGTGGCGCCGCTGGTCATGCTGCTGATTTTCAGCTTTATGAACCGGAACATGTTTGCCGGACAGCCCTGGCCGGGCTGGACGCTGAATAACCTGACAAGGATGCTGGAGTCCCAGACTTTCTGGCCGCTGCTTGGAAAGTCTCTGCTGACCGCCGCAAAGGTCACAATCATCTGCATCATCGCCGCCTATCCGGCGGCCTGGGCCATTGCCAAGGTCGTTAAGGCGAAGCACCGCGGCATTTTGATGATGATGGTGATTCTGCCCTTTTTTACATCCCAGCTCCTGCTGATCTACGCCATGATGAACCTGATCCAGAGCGGCGGTATCATTATGACCGCACTGGAGGCGCTGGGGATCCAGGCAGAGTCGATGCTGTACACCAACAAGGCCACCATTCTGGTGCTGGTGTATGAATACCTGCCCTATATGATTTTGTGTCTTTACTCCTCTATGGAGAGCATCAGCGACAATCTGGTGCATGCGTCCCATATCCTGGGCGCCAACCGCTTTAAGACATTTGTCAACATCATTTTCCCCATGAGCGTTCCAGGGCTGCTCAGCGGCATTCTGTTGGTGCTGGTCCCGGTGGCCGGCAGCTTTGTGGAGCCGGGTCTTGTGGGCGGCTCCAACGGCATGATGGTGGGCTCCATTATCAACACGCAGTATAAGGACAATCTGAACATGGGCTACGGCGCCATGCTCTCCTGTGTATTGCTTCTGGTGCTGTGCCTGATTATGGCGGTTATCAGCTTTGCCGCCAAGCAGGCGCAAAAGCGGATCGGAGGTGACGTGTAATGTCAAAGGGCTTTAACCGCTTCATTTTGGTGTGCCTTGCCATTGTGCTGGTGTTTATGTATACGCCCATTATCGCCATCATCGGCATGTCGTTCAACGGTACGCCCTATGGAATGTTTCCCTACGTCTTTACCACCAGGTGGTATGAAACGCTCTTCACCACGTCCAATCTGCCCTCCGCCACCTGGCTCAGTTTGAAATTTTCCCTGGCGGTGGCGGTGGCGGCGCTGGTGATCGGAACGCTCACCGCCTTTGGCCTGCAGTACTGGTCCCCCAAGTGGGCGAAACGCTTTAACTCTCTGATGCAGCTGCCCATCATCATTCCCTGGCTTGTGACCAGTATCTCCATTTTGCTTCTGGCCACCTTTGTGGGGGCTGGGCGGTCTTACCTTACGATGTTCCTGGGCAACCTGATCGTGGTGCTGCCCTATGTGGTGTTGCTGGTGAACGCCCGCTTTGCGGAGATGGACCACTCGCCTGAGGCCGCCGCGCGGCTGCTGGGGGCGGGGCCTGCCCGTGTCTTTTGGGATGTGACGCTGCCGGCGATTCTGCCGGGCGTGATGGCCGGCGGCATCATGGCGCTGATCGTCTGCTTCAACAATTTCGTGCTGCAGTACTATCTCTCGCCGGTAGAGGTGAATACGCTGCCGGTAACGGTGTTTACCCGCATTAAAAGCGGCTATCAGGCGGACCTGAACGCGCTGAGCGCGATCATTGTGCTGGTTGCCATTTTGCTGGTGGTTCTGCTAAGTCGCATGGGCTACTCCGCCGGAGATCTCTTTGGCGGTTCTTCCGGCGGCAAGGCCAAGAAAGGAGAATGAGCTGTGTCTGGACTTACTGTAAAAGAATTGCGCAAAAGCTTTGGGCAGCATGAGGTGCTCAAGGGCATCAACTTTTCTGTGGAGAGCGGCAAATTCCTCTCCCTGCTGGGCCCCTCCGGCTGCGGCAAAACCACCATTTTGCGGATCATCTGCGGCCTGGAGACCGCCGATTCCGGCGAGGTGCTGGTAGACGGCAAGGATGTGACCAAGATCAAGCCTGAAAAGCGGAATATCGGCCTGGTCTTTCAGAATTACGCCCTGTTCCCCTCTATGAACGTGGCGAAAAACGTGGGCTACGGATTGAAAATGCACAAGGTGCCCCAGGCGGAGATTGACCAGCGGGTGGAAGAGGCGCTGGAGCTGGTGAAGCTGGGCGGCTACGGGCCCCGAAAGGTGACGCAGCTCTCCGGCGGCGAACAGCAGCGGGTGGCCCTGGCCCGCTCTCTGGTGACCCGGCCTGAGATATTGCTGCTGGACGAACCCCTCTCCGCTCTGGACCGGAAGGTCCGCGCCGAGATGCAGTATGAGATCCGCAACATCCAGCGGAAAATTGGCATCACCACCGTGTTTGTGACCCACGACCAGGAAGAGGCTCTCACCATGTCCGACCAGATTATCCTGCTGAACAGGGGAAATATCGAGCAGCAGGGAGATCCCTGGCATATCTACAGCCAGCCCGCCTCCGTGTTTGCCTCGGACTTTATGGGAAAGGCGAATCTGATTTCCGGAAAGCTGGAGTGCGTAAACGGACAGTGGTATATCTGCGGCGGACAGGTCCGCCTCCCGGTGAACCATGTGGGCGGCAAAGAGGGCGACACGGTACGCGCGGCTGTCCGCGGTGAGTATTTTGAGTTCTGTGAGCCGGGAGCCGAGGGCGCAAACCCCTTCTACCTGGAGAAAAAAGTTTTTACGGGCCTTAGCTGGAAGCTGATCGGCAAGCTGGGTGAACAGCCGTTGGATATTTCCGCCCTGGGTATCAGCGCGGACCAGATGGCGGAGGAGACCTCTTTCAGCGTTCGCATCCGCCCTGAAAACGTCGTCTATTACAACGAATAAGGAGACTTACTTTTATGAGCAAACACTATGAGGCCGCGCGGGCGGTTTACGCGGACTGGGGTGTAGACACCGAGGCGGTGCTGCGCCGCATGGATGAGATTCCCCTCTCCATCAACTGCTGGCAGCTGGATGACCTGACGGGCCTGGAGGACTTTGACGCCAAGCTCACCGGGGGCATCGCGGCCACCGGCAACGCTCCCGGCAAGCCACGGAGCGTGGAGGAGTATTTTCAGAATCTGGATCGGATGCTGGGGCTGGTGCCCGGCGCCAAGCATCTGGCGCTGCACAGCGTCTATCCGCTGACAAAGGGGGTAAAGGTCCCCCGGAACGAGCTGCGTCCGGAGCATTTTGCCCCATGGGTGGACTATGCCAGGGAAAAGGGCATCGGCCTGGACTTTAACCCCACCTATTTCTCTCACCCCATGTCGGAGAGCGGTTGGACCCTCTCCAGCAGGGACAGGGCCGTGCGGGATTTCTGGGTGGAGCACGGTATCGCCTGCCGCCGCATCGGCGCGTATTTCGGCAAAGAGCTGGGTGAGACCTGCGTGACCAACCACTGGATTCCGGACGGCTCCAAGGACATCCGGGTCGATACCCTGGGCCCCCGGGAGCGTTTGATCGAGTCTCTGAACCGGATCTTTGCGGAGCCCATTGACCGCAAATACAACGTCGACTCTGTGGAGGGAAAGGTCTTTGGTCTGGGCGTGGAGAGCTATACCGTGGGTTCCCACGAGTTTTACACCAACTATGCCCTTACCAGCGGAAAGGCCATTGTCTGCATGGATACCGGCCACTACCACCCCACAGAGAGCGTGGCGGCAAAGCTCACGTCCTATCTGGCATTCGGGCAGGAGATCATGATGCACCTGTCCCGGTGTGTGCGGTGGGACAGCGACCATGTGGCCATTGCCAATGAGGATACCGTCTCCATCATGCAGGAGCTCAAGCGCTGCAACGGGTTTGACAGGGTGCATCTGGGGCTGGACTTCTTCGATGCCAGTATCGACCGCATCGCAGCCTCCGTCATCGGCGCGCGCAGCGTGAAAAAGGCGCTGCTCGCCGCGCTGCTGGAGCCCACGGACCACCTTTTGCGGGCGGAGGCGGAGGACGATCTCACCCGCCGCCTGGCGCTGCTGGAGGAGTTCCGATTCCTGCCCGCGGGCATCGTGTTTGACGAGTACTGCGAGCGCCACAACATGCCGGGGGCCAACTGGCTGGAGAGCCTGCGATGAGCGGGCTCCGCCGCCTGATCGTGGACACGGATACCGGCGCGGACGATGTGTGGGCTATTGTGGAGGCCCTCCGGGCCAAAGCGGTGGCGCGGGTGGAGGCCATTACGGTGGTCTGCGGGAATCTGCCGCTGGACCTGTGTGTGAAAAACGCCATGCTGGCCGAGGATGCGGCGGACACCTACTTTCCCCCAGTGTACCGGGGCATGGAGCGGCCTATCCTGCGAAAAACGGCCTTTTATGCAAAACATGTTCACGGAGAGGACGGACTGGGGGAGATGAATCTGCCCCGGCCGGCCCGTCCGGCGGAGACAGAGCACGCCGTGCAGGCTATAATCGACATAGTAATGGCGAACCCACGGGAGATCGAAATCGTCACCTGCGGCCCCCTGACCAACCTGGCCATGGCGCTGCTGCTGGAGCCCCGGCTGGCGGAGAATGTGAAAAAGGTGTGGATTTTAGGCGGCACGGCGGGGAGCTTTGGCAACATGACGCTGATGGCGGAGTTTAACGTCTACGCGGATCCGGAGGCCGCCTCCGTGGTGCTGAATGCCGGGATGGACACCGTATGGGTCACCTGGGATACCTCCCGGGGGGAGACGGAGATCACCCCCGCCGAGCTGGAGCGGATGCAGACCTGCGGCGACCCCGCTGCGGCGTTCTGCGCCCGGTGCGTCCGCACCATGCGGGCGTATCAAAAGGAGCACTACGGCAGGGATACCCTGGGCGTAATCGACAGTATGCTGATGACTGCCGCGCTGTATCCGGAGATTCTGGAGGACGTGTTCCAGGCCAACTGCGCCATTGAGACGGCGCCGGGGGAGTATCGCGGCCACTTCCGCATAGACCGCATGAGGGGCACGCCAAACTGCACCGTGTGTCCCAGGATCCATGCTGAGCGCTACAAAAAACACCTGTTTGCCCTGCTCGGCGCCGGCTGAGTATGTGAGAAAACCGGCTCCCACAGGAGCCGGTTTTTCAGGAGGAATTATATGAAAGACTTTATGTATTTTAACCCTGTTCGGGTTCATTTCGGCAAAAATGCCATGGCGGCGCTGCCGGAAGAGCTGGAGAAGTTTGGCAAAAATGTCCTGCTGCTGTACGGCGGCGGCAGCATTAAGCGCACCAGATTGTATGACAGGATTTTGGCGGATCTGCAGGCGGCGGGTAAAACGGTGTTCGAGCTTCCCGGCGTGATGCCCAATCCCCGCACCGAAAAGGTATATGAGGGGATCGAGATCTGCAGGCGGGAGAAGATCGACCTGCTGCTGGCGGTAGGCGGCGGCAGCACCATCGACTGCGCCAAAGCCGTCGCCGTGGGCGCCTGCACGGATCGGGATTTCTGGCAGGCCTTTTTTAAGGATTGGGAGACGGCGGAGGACGCCATCCCCTTAGGGGTGGTGCTGACGCTGCCGGCCACCGGCAGCGAGCTGGACAAGTCCTCTGTCATCACCAATGTGGCGACCGGTGAAAAGAACAGCTACGATAGTGAGCTGACCTTCCCGAAGTTTACCATCCTGGACCCCACGCTGACCTATACGCTGCCCAAGCACCAGATGGTCAACGGCATTGTGGACACCATTTCCCACCTCTATGAACTCTATATCTCCCCGCCGGATGGGGAATGCCTCACCGACGAGCTGGCGGAGGCGGCTTTGCGGACGGAGATTCGGGCGGGACGGGCGGCGGCCGCCGACCCGGAGGATTACGACGCCCGGGCCGACCTGATGTGGACCAGCAGTTTTGCCCTGTGCGGTATGCTCAACAACGGCAAGGAGACGGACTGGGCCAGCCACTGCATCGAGCACCCCATCTCCGCGCTCTATGACGTGGCCCATGGCGCGGGGCTGGCGGTGGTTCACCCGGCCTATCTGGACTATATCTGCCCGGACGCGCTGTCCCGGCTCCGCCGTCTGGCGGTGCGGGTATGGGGCGTGGACCCTGCCGGCAGAACGGACGAGGAAGTCGCCCGGGAGGGCATCCGCCGGACCCGGGAGTTTTTCCGGGAGCTGGGCGCTCCGGCCACACTGACCGAGCTGCACGTGCCGGAAGAGGCCATTGACCGGATTGCGGATTTAACGGATCTGGGGTGCTTTAGCTACCGGCAGCTTACCCGGGAAGATGTTGTGGCGATTTTGCGGACGGTTCTGTAAGGGAGGAACGGCTATGGAAATCATTTCGGTGTATGACAGTCGGTTTTTAGACTACGGCCAGGTGCAGGAGGGATTTGACCTCTCGGGAATCATCCGCTGCCTGGAGGAGAGCGCCCCCGTACCGGCGGACGGCACGATGTATGTGCCCTCCGTGCCGGAGCTGGAGGCGCTGCCGGAGGCCCGTGCCCTGCAGAACCGGGGATTTGGCGGGTTGGATATCCAGATCGGCTATTGCAGCGGGCACAACGACCGCCTGACCTGCCTGGAGTATCACCGTACCAGCGAGATCGATATTGCGGCCACGGATATGATCCTGTTGCTGGCGCGGCAGACAGAGCTGGAGGCGCACCGGCTGGACACCGGGCATGTCCGGGCGTTTCTGGTCCCCAAGGGGACGGCGGTGGAGCTCTTTGCCACAACGCTGCACTACGCCCCCTGCGGCGCTGCGGCGGGGCAGGGCTTTTGCATGGGCTGTGTTCTGCCCGTAGGGACCAACGGGAAAAAGCCGCAGGCGGACTGCCGCACGGCGGAGGACCGGCTGCTGTGGGGCTGCAACAAGTGGGTGATCGCCAGCGAGAAAACACAGGAGGCCGCGGCGGGCGCGTTTGTGGGCATTACAGGAACTCCCGTTGTGCTGGAGTACAATTGATGAAGTCAGGAGGCGGGCATGAGGGACCAATGGTTTGAAAAAATCTACGCGGGCTTTTTGGGCATGGACGCCGGTATGCGCCTGGGCGCTCCGGTGGAGAACCCCTGGTGGACCTATGAGCGCCTGCGGGACTACTTTGGCGATATCCGGGGCTATCTGCGGGAATATAAGACCCACCCGGCGGATGACGATATCAACGGTCCGGTAATTTTCCTGCGGGCGCTGCTGGACAGCGGCGGTCTGGACTTTACGGAGGCGGCGGCGGGGGAGACCTGGCTGAATTACACCCGCTGCGGCTGCGGCATGTTCTGGTGGGGCGGAGAGGATGTGTCCACAGAGCACCGGGCCTATATGAATCTGAAGCGGGGCCTGTCTGCCCCGGCCTCCGGCAGCATCGCCCAAAACGGCGTTGTGGCGGCGGAGCAGATCGGCGGCCAGATCTTTGTGGATACCTGGGGCCTCGTCTGTCCGGGAAGACCGGAGCAGGCCGCGGCATTCGCCCGGCGGATGGCCAGCGTCTCCCACGACGGGGAGGGGCTGCATGGCGCGGCCTTTATGGCGGCCTGCGTGGCGGCGGCCTTTATCAGCGGCTCTGTGGAGGAAGTGATCGACGCGGGACTCCGGCAGATTCCGGCAGACTGTGTGTACCGCCAGGTGGTGGATGCAGTGAGGGCGTTTCATAAGGCCCATCCGGAGGATTTCCGGGCCTGCCGGGACTATGTGGACCGGGCGTGGGGAAACGACAGGTTTCCCGGCGGCTACCACATCATTCCCAACGCGGGCATCTGCATTCTGGCGCTGCTGTACGGAGAGAATGACCTGGGCCGCACCATCGAGGTCTCCTGCATGTGCGGCTTTGACACCGACTGCAACGCCAGCAACGTGGGCACCATCATGGGTGTGCTTCACGGGCTGGAGGGTGTGCCGGGCCGTTACCGCAGGCCCATTAATGACAGCGCGGTACTCTCCAGCGTGTCGGGGTATCTGAACATGCTGGATATCCCCACCTTTGCCAAGGAGCTGGGGGAAACGGCCTGCCGCCTGCGGGGAGAGCCGGTTCCCGCCTGGATTGCCGCGCCGCCAAGGGGAGAGCTGAACTTCAACTTTGCGTTCCCCGGCTCCACGCACGGACTGGAGCTGTCGGACAGGGCCAGCCACGAGCTGCGCTGGGTGTCCGGCGGGGCGCATACAGGCCGGGGCTGCCTGGAGATGGAGATTGACGGCAAGTCTCCCGCCCCGGCGGACCTCTTTTTCAAAGCCTGCCATATCCGGGCGGACTTTAACGACGAGCGGTATGAGCCGGTCTTCTCCCCCCGGGTGTATCCGGGGCAGAGGGTCAGCTGCTGGCTGAGGAGCTGCCAGGTGGCTCCGGCGGCCATTACGGTGACGCCCTTTGTCACCCGGGCCATAGCCGGGGACCGGATTGATCTGCCCGCCGCCGTTTTGCCGGAAGGAGAGTGGGTGCAGGTGGCCTTTTCCGTGCCGGACCTGGAGGGCGACCAGGCCCACGACATCGGCTGGAGGATCGTCATTGCGCCGGAAGAGCCGCCCTGGGCGTACGGCAAGGTGTATATCGACGATATCACGGTGTCCGGCGCCATGGACTACACCATTGACATGGGGATCCAGCGGATGGAGTTCGGCCAGCCCACACCCTTCTCCGTCAACGACGGGGAGGCGGTGCTGGCGGAGGGAGCGCTGCGCTTTTGCACCGGCGGGGCCGGTCAGGCATTTACCGGCAACTACTATGCCCGTGACACGGCTCTTGAGGCCGATGTGACGGTGGCGGCGGGTGTCTCTGCCGGGCTCCTTGTGCGGGGACAGGGCTGCCGAAGATACTATGAGCTGGGATTTTCCGGCGGGGATCGGGTGAGCATCGCCCGGTGGGACGGTGGCCGGCGGACAGAGCTGGCCTCCGGGGCGTTCCACTGGGAGAACGGTAAGACCTATCGCCTGGCCGCGGAGGCCCGGGAAGAGACCCTCACCCTGTGTATCGGCGGAGAGACTGTGCTCACGGCCCGGGATGGGCGGTTTTCCTACGGCATGGCCGGCGTGTGTCATGCCGGCGCCGGCGAGAGCGTCTGGGGGAATTTCCATATCCGCGCGTGCACGGACGGCTGACCTGCCCGCTTGCGGTTTGTTTGGCATCCGCCGCATTGTTTGA
>CATNDT010000052.1 GCA_950097035.1 uncultured Oscillibacter sp.
GGCAGCTGGAGCGGCTGCAGCTGATCTCCTGAACAGGGCGGGGGTTATCACAAAAACCGCACTATTGCAAGTCCAACGCTTAAAAATTTCGTACGCGGAAAAGGAGCCGGACAGAAGAATTTTGTACGGCTCTTTTGGCGTTTCTGATTTTTCCACACCCTCTGCGGTGTGGACTTTTTTATTTGCGGCCTGACAGGCAGGTTGCAATCCCTGGCCCATGGCCGTAGGGACAAAATGTTGATTTTGTGACAGAGGCAAGAAGGGCGGGACGGAGAGGAAGATGAGCGTGGAATTAAGTTGCTGCCTATGGGCTTGCCAAGCCGCTTGCTATGGCCATTTTGACAGAATAAAAATATCCGTTAATTATTGATAATCAGAAGGGGCTTTACTTATGAATCAGCTGATAAAAGACATCGCACTGACGCTGCCGCCCTTAAAAAGATTATATGCGGAGCGGGAGCAGCTGCGGGAAGAGAATCAAAGACTAAAAGATGTCCGCGAGGAGGTGGCGGTTGAACACAAAAAAGAGACACAGCTCGGAGAGGAACCTTCCATCAGAATGACAGAGGGCTATTGCCCATTTTGTGGATCAGAGACGAAATTTGTTGCCGGGGATTATTGGTTGCGGGACCACTACCTGTGTACCCAATGTAATTCCATTCCCCGCCAAAGAGCGCTGATGAAGATATTAAAAGAGCGGTATCCTGATTACAAAATGCTTGATATTCACGAAAGCTCACCTTCTGATGGCGTCATCCGTCAATTTCAGAATATGACTGAAAATTACTCTTATTCATATTATTATGAGGATATTCCGCTGGGGTCAGCGCTGACGGATGGAGGGACGAATCAGGATTTAGAGCACTTGACATTTGCGGATGATTCCTTTGATATTTTTATTACGCAGGATGTTATGGAACATATTCCAAATCCCGAGCATGCTTTTTTAGAAATTGCACGTGTGCTTCGCAAAGGTGGAGCGCATATTTTTACAACGCCCATATATCTATTCACAAAAAGTAAACCAAGAATACAGTTTAAGGACGGAAAATGGGTCAATATCTTTCCGCCGGTTTATCATGGAAATCCCATTGACGAGAAGGGCTCCCTGGTAACGTGGGATTGGGGCGATGATATAGCGGAATTGATAGATGATGCTACCCATTGTACAAAAACGGAGATTATTCAGTTTCCGCATACCAAAGAAAACTATGAAATGGGGCTGGAGGCGGATTTTCTTCAGGTAATTATCTCGAAAAAAATAAAAGAGTAAATTTTTCCACACCATAAACTTTTCAGTTTTCCCTTGAGTTTGCCCCGGTCATGTGGTATACTGTCTGCGCTTTCAAATTTTAATCCCGGGGGGATGACGGTGAAGAAACGCAGCCATAAGCTCCTCGCCTCCACGCTGCTGGAGTGCGAACATGGCTTTCGTGCCCGGCGGTATGAGTGGGCCTTTCTCCTTGGTTCCTTTCAGCCGGACTGCAATCCTTTGACTTATCTGAAGGGCTCTCTGCGGGCCTATAAGCTTCGCGGACATAACTTTTCCAACTCCCAGGCGTACATCAACAACCACATCCACCGCCTCCAGCGGTGCAGGCATTGGACCGTGTGGCAGTATTACACGCTGGGCAAGCTCACCCACTATCTGGCGGACGCCTTTACCTTTCCGCACAACGAGCACTATCCCGACAGTCTGATTGCCCACCGGGCGTATGAGGACGATTTGCGGGTATATCTTTCGGAATATCTGCGGGGGCGGACGCTTCGTCTGGACCGGTCCCGCCGGGATTTGGTTCTGGCTATCGACGAGCTGCATCGGCAGTATATGCAGGCCCGGCGGGATGTGGATCAGGACGCCCGGTATATCCTGCAGGCCAACCTGCTGCTGATGTCCGCCTGTCTGCCCCAACCCGCCTGACCATGGGTTGAAACCGACAATTTTTTGAAGAATCCGCCGTCTTATTTGTGAGAATTGACGGTTCCCATTTGGGCGTCATCGTGCTATTCTTTTTACATATCCGAGAAATCGAGAGGGACACACAGCATGACTAACATTGCCCGCAACGCTGAATACCGCTACTTTAGCTTTACCTATTTTTATGGTAAGGCTTATTTGGGTTTGGCTGAAAGCGTGCGCGTGTAACAATTGGTTTTGTTGTAACCATTCGTACATGATGACCCGCAGCCGGACCGGCTGCGGGTTTTTTGTACTTATCCGGTTGAATTCAGGAGGTATTTGTCATGATCGTCATTTTAAAGCACAACCACAACCGCGAACAGTTGGAGAGCCTGATTACCTGGCTGCAGGAAAAGGGCATTACCATCCACACCAGTATCGGCGAGGCCAACACCATTTTGGGCCTGGTGGGCGACACCTCCAAGCTGGATATCGATCTCATTGCCGCACTGGACATTGTGGAGGATGTGAAGCGGGTTCAGGAGCCCTATAAAAACGCCAACCGCAAATTCCACCCGGAGGATACGGTGATCCAGGTGGGCAACACCCGGATTGGCGGCGGCACGCTCACCATTATGGCGGGCCCCTGCTCTGTGGAGTCTGAGGAGCAGGTGGTGGCCATCGCCAGGGCGGTGAAGGCCAGCGGCGCCACCATGCTTCGGGGCGGCGCGTTCAAGCCCCGCACGTCTCCCTATGCTTTCCAGGGTCTGGGCGCCACGGGCCTGGAGTATTTGAAGGTGGCCCGGCAGGAGACGGGGCTGCCCATTGTCACCGAGCTGATGGATGTGACCCAGCTGCCCCTTTTTAAAGATGTGGATGTCATCCAGATCGGTGCGCGGAATATGCAGAACTTCGACCTTTTAAAAGCTGTGGGCCATCAGGACAGGCCAGTGATGATCAAGCGGGGGATGTCCGCCACCTATGAGGAGTGGCTTATGAGCGCCGAGTACGTTATGGCCGGCGGCAATGAGAACGTCATCCTCTGCGAGCGGGGCATCCGCACCTTTGAGAGCTATACCCGCAACACGCTGGATCTTGCCGCCATCCCCGTGATGCGGCGGCTGACCCACCTGCCCATCATCATCGACCCCAGCCACGCCACGGGCAAGAGCTGGCTGGTGGAACCCCTGGCTATGGGCGCCGTGGCCACCGGGGCCGACGGGCTGCAGATCGAGGTCCACAACGACCCGGCCCATGCCCTGTGCGACGGACCCCAGTCCTTAAAGCCCGAGGACTTTGATCCCCTGGCAAAAAAGCTGCTGGCCCTGCACGCCGCGGTGAAGTCCCTGGAGGGTTGAGGCTGTGAAAATTGGAATTGTCGGACTGGGACTGATTGGCGGCTCCATGGCCAAGAGCATCAAGGCCCGCACGGGCCACACCGTTTACGGCGCGGATCTGGACGGCGAGACCATGACGCTGGCCCGGATGTGCGGCGCCATCGACGGGACGCTGACAGAGGAGACGCTGCCCCGGTGCGATTTGATCCTGCTGGCCATTCGCCCCGGTGCGGCGGTGGAGTGGGTCTGCGGCCACGGGCGGCAGATCGCAGAGTCCGCCATTTTGGTGGATCTGTGCGGCGTGAAGCGGCGTGTGGTGGAGGCCATTACCCCCCTGGCGGAGCAGTACGGCTTCGCGTATATCGGCGGCCACCCCATGGCGGGCCGGGAGCGGGGCGGCTTCACCGCCTCCAGCGAGGATCTGTATGTGGGGGCCTCCATGATCCTCACGCCGGACAGGCGGACGGATATGAAGCTGCTGGAAACGCTGCAGGCCTTCTTTCTGGACCTGGGCTTTGCGGGCCTCACCTTCTCCCAGCCGGAGGAGCATGACCGCATCATCGCCTTTACCTCTCAGCTGGCCCACATTGTCTCCAGTGCATATGTCAAGTCGCCGGAGGCCCAGCGCCGGCGGGGCTTTTCCGCCGGCAGCTTTCAGGATATGACCCGTGTGGCCCGGCTGGATGAGGACATGTGGACGGAGCTGTTTTTAGACGACAGCGACTATCTTGTCAAAGAGCTGGATATTCTCATTGAAAACCTGACAGCCTATTCCGACGCCCTGAAATCCGGCGATGCGGATCGGGTCCGGGCCCTGCTGCGGGAGGGCCGGGAGCTGAAAGCCGCTGCCGGGGGCAACTGAGGAGGAACGCCGATGCCGGAGTATCAAGAGATCCAAGTCCATACGGTCCCTGCCTACACCGTGACCATTGGTGCGGGAGTGCTGAAAAAATGCGGGCAGCTGCTGCGAAAGACGGTCCCTGTCTGCCATGCGGCGGTAGTCACAGACTCGGTCGTGGGGCCGCTCTATCTGAAAACAGTGACGGATAGCCTGAAGGCGGCGGGGTATGCCGTCAGCACGTATGCCTTTTCTGCCGGAGAGGAGAGGAAGAATTTCGCGACCCTCTCCGATATCCTGGAGTTTCTGGCGGCGGAGCGGCTGACCAGAACGGACTGCCTGATCGCGCTGGGAGGCGGGGTCGTGGGGGACATGGCGGGGTTTGCCGCGGCCTGCTATCTGCGGGGGATCCGGTATGTGCAGATGCCCACAACGCTGCTGTCTGCGGTGGACTCCTCTGTTGGGGGGAAGACGGCCATCGATCTGAAGGCCGGGAAGAATCTGGCGGGGGCGTTCTTACAGCCTGCCGCTGTGCTGTGCGACACAGCCTGCCTTGCCTCCCTGCCCGAAGACGTATTTGCCGGCGGGGCCGCCGAGGCTGTCAAAACCGGCGTGCTCTGCGACGAGAGCCTTTTCGCCCTCTTTGAGAAGGGGACCCTGGCCGCAGATCCGGCTGAGGTCATTGCCAGGTGTGTGGCCTATAAGGCGGGCGTTGTGGAGCGGGACGAGCGGGAGCAGGGAGAGCGGAAACTGTTGAATCTGGGCCACACCGTGGGCCACGCCATTGAAAAGTGCAGCGGGTATACGATTCCCCACGGTTACGCCGTGGCGGCGGGGATTGCCGTTATGGCCCGGTCCGCAGAGCGGCTAACCTGGACCGACGGGCCCGTTGCAGGCCGCATTTGCGGGTGCCTGAAGAGGCTGGGGCTGCCTGTTTCTGCGGCGTATTCCGCCGGGGCGCTGGCAGAGGCCGCACTGGCAGATAAAAAGCGGGCCGGGGATTCCATTACCATTGTGGTTCCGAAGAAGATCGGGGCCTGTGAACTGATAAAAATACCGGTGGCGGAGCTTCTTTTCGTCATTGAGAGCGGATTGGAGGAATAGGCCCTATGGATGTCTGTATCCAGCCCAGGCGCCTCTCCGGCACGGTGACGCCGCCCCCCAGCAAATCCATGGCCCACCGGCTGGTCATCGCCGCCGCGCTGGCGGCGGGGAGCAGCACCGTCCGCCATGTGGACTTCTCTCAGGACGTGGAGGCCACCCTGCGCTGTATGCGGACGCTGGGCGCCCGGTGGGAGACCGTAAAGGACGGATTGCGGATCGCCGGCATTGGGGGTATCCGCCAGCCCTTTGGAGAGCTGCCCCGGTTTGACTGCGGGGAATCCGGCTCCACCCTGCGTTTTTTGATCCCCATCTCCATGACGGCGGGCCGGGGCGGTATCTTCACCGGCCGGGGCCGGCTGATGGAGCGGCCCCAAAAGCCCTATTTTGACCTCTTCGACCAGCGGGGCATCCCCTATGCCCGGCAGGAGGGCGCGCTGACGGTGGAGGGCCGGCTGACGCCGGGGGAATACCGTCTGCCGGGAGATGTGTCCAGCCAGTTTTTCACCGGGCTGCTGATGGCCATGCCCCTGCTGGAGGAGCCCAGCACGGTCATCAGCGCCACGGCGCTGGAATCCGCCGCCTATATCACCATGACCATGGGGGTTTTGGAGCGGGCCTTTGTTCCGGTGCGGTTTACGCCGGGGGACAGGGCTTTTCGTATCTCCCCCGCCATCTATCACCCCTTTGACGTGGCGGTAGAGGCGGACTGGTCCCAGGCCGGCTTCTGGTATGCTGCCCAGACCCTGGGCAGCACGGTCCGCATCCGGGGGATGGAGACCGGCTCCTTCCAGGGGGACCGGGTGGTGGTGACCCACGCCGGGGCCCTCTCCGGGGCCGGGAATGTGACCATCGACCTCTCGGGCTGTCCGGATCTGCTGCCGCCCCTGGCGGTGATGGCGGCGGTCCGGCGGGGTACCACCCGCTTTGTGGGGGCGGCCCGTCTGCGGCTGAAGGAGAGCGACCGGCTCTCTACCGTCCACGATATGCTCTCCGACCTGGGCGGAGAGGTGGAGGAGGGAGCGGACAGCCTCACCGTTCACGGGGTGCCCACGCTCTCCGGCGGTATTGTGGACGGGGCCAACGACCACCGCATTGTGATGGCGGCGGCCATTGCCGCCACCCGGTGTAAGGGCCCGGTGATCATTCAGGGGGCCGAGGCGGTGAAAAAGTCCTACCCCGCTTTCTGGCGGGAATATGAGGCGCTGGGAGGTGACGTGCGTGTCCTCTGAATTTGGAAAGCTGCTGCGAATCAGCGTGTTTGGCCAATCCCACGGCAGAGCCATCGGCGTGAATATCGACGGGCTGCCCGCCGGGGAGGCCGTTGACTTGGAGGAGCTGAATGCCTTTTTGGACCGGCGGAGGCCGGGAAAGAGTTCCCTCTCCACAGCCCGGCGGGAGACGGATACGCCGGTATTCCTCTCCGGAATGGAGGGCGGCCTCACCTGCGGCGCACCGCTGTGCGCCATCATTGAAAACAGCGACCAGCACTCCTCGGATTACAGCCGGCTGCGGGATACCCCCCGCCCGTCCCACGCGGACTATTCCGCCTGGGTAAAGTGGGGCGGCCACGCGGACATGCGGGGCGGCGGTCATTTTTCCGGCCGGTTGACAGCCCCGCTGTGTGTCGCCGGGGGCATTGCCAAACAGATTCTGGCCCGGCGGGGCATCTTTACCGGTGCGCACCTGGCCGCCGTGGGGACGGAGGAGGACGCGTCCTTCCCTCTGTGGCCCACAAAAGAGCTGTTTGAAGCGGTTGCCGCCAAACCCTTTCCCGTATTGGACGACGCCGCCGGAGAGCGAATGCAGGCGCTGATTCTGGAGGCCCGGCAGGCTGCAGACAGCGTGGGCGGTGTGATTGAGTGCGCCGCTGTGGGACTGCCCGCCGGACTGGGCGACCCCATGTTTGACGGTGTGGAAAACCGTTTGGCAGCGGCCCTTTTCGGCATTCCCGCAGTGAAGGGCGTGGAGTTCGGCGGCGGCTTCGCCTCCGCCCGGCTGCGGGGCTCGGAAAACAACGACCCCTTTGCGCTGGAGGATGAGCGGGTGGTCGCCGCCGCCAACCGTGCCGGCGGTATTCTGGGCGGCATCACCAGCGGCATGCCCCTGACGCTGCGGGTGGCCGTGAAGCCCACGCCGTCTATCGCAAAGCCCCAGCACACCGTGGATTTGAGGGAGCGGAAGGAGACGGAGCTGGTGATCCATGGCCGCCACGACCCGTGTATTGCCCACCGGGCGGTTCCGGTGGTGGAGGCAGTGACGGCTGCCGTACTTTTGGACTTGCTTTTGGAGGGAAATCATGGAACTTTCTGAAATTCGCACAAAGATTGACACAGTGGACGACCAGCTGCTGGATCTCTTTTTACAGCGCATGGCGTTAAGCGAGGCAGTGGCGGCCTATAAGAACGAGCACAGCCTCCCCATCCTCAACAAACAGCGGGAGCGGGAGATTCTGGCTAAAGTCACGGAGCGGGCCGGGGAGAAGGAGCGGTACGCCTATCACCTCTTCTCCACCCTCTTCGAGCTGGCCCGGTCCCGGCAGGCGGAGCTGATCGCCGCCCCCACCCGGGTAGAGAAGCGGGTGAAGGCCTCTCTGGCCGCCGGCGGCGAGATCTTTCCGCAGACGGGCATGGTGGCCTGCCAGGGTGTGGAGGGGGCCAATTCCCAGGTGGCCTGTGACCGTCTGCTGCCCCGGGGCAACATCGTGTATGTCAAGACCTTTGCCGCCGTGGTGGCCGCCGTGGAGTCCGGCCTTTGCAAGTTTGGCGTGCTGCCTATTGAAAACAGCTCCAACGGCTCCGTCCGGGCGGTATACCAGCTGCTGCAGGAGCACGACCTCTCCGTGGTCCGCTCTACCCGCCTGTGCATCCGCCACGAGCTGCTGGCCCTGCCGGGGGTGGAGCTTTCGGATGTGACGGAGATCTACTCTCACGAGCAGGCCATCGGCCAGTGCTCCAGGTTTTTAAGCGGACTTAACGGTGTGCGGGTGATTCCCTGCGACAACACCGCCGCCGCCGCCAAAATGGTGGCCGAAAGCGGCAGCCGCCACGCCGCCGCCATCTCATCCCACCCCTGTGCCGCGCTGTACGGTCTGGAGTGTGTCAGCGACGCCATCCAGGACAGCGACAATAACTACACCCGCTTTATCTGCATCAGCAAGGAGCCGGTGATTTACGCCGGAGCCAACCGCATCAGTCTGATCATCGCCTTTGAAAACAGGCCCGGTGCGCTGTATGAGCTTTTGTCCAAGCTGGCCGCGCTGGACATCAACATGACCAAGCTGGAATCCTGTCCGGTGGCCGGCAGCGACTTTGACTTTATCTTCTTTCTGGAACTGGAGGCGTCCGTCAAGGACCCCAGCGTCCTGGCCATGCTGGAGGAGATGGAGCGCAGCTGCTCCAAGTTCCAGTTTCTGGGCAACTATGCGGAAGTGTAGGCCATGGGGGAGAAGATCTACGGTCTTCTTGGCCGAAAACTGGGACACAGCTGGTCTGCGCCTATCCACAGGGCCCTGGGCTGCGAGCGCTATCGCCTGATCGAGCTGGAGCCGGAGGACCTGGAGGCGTTCCTCCGCCGGGAGGACATCGGCGGGCTGAACGTCACCATTCCCTATAAGCGGGATGTGATGCCCTGCTGCGATGTCATTGACCCGGCTGCGGCGGCCATCGGCAGCGTCAACACCCTGGTGCGCCGGGAAGACGGAAAGCTGTACGGCTACAACACGGACATCTGCGGACTGCTGTACACGGCCCGCCGGGCGGGCATCACCTTTGCGGGAAAAGAGGTGGTGGTTCTGGGCAGCGGCGGGGCATCCCTCACCGCCCAGGCCGCCGCCCGGCAGGAGGGGGCCCGGGCAGTAACGGTGATCTCCCGCAGCGGTTCGGACAGCTATGGGGACCTGCACCGCCACGCCGGCGCGGAGGTGATTGTCAACACCACGCCTGTGGGCATGTGGCCGGAGCTTGCGGGGCAGATTCTGGACCTGCGGCTGTTTCCGCATGTGGAGTCGGTGGTGGATGTGATCTACAATCCCACCCGTACCAATTTGCTGCTGCAGGCGGCGGAGCTGGCAAAAACCGGGCCCCGTCCTATCCGCCATGCCGGGGGACTGCCCATGCTGGTGGCCCAGGCTGTGGCGGCGGAGGAGCGCTTTTTTGACCGCTCCATTCCGGACAGTGAGACGGAACGGATCCTGGCCGGCCTGTGGCAGAGCCAGACCAATATCGTCCTGGTGGGAATGCCCGGCTGCGGGAAGACCACCGTGGGCCGGGCGCTGGAACGGCTTTCCGGCCGGAGTCTGGTGGACCTGGACGGGGAGATCGTCCGCCGGGCGGGACGCTCTGTTCCGGAGATTTTTGCCGCGGAGGGCGAAGGCGGATTCCGGGCCCTGGAGCAGCGGGTTTTGGCGGAGATTGCCGCCGGGAGCGGACAGATCATCGCCACCGGCGGCGGGGCGGTGCTGCGGCAGGAGAACCGGGCGGCCATGCGCCGCACAGGGCGGGTCTACTTCCTCCGCCGGGCGCTGGAGGACCTCCCCACCGCCGGCCGCCCCCTGTCTCAGGCGGGGAGCCTGGAAGAGATGTACCGCGTCCGCCTGCCCCTGTACACCGCCGTATCCGACACGTCCGTTTGGAACGGGACTACGGCGGAGGCGGCCGCCGCGGAGATTTGGAGGGATTTTTGTGCGCGTTCTGGTGATTAACGGCCCCAATATGAATATGCTGGGCGTCCGCCAGCCGGAGATCTACGGCCGGGCCACCTACGAGGACCTGAAGGACATGGTCTCCGCCGAGGCGGCGCGGTTGGGCGTGGAGGTGGAGTTTTTCCAGTCCAATCACGAGGGGGCCCTGGTAGACGCCGTCCAGCAGGCTTATTTTGACAAAGTGGACGGCATTGTCATCAACCCAGCCGCCTACACCCACACCAGCGTGGCCCTGCTGGACGCCGTAAAGGCCGTGGGCATTCCCACAGTGGAGGTCCACGTCTCAGACCCGGATACCCGGGAGGAGTTCCGCCATGTCTCCTACATCCGCGCCGCCTGCGCGGCCACCATCCGGGGCCACGGGCTGGAGGGGTATCTGGAGGCGCTGCGGCTGCTGTGTGAAGCCTAGAGGAGGGCTTTTCCAAACCGCTGCAAATTGCACTTGAAGCCTTGAAAAGGGAAAGAGCGTGCTGTATAATAAAGCGCACAGGCGGCTGCAAACGGCCGCCTGCCATACAGGCTGAAATCAAAGAGCAGGAGGAAGCAGCAATGGCAAAACCAACATTTACTCCCCGTGCAGGAGAGGAGATCTTTGCGGAAAAAGTGGGTGCGGACTGCTGGAAAATGCCCCAAATCATCGGCAAACGGCAGGTATCGGGCAAGGTGTACATGACGGATCAGCGCATTGCTTTTTTGGCCTCTGGCCTGGTGGGCACGGCGTCTGTCAGTTGGGAGATCGAGATGAAAGACATCGCCTCCGTAAAGACCTGTACCACGCCGCCCTGTTTTCCCTTTGGCATTGAGCTCACCATGCGGGACGGCAAGGTGTATCTGCTGGGGATCATGAAGCGGGACAAATACGTCACCTGGATCAAGGAGCATATCGCCTAAGAAAGAGGGACCGCCGCAAAACTGCGGCGGTCCCTGTTCTTTGCGGCGGAGACTGGCAAAACTCCGCCGTATACAGATCGCAAGATAGAATCAAACGGTCTGGCCCTTCTTCTGCTTTGCGATAGTGCTGATGCCCTCGATGGCCAGAATGACCGCCAGAACCACCAGCAGCACGCCGATAATAGCCTGGACATAGGGGCCCCAGTCGGCGCCGCCGGCAGAGATCAGGCCAATCTGCGTTTTGGTGTTGATGAGCAGGGAGAAAATGGTCACGACCAGCATAAAGGCCATGGGAATCAGGAACATCTTGTTGTTCTTGCCGATGTTGCCGAGCCACGTGGCCACGGCCAGCAGGCCCAGGGCGGCCAGCAGCTGGTTGGCGGAGCCGAACAGCGCCCAGATCTTCTCATAGCCGTTCAGGCCCAGCAGCACGCCCAGCACCACGGTGATGGCGGTGGAGACATACATGTTGGAGAGGACCTTCTTGTAGCCGGTGACGTTCTCCGGGGTCTCGCCCTTGCTGGCGTCCAGCCAGAACTCCTGGAACATGAACCGGGCCAGACGGGTGGCGGTGTCCAGAGAGGTCAGGCAGAAGGCGGAATAAGTCAACACCAGCAGGGTGAAGAGGATGTTGTAGGTGCCGGGAATGGAGTCGTCGATCATGTGGGCCAGGCCGCCGCCGAAGATGTTGGTGGCGCCGGACAGGTCGTAGACTTTGGCGTAGGCCACGGCGCACAGGGTCAAAATGGCCAGAACGCACTCCAGCAGCATGCCGCCGTAGGCGATGGGCTTCGCGTCGGTCTCCTTATCCAGCTGTTTGGACGTTGTACCCGATGAGACCAGGGAGTGGAAACCGGAAATAGCGCCGCAGGCGATGGTGGTGAACAGCACCGGGAAGATGGGGCCGGCGGCGGGGCTGGCCTCGACCATGGGCATGGTGCTCATATCCGGACGGGCCAGAACCACGCCAACCACCGCCACGGCCAGCATGGCGTACAGCAGGAAGGAGCTCAGGTAGTCACGGGGCTGGAGCAGGATCCACACCGGGGTGACGGAGGCGATGGCAATATAAATGCCGCAGATCCACATCCAGGCGCTCTTGCTGAGATAGATGGGGTGGAAGTTCATGCCGATGGCGATGATGACCACAATGGCAATAACGCCGATCACGCTGGCAATGCTCATGGGGGCGTTCCGGCGATAGACCAGGAAGCCGAAAACGATGGCGATGAGGATGAACAGCAAAGACACCATGGCCACACGGGCGTTGGCCTCGGAGGCGGCATAGTCCACAGCGCCCGTCTCAGTGAAGGTGGCGCCGAAGGTGCCGGCGACGATAGAGGCAAAGGCCGCCACCACCAGAATCAGCGTCAGGTAGGCAAAGATCAGGAACAGCGTCTTGGCCCGCTTGCTCATATTGGTGGAGATGATCTCGCCGATAGACTTGCCGCCGTGGCGGACGGATGCAAACAGGGCGCCGAAGTCATGGACGCCGCCGAAGAAAATGCCGCCGATAAGGATCCAAAGGGTGCAGGCCAGCCAGCCGAAGCCGGCGGCGTTGATGGGGCCGGTGATGGGGCCCGCGCCGGCGATGGACGAGAAGTGGTGGCCCATCAGAACAGGGGCCTTGGCGGGGACGTAGTCCACGCCGTCCTCCATGGTATGGGCGGGGGTGGGCTTGTCGTTTTCGCCAACGCCCCACTGCTTGCACAGCCAGCGGCCATAGAAGATATAGCCGCAGACCAGCACAGCAACGCTGATGATCAGAAGTAACAGACCATTCATTGCTAGATACACTCTCCCTTCTTATTTCGCCCTGGGTGCGAAGTTGCCCTCCAGGGTCTTGCGGACTTCTCTCCCGGCTGGATTGGAGAGAATGTCCAATGTGGAACATTCCATTGCAGCTATGTGATACTCCATCCAGCCATGGAGTGCCAGCCGAAAGTTTTTCTGGAAGCGGGTCCGCTTAATCAGCTTTTTCGCCTCCGGGTCGATCACATCCGCCAGAATCACCAGCGTGACGTAAGAGCACATGTGTTCCTTGTGGGGTTTGACCTCACTTAGACCCGCCGATTTGGAAAGCGCAATCTGTGACCGCAGCGTTTCAACATCCAGATGCTCAGTCAGATAAAAATATGTATAGTCGTGCTGCTCGGTGGCGTAGAACTTCTTATCCCGGCGGATGAGATAGTGCTCATCCCGCAGGAAAAAGAAGGCCGCGGCGGGAAAACGCCCGCCCTCCACCGCCACATCCCGGGTGATGTCATAGTTGTGGGAGTATGCGTTCAGCAGCTTTTCAAGGGCCTCGTTCTTATCCATTTACTCCTCCGTTTCCGGTGGGGGCTTCACGCACTCCGCATGAGGTGCCCGGCGCTTCAGCTCTTCCATCACAGAGGCGGCCATCCGGGGGTCCCGCAGCAGTATCATGGCCAATTCCCGGCCGCCGGAACAGATCACCAGATTTTCCACCTCCATCTCGCCGCCGCAGCAGGAGACGCGCATGGGCACCAGCAGCACCCGGCGGAAAAAGCGGTCGATCCCGGCATAGGAGATGTAGTAGACCGTCATCCGCTTCCGGAAGAACAGGTGCCGCTCTCCCAGGCGGAGCACATCGGTCTTTTGAGCCGCCCGGTACTCTGCCGCCAGGGCGTCCGGCTCCGGGCATGCGCCGGATAAGGGATGAAATTTCATATGGCAGCTCCTCACGGTGGCGTTGGCGCCCGCTCAGCCCCCTGCAGGGGGCTGAGCATGGGGTACCCCATGCTCTCTTTTGTTTACGGCGATATTATACACGCTCAATTTCCATTTGTTAAGAGGGTATCCGGCAATTTGTGTACAATTTGTGAATAAATGCAAATCCTTTGTGTATTTTGCCTAATTAAAACAAAAAAACTGTCTGTTTTGTGGGGGATAAACCCTGTGCCACAGGCAGCTGCTTGTGCAGGATGCATAAAAGCGGGCAATGCCGGCAGGGGGTTAAAGGGTGTTTATCAGGTGTTTCATATGGATGCTCATGGCGTAGCGGGCGCCGGCCTCGTCCCGCTTGAGCAGAAAATCCAGGATCATCCGGTTGTCCCGCAGGGCGATGTCCTGCATCTGCTGGCGGTTTTGGGAGATCTGCAGGATCTCATTGACAGCGCTGTTGATGATGGGGTACAGCCGCCGCATATATTCATTGTGAGAGGCCTTGATAATGGCCCAGTGAAGCTCCTGGTCCGCCAGGGGCCAGTCCCCTCCGGCGGCGGCGGTCTGCTCTACTCGCCGGGCTTTTCTTTCGATTTGCCGCAGCTCCTCATCGCTGGCGCGCTGGCAGGCCAGGGCCACGGTGGCGGGCTCAAAGATCAGCCGCATCTCAAAAAGATCCTTGGCACGCACGCGGGACCGCACGCTTGCCAGGGCCGTCAGATCCAGTCCCTCGGCGGGCAGGGCATCCGCCACAAAGGTGCCCTTTCCCCGGCGGATCTCCAGCACCCCCTGGGCCGCTAAAAAAGAGATCGCCTCCCGCAGTGTGGTGCGGCTGACGCCCAGGGCCTCGCTGAGCTCGTTTTCATTGGGCAGTTTGCCGCCCGGTGTGTAGCGGTGTTCGTCTACAATCATCTCATACAGCCGGTCTGAGGTCTGCTCCGATAGTTTGGCCTTTTTCCGCTCCATACCCGTCCCTCCCCGGTATTTTTGATTCGATGGTATCATACCCGATTTTTCCCGGAAATTCAAGAAGTCCCTTGACATCATATTTTTTTGAGCGTACAATGACATCATACAATAAATGAGAGATAATATGACGCGGCTTTGGCGCAAAGGAGGTGCCGGTTTTGGCGGCTGCCGGGATATTTACCCACCGCATCACTGTAATCACCGGCCACTATGGCACGGGAAAGACGGAGCTGGCCGTCAATCTGGCTCTGGCGCTGGCCGCCGGGGAGCGGCCGGTGATGCTGGCGGACCTGGACATTGTAAACCCCTATTTCCGCTCCCGGGAGCGCAAAGCGCTGCTGGAGGAAGCGGGCGTCCGCCTCATCGCCACCTCACAGGCCTGTACGGACGCCGATGTGCCTGCTCTCCCGGCGGAGCTGCTCACGGTTTTGGAAAACCGGGACACGCTGGGGGTGCTGGATATTGGCGGCGATCCGGTTGGGGCCAGGGTGCTGGCCCGATTCCGGCCAAAGATCGCCGGGGAGGACTACCAGATGGTCTATGTGCTCAACGCCAACCGCCCGGAGGTCCGGGAGGCGGCCTCAGCCGTCCGCTGCCTGCGGGCCATTGAGGAGACCACCGGCCTTGTCTGCACGGGGCTTGTGAACAACACCCATCTCTGCGGCGAGACCACGGCGGCGGAGATTTTGCGGGGCGCGGCGCTGGCGTCCGCCGTGGCGGAGGAGACGGGGCTCCCCGTGCTGTGCCATGCGGCGCAGGAGCGCTTTGCAGAGGCGCTCGCCGGGCTGAGCGCCCCCGTGTTCCCCATCGCCATCCACATGAAAAAACCCTGGGAATGACCTGTTTATTCTAAAGAGGAGGACGTTTTTACCATGGCTGCAAAAATTACCTTTGACTCCGACCGGTGTAAGGGGTGTGAGCTGTGCGCCGCCGTCTGCCCAAAGCATATCGTGGCCATCGACCCGTCTGTGATCAACCGCAAGGGCTATCATCCCGCCGCGGTGACGGATATTTCCCGGTGCATTGCCTGTGCCAGCTGCGCGAAGATCTGCCCTGACTCCATCATCACGGTGGAGAGGATTTGAAAGGAGGTTTGTGTCTTATGGCAAAGGAGCTGTGGAAGGGCAATGAGGCCATCGCCGAGGCGGCCATCCGGGCCGGGTGCGACTGCTTTTTCGGCTATCCCATCACGCCCCAGAGCGAAGTGCCGGAGTATATGTCCTCGCACCTGCCCAAAGCGGGGGGTGTGTTTGTCCAGTCCGAGTCCGAGGTGGCCGCCATCAACATGGTGTACGGCGCCGCCGGGGCCGGGATGCGGGCCATGACCTCCTCCTCCTCCCCGGGCATCAGCCTGAAGCAGGAGGGCATTACATATATCGCCGCGGCGGAGCTGCCCTGCGTCATTGTCAACGTCATGCGGGGCGGACCGGGGCTTGGCACCATCCAGCCCGGCCAGGGGGACTACTACCAGGCCACCCGGGGCGGCGGCAACGGCGACTACCGCACGGTGGTGCTTGCCCCCTCCAATGTCCAGGAGACGGTGGACTTTGTGCAGGAGGCCTTTGACATCGCGGACCAGTACCGCTGCCCGGTGATTATTCTGGCGGATGGCCTCATCGGCCAGATGATGGAGCCCATTGAGTGGCGTCCTGTCCGGCGGCGGCAGCTGCCGCCCAAGGACTGGGCCGCCTGCGGCAGACATGGCCGGGACCATACCAACGTCATCAACTCCCTCTATATGGTTCCGGAGGAGTGCGACGCCCTGAATATCCGCCTGGCAAAGAAATACGAGGAGATCTCGGCGCGGGAGACCCGCTGGGACGCGGCCCTCTGCGAGGACGCGGAGATTCTCATCACCGCCTACGGCACCCCCGCCCGCATTGCCCTCACCGCGCTGGACGCACTGCGGGAGGCCGGGATCAGGGCGGGGCTGTTCCGGCCCATCACATTGTGGCCCTTCCCGGAGGGGGCCCTGCACGACCTTGCGGGAAGACCCCATGTAAAAGCTGTTTTGGATGTGGAGATGAGCTCCACCGGCCAGATGCTGGACGATGTACGCCTGGCGGTGGAGGGACAAAAGCCCATCCGCTATCTGGGTCATGCCGGCGGCGTGATGCCCACCGTGGAGGAGATGATCGAAGCGGTGCGCGAGACATTAAAGGAGGTGCGGTGACATGGCGGTGATGTATGAAAAGTCCCGTGGCCTGACGGACGCCGAGCTGCACTATTGCCCCGGCTGCCACCACGGCATTATCCACAAGCTTGTTGCCGAGACTCTGGTGGAGCTGGACCTGCTGGACGGAGCCGTCGGCATCTGTCCCGTGGGCTGCTCTGTGTTTGCCTATAAGTATTTCAACTGTGACATGATGGAGGCCGCTCACGGCCGGGCTCCGGCTGTGGCCACCGGTGTGAAGCGGACCCACCCCGCCCAGGCGGTGTTTACCTACCAGGGGGATGGGGACCTGGCCTCCATCGGCGCGGCGGAGATTGTCCATGCCGCTATGCGGGGAGAGAAGTTCACCACCATCTTCGTCAATAACGCCATCTACGGTATGACCGGCGGCCAGATGGCCCCCACCACCCTCGTCGGCCAGCGGGCCACTACCTGCCAGGAGGGACGCACTGTGGCCCAGGCGGGTATGCCCATCCGGGTGGCGGAGATGCTGGCCACTCTGGACGGCTGCGTATACGCCGAGCGGGTATGCGTCACCGACATCGCCAACCTGAATAAGGCCAAAAAAGCCATCAAAAAGGCCTTTGAAAAGCAGATGGCCGGCGAGGGCTTTACCTTTGTGGAGGTCCTCTCCACATGCCCCACCAACTGGGGGATGACGCCGCTGAAGGCGGTGGAGTGGCTGCGTGAAAACATGGTCCCCTACTATCCCCTGGGCGTAATCAAGGAAAAGGGCTTGGAGGTGTGATGAGATGCTGAAACAGATCATTATTTCCGGCTTTGGCGGCCAGGGCGGCCTCGCCATCGGCAAAAATCTGGCGGAGGCCGGCATGGACGAGGGGCTTTACGTCACCTGGGCCCCCTCCTACGGTCCCGAGATGCGGGGCGGCACGGCCAACTGTTCCGTGGTGCTCTCCACCAGACCGGTGGGCTCCCCGGTCTTTGCTCACCCCACCGAGCTCATTGCGCTGAACGAGCCGTCTCTTGAGAAGTTTGAGGCGGATGTGCAGAGCGGCGGCACGGTATTTGTCAACTCGGATGTGGTGACGGACAGGGTCCGGCGGCCGGACCTTGCGGCGTATTATGTCCCCTGCACAAAAATCGCCGAGGAGGTGGGCAACCCGAAGGTGGGCAACATGGTGATGCTGGGGGCCTATGTGGCCCGCACGGGGATCTTGAAGCCGGAGACTATTGAAACCATGATCGTCCAGATGTTCAGCGGTCCCAAGGCCAAATTTGTGCCGCTGAACCTGGAGGCGTTTCGCCAGGGCATGGCCTGCGTTGGGTGAGGCTATGGCGGCAACAGGCGGGCGGGCTGC
>CATNDT010000053.1 GCA_950097035.1 uncultured Oscillibacter sp.
GATCTGCATCGGCGACGAAAACGACCAGGGCTACACCTACAACTTCATCCGCGGCCGGGACGCCGCCACTGAGGCGCTGGACGCCAAGGGCATTAAGGTGGAGTGGGTCACCAAGTGGAACATCGGCGAGGACGCCGGCTGTGAGGACGCCAACATCGATCTGGCGGACGTGGGCTGCGACCTCATCATCAACAACTCCTTCGGCTTTGAGCCCTTCATGCTGAAGGTAGCTCCCGACTATCCCGAGATTCAGTTCATCTCCTGCACCAACCAGGCCTCCTGGAACGACGGGCTGGACAACACCCACAACGCCTTCGCCAACATCTACGAGGGCCGCTATCTGGCCGGCGTGGTGGCCGGCATGAAGCTCCAGCAGATGATCGACGAAGGCGACATCACCGCCGACCAGGCCGTTATCGGCTATGTGGGCGCCTTCTCCTTCGCCGAGGTTATCTCCGGCTTCACCAGCTACTTCCTGGGCGCCAAATCCGTCTGCCCCAGCGTGACCATGAAGGTCCAGTTTGTGGGCTCCTGGTCCGACGCCACCGAGGAGGCCAACGCCGCCTCCGCCCTGGCCGACATGGGCTGTGTCATGATCTCCCAGCACTCCGACAACACCACCCCCGCCACCACCGCCCAGTCCAAGGGCGTGTTCCACACCGGCTACAACAACGACATGATCTCCGTGGCCCCCGAGGCCTCCCTCATCGGCACCCGCATCGACTGGGCCCCTTACTTTGAGTACGCCATCGAGGCTGTGGCCAACGGCCAGAGCTTCGACCAGGACTGGTGCCACGGCATGGACATGGGCGCCGTGGTCATGACCGACCTCAACGAGGCCATCGCCGCCCCCGGCACCGCCGAGAAGCTGGCCGAGGTAGAGGAGCAGATCCGCTCCGGCAAGCTGCAGGTGTTTGACACCTCCACCTTCACTATTGAGGGCAAGGTGCTGGAGAGCGCCTTCGCCCTGGATACCGACGGCGACTTCACTCCCGACTCTGAGGAGGCCGTGTTCGACGGCGCCTTCCACGAGTCCTATTTCCAGTCCGCCCCCTACTTTGCCCTCACCATTGACGGCATCGAGTGGCTGAACGCCGCGTTCGGCTGATAAACAGAAGAACTCCATAGGGGGCCGCGCGCGGCCCCCTATCCTTTTTCAAACCCTTTTCCCCATCCGGACTCCGCCCGGCGCGGCCCCTTCCCGCCGGGACCTCATAGAAAGGATGACCGCTTTTGGAAAACAACGTTTGCGCCATTGAACTCAAGGGCATCACCAAACGCTTCGGCGAGGTGGTGGCCAACGACGGCATCGACCTGAAGCTGAACCGCGGAGAGATCCTCTCCCTGCTGGGGGAGAACGGCAGCGGCAAGACCACGCTGATGAACATGCTCTCCGGCATCTACTTCCCCGACGAGGGGCAGATCTTTGTGGGGGGCAATCCCGTCTCCATCCGCTCCCCCCGGGACGCCTTTGCCAACGGCATCGGCATGATTCACCAGCACTACAAGCTGGTGGACGTGTTCACCGCCACGGAGAACATTGTCCTGGGTCTGGAGGAGGACGGTAAGCTGGATATTAAGGCCGCCGGGGACAAGGTAAAGGCCATCTGCGAGAAATACGGCTTTGACATCGACCCCGCCCAGAAGATCTACGACATGTCCGTGTCCCAGAAGCAGACGGTGGAGATCGTAAAGGTCCTCTACCGCGGAGCGGACATCCTGATTCTGGACGAGCCCACCGCCGTGCTCACCCCCCAGGAGACGGACAGGCTCTTCGACGTGCTCCGGGCCATGAAGGCCGACGGCAAGGCCATCGTCATTATCACCCACAAGCTCCACGAGGTCATGGCCCTGTCGGACAAGGTGGCGGTGCTGCGAAAAGGAAAGTACATCGGTACGGTATCTACCGGCGAGACCGATCCCCAGGCCCTCACCGACATGATGGTGGGCCACGCCGTGACGCTGAACATCGACCGGCCCCGGTTTGAAACGCCGGTGAAGCGGCTGGAGGTCAAGGGCCTCACCGTTCTGGACGGCGAGGGCGTGAAAAAGCTGGACGGCGTCTCCTTTACCGCCATGGGCGGCGAGATTCTGGGTGTGGCCGGTATCGCCGGGTCCGGGCAGAAGGAGCTGCTGGAGGCCATCTCCGGCCTCTGCCCCGCCGCCGCGGGTGAAATCCTCTACACCCCCGCGGAGCGGTCTTCCATGGATCTGGTGGGCAAGACCCCCATGCAGATCAAAAAAGCGGGCGTGGCCATGGCCTTCGTCCCCGAGGACCGGCTGGGCATGGGCCTGGTGGGCTCCATGGGCATGACGGGCAATATGATGCTCCGCTCCTGGAAAAAGGGCAAGGGCGTTTTTGTCAACCGCAAGGACCCCAACGAGCTGGCCATGCAGATCTGGAAGGAGCTGGAGGTGGTCACCCCCGGCACAGAGTTCCCCGTGCGCCGCATGTCCGGCGGCAACGTGCAGAAGGTGCTGGTGGGCCGGGAGATCGCCAGCGCCCCCTCCGTCCTCATGACCGCCTACGCGGTGCGGGGACTGGATATCAACACCTCTTACACCATCTACAATCTCCTGACGGAGCAGAAGATGCGGGGTGTGGCCGTGATTTACGTGGGCGAGGACCTGGACGTGCTGCTGGAGCTGTGCGACCGGATTCTGGTCCTCTGCGGCGGCCAGGTCAGCGGTGTGGTGGACGCCCGCACCGCCACCAAGGACCAGATCGGCCTGCTGATGACCCGCCTGGGCGGAAAGGAGGGCGCCTGAAATGAGCCATGAGAAGAAAACACCGTTCATCCGCCTGGCCAAGCGGGACGGAATGGCCGGCTGGAAGGTCTGGTGCATCCGGTGCGGCTCCATCGTCTTCGCCCTGCTGCTGGGCGCGGCGGTCATGGCGCTGGTGGGCGCCAACCCCATCTCTGCCTACGGCACCATAATCTCCGGCGCACTGGGCAAAAAGAGCGCCCTCCGGCAGACGGTGAAAATCGCCGTTCCCCTGCTGGGCTGTGCGCTGGCCATCGCCCCCTGCTTTAAAATGCGGTTCTGGAACATCGGCGCGGAGGGACAGATCACCGCGGGGGCCATCGCCGCCAGCTACTTCGCCCTCTTCTGGGTGGACCGGCTGCCCTCTCCCGCGCTGCTCATCGTCATGGGCGTGGCGGGGGCCATTGCCGGCGGCGTGTGGGCCCTGATCCCCGCCTTCTTCAAGGCCAAATGGAACACCAACGAAACCCTGTTCACCCTGATGATGAACTATATCATTATCGGCGTGGTCCGGTGGCTCCAGGGCGGCCCGTGGGAGGGCCGCAAGGGCTCCCAGATCATCCCCCAGTTCGATTCCGCCGCCTGCCTGCCCCGGGTATTGGGGGTCCACTGCGGGTGGATCATCGTGCTGGTGCTGGTGATGTTTATGCACGTCTACATGAACCACACCAAACACGGCTATGAGATCGCCGTCATCGGCGACAGCATCAACACCGCCCGGTACGCCGGCATGAATGTTGGCCGGGTGATGATGCGCACCATGTTCCTCTCCGGGGCCATCAGCGGCATTGTGGGCTTTATCGTGGCCTCCGGCGCCAATAACACCCTGTACGACGGCGTGGCCGGCGGCGTGGGCTTCACCTCCATCACCGTGGCCTGGCTGAGCCAGCTCAACGCCTTTGCCATGGTGGCCATCTCCATGATGCTGGCGGTGCTGAGCAAGGGGGCGGAGACCCTGCAAACCCGCATGGCGGTCCCCACCTCCATCTCCGACATCATCACCGGCATTCTGCTGTTCTGCATGCTGGGGTGCGAGTTCTTCATCAATTACCGGCTGATCTTCCGCAAAAAAAGCCATAAGGAGGCGGCAGCGTCATGAGTAACTTTTTCAGTCTCTTTCTGGCCCTGGTCATTGCCGCTATCACCTACGGCACGCCGCTGCTGTTCGGCACCCTGGGCGAGATCCTGACGGAGAAATCCGGCAACCTGAACCTGGGCGTAGAGGGCATTATGTTCATGGGCGGCGCGCTGGGCCTGGGCGGCGTGTTCTACTATGAAAAGGCTGCGGGCGCGGGCGCCAACGGCTTTCTGGCCGTGGTTATCGGCATTTTCTGCGCCTTTCTGGCGGGGGGGCTAGCCTCTCTGATCTTCAGCTTTCTCACCATCACCCTGCGGGCCAATCAGAACGTCACCGGCCTGGCCCTGTCCATCTTCGGCACCGGTGTGGGCCAGTTCATCGGCGAGTACATGCGGGTCCGGGAAAACGGCTACATCGCCATCGGCAACAGTTTAAAGGGGTTTTTCCAGAACTCTCCCTTCCCCGCCTTTTTGCAGAAAATTCCCGTGGTGGGCGGCGTACTCTTCGGAAACAGCGTGTTTTTCTATCTGGGGCTGGTTCTGGCCACCGGAACGTTCTTCTTCCTGAACCACACCCGCAGGGGACTGTATCTCCGGGCGGTGGGCGAGTCCCCCGCCACGGCGGACGCGGCGGGCATCGGCGTGGAGCGGTACAAGTATCTGGCCACCGTCATCGGCGGCGGCATCTCCGCCGTGGGCGGCATGGTGTATATCATGACCATCGCCGGGTGCGTGTGGAACCACGAGGGCCTCAGCGGCGTGGGCTGGCTGGCGGTGGCCCTGGTGATCTTCTGCATGTGGCGGCCCCTGTCCGCCATCTGGGGCTCCGTGCTCTTCGGCGCGCTGATGATCCTGTACCTGCGGCTGGTAATTCCCTTTATCCCCACACAGCTCTACAAGATCCTGCCCTATGTGGTCACTGTGATTGTGCTGATTGTCTCCAGCATGCGGAACAACAGAGAGAAGCAGCCCCCTGCCAGCCTGGGTCTGGCCTACTTCCGGGAAGAGCGGTAACTATTTCAAAAAATTCATACATTATTCGCAAAATGTTCATGTTTTCAACAGGGCTGATGTGTTATGGTAAACCAAATTCCAATGAAAACCAGGTGATCTCTTGCCGCCTTCTAAACATGTCCGTCCCTTTCCCTGGCGGGACCTGAAGTACGCACTGTGGCTGCCCATATATCTCCTGCTCTTTTTTGCGTTGGAGCGCCTGCCTGCGGGCCGGTACTGGGCCACACAGCTGCCTGTTGACGCCCGCATCCCCTTTTGCGAGTGGTTTATCATTCCCTATTGCCTGTGGTATCCCCTGTTGGTGGCGGTGGGGCTGTATCTGCTGCTTTGGGACCGCAGCGCCTTCCGGCGGTACATGCTTTTTCTGGGAAGCACTTTTCTTACCAGCGTGCTGTTGTGGTTTCTCTTCTACAACGGGCAGGACCTGCGCCCGGCGGTAATGCCACGTGAAAATGTCCTCACCGCCCTGATCGCCGGACTCTACCGCATTGACACCAACACCAACGTCTTCCCCTCCGTTCACGTTCTGGGCTCCATCGGCGCAGCCCTGGCTGTGTGGGATTGCCGCTCCCTGCGGCAAAGGCGATGGCTTCAGCTGGGTGTTTTTCTGCTGGCAGGAACCATCTGTGTCTCCACGCTATTTATCAAACAGCACTCTGTGCTGGACGTTGTGGGCGGAGTGCTGCTGGGCGCTCTTGCCGCCCGGCCGGTTTACCGTCGGGCCCACATCCCCCGCCTTTTCCGAAAAATGGCATAAGAAAAGCCGCCGGAGCCGCTGGCTCCGGTGGCTTTTTCTATGCCTCCTCATTGGGCCTGATGACATTTTGCAGCCGTTAAAATATTTCGCATCAGCATGGCCCTGGTCATGGGACCCACACCGCCGGGAACCGGGGTGATATGGGACGCCTTCGGCTCTACCGCTGCAAAGTCCACATCGCCGCAGAGCCTGCCGTGCTCGTCCCGGTTCATCGCCACATCGATCACCACAGCCCCCTCCTTCACCATTCCGCCGGTGATCAGCCCTGTCCGGCCCACGGCGGACACCAGGATGTCCGCCTCCCGGGTGTACCGGGCCATGTCCTCAGTCCGGGAGTGGCAGACGGTGACGGTGCCGTCCCGCAGGGTCAGCAGCGCGGCCATGGGCTTGCCCACAATGTTGCTCCGCCCCAGCACCACGCACCGCCTGCCCCGAAGGGGGATCTCATAGGCGTCCAGCATCTCCATCACGCCCGCCGGCGTGCAGGGCAGAAACACCGGGTCCCCAATGACCATCCGTCCCACATTGAAGGGGTGGAAGCAGTCCACGTCCTTGTCCGGCGCAATGGTGCTGATGACCGCCTCCCCGTTCAGATGCTCCGGCAGAGGCAGCTGCACCAGAATGCCGTCCACCCGGTCGTCTTCGTTGAACCGGCGCACCAGTGCCAGCAGATCCGCCTGACTGGTCTCCGCCGGGAGGCGGTGGCTGAAGCTCTCGATCCCGCACTCGGCGCAGTCCCGCTCCTTGCCCGCCACATACACCTTGGAAGCGGGGTCATCCCCCACCAGCACCACCGCAAGGCCCGGCCTGCGGCGCAGCCCCGCCGCCTCCGCCGCCACCCGGGCTTTCACCTTGGCCGCCAGGGCCTTTCCGTCAATCCGCACCGCCATGGGCGTCCTCCTCTTCTGCCGGCTCCGCCGCGGCTTCCACGCCGCCTGCCTCCGGCCCCTCCTCCGCTGTCCCGCTCTCCGCAGCGGCGGCTTCTTCCGCCATCTGCCGCTCTCGGGCCAAGCGGTTCACCAGCAGCTCCTCTGCGGAGCATTTTTTTATCCGAATACAGTAGAACAGCATACAGGCCGACGCCGCCGCCATCACAACGCTCAGCGCCTGGGAGACCCGGATAGGCTGGCCCATAAACGTCCAGTCAAACAGGTACAGGCTGTCCGTCCGAAGGCCCTCAATCCAGGCCCGGCCCAAACCGTACCACAAAAAGTAAAACCAGGTGTTCTCCCCGTCGAACCGGCGGCCCTTGGAGATGACAAACAGCATCAGCAGCAGTCCCGCCAGATTCCAGAGGCTCTCGTAGAGAAAGGTGGGGTGGACCTCAATGTACTGGTAGGAGCTAATCCACAGCCGCATCCGCCAGGGCAGCGTCGTGGCAGCGCCAAAGGCCTCCCGGTTGATGAAATTGGCCCAGCGGCCGATGATCTGGCCCAGCAGCAGGCCCATGACGCACAGGTCTGCCAGGGCGCCGAACTTCAGTTTTTTGCGCCGGGTATAGAAAAAAGCCACCAGCGCGCCGGCGATCACCGTGCCGTAGATAGCGAGACCCCCATCCCAGATGGCGATCATCCGCCCCCAGTCCAGGCCGCCGTCACTGTTGCGGTACAGGTCCAGATAAAAGATAACATAGTAGATGCGGGAGCCCAGGATGCAGCAGGGTACCCCCCAGAGGACCACGTCCAGTACGTGGTCCTCCTTCAGGCCAAAGCGGGGGGCCTGGTTCATGCACAGCAGCAGGCCCATGAGCATGGCCAGGGCCAGAATAATGCCGTACCAGTAAATGCCGTGGCCCACATGGATTGCGACGGGGTCCGGGTTGAACTCCCAATCGCCAAACAGGCCGGGAAAGCTGATAGGCATGTCCTTTAAAGCGCTCAAAGTCAAAACGGGTCTCTTCCTTTCTTTCTATCCTGCGGCGGCGGTGCTTACTTCGGCACGATTTCGGAGAGCACCGCCCGCTCCTCCACGATGTTCTCCCGCAGAAACGCAGCCACATCCTCCTTGGTGATGGATTCAAACACCTGGGGAAAGCGGAAGGGGTCGTAGCCGTGGAAATAGCCCTCTGTGAGGGAGACGGCGATGTTCTCAAAGGAGTTCAGTCCCCTCAGGTTGGAGCCGAAGGCGGCCCGGCGCACCTGCTGGTAAAAGTCCTCGCCAATCCCATCTTCCGCCAGGCGGCGGGCCTCCTTCCGGATTTCCACGGCCACGGCACGGCTGTCTTTGCCGTCTCCGCCGGCATAGAGCAGCGCAACGCCGGGCAGCTGCTCAAAGTCGCCGCCGAAGCTGGAGTTAATCAGCCCCTCGTTATAGAGCCGCAGATACAGCGGGCTGGAGTCTCCCAGCAAAATGTCGCAGGCCATGCTGCCAAGCAGCGCTGTGCGCATATAGGCCTCTCCGTTTTCTGACGGGCGGCATTTAAACGCCGTAAGGAATTGCGGAATCGAAACCTCCATGGCGAGGCTGGTCTCCTTCTGCGCCACGGCCTCCGGCTCGTCCCCGTAATCCCGCGGAATCTCCGCCCCGCCTTCACGGGGCAGGATGCGGCGGGCAATGTCCGCCACATGGACGGGGTCCACCTCCCCCACAACGGTCAGGATCATGTTGGAGGGGGTGTAAAAGGCCTTGTGGCAGTCATACAGCGTCTCCGCCGTGATGTGGGAGATGCTCTCCACCGTGCCGGCAATGGCCGTGCGGGCGGTGCTGCCGCTGTACAGCGCCTGCATCATCCTGGCATAGAGCTGCCAGTCCGGGTCGTCTTCGATCATGCGGATCTCCTGGCCGATGATGCCCTGCTCCTTGGCCACGCTCTCCTCTGTAAAATAGGGGACGGACACAAAGGACAGCAGGATCTTCAGATTCTCCTCAAAGTGCTCTGTGGAGCTGAAGTAGTACCCCGTCATGGCATTGGAGGTGAAGGCGTTGGGCTCCGCGCCGTTTTTAGCCAGTTCCTGCAGGGCGTTGCCCTCCCTGGTGTCAAACATTTTATGCTCCAGATAGTGGGCGATGCCCGCAGGGGTATCCAGCCAACGGCCATCCAGCCGGAAACGGGTGTCCATTCCGCCGTAGCGGGTGGCAAAAAAGGCGTAGCGCTTGGCAAAGCCGGGCTTTGGCACCACACAGACCTGCAGCCCGTTGGGCAGTGTCTCCCGGTAAACCGACTCTCCAATCCGCTGGTAAAAGCTATGGTTCATACCGCCGCCTCCTTTCCCCGCAGGAAGTATACCGTATCCAGCGACACGGTTTTCATTGCGCCGAAAATCCGCTCCGGCGAAACCTCCCGAACTGCCGCCGCCATCTCTTCCGGCGTCTCAGAGTTGCCGGTGGCCGCCTGACCCAGATAAAAATTCTCCAGCTTGCCCTGAGAATCCCCCATGGAGGCATAGGCGTTGAGCAGGGTGCTTCGGGCACCCTCCAGCTCCCAATCCTCCAGCCTGCCCTGTTGGACGGCCTCCAGCTGAACCGCGATCTCGTCAAAGGCTTTTTGGTAGTTTTCAAACTCGATGCCGGAGGAGACGGTGATCATCCCCTTTTGCCGGTGATACACAGAGGAGGCGTAATAGCAGAGGGAGAGCTTTTCCCGCACATTCAAAAAGAGCTTGGAGTTGCTGCTGCCCCCAAAGAGGGTGTTGCCCACCAGCAGCGCCGTATGATCGCCGCTGCCGCAGGCAAAGCCCATCCCCAGTTTCCCCTGGGTCACGTCCAGCGCCTCCGACACCTGATAGACCTCTTTCCGGGCCGCATGGGGCCGGGCCGTGACGATGTCCTGCACATTCTCCCGGGGCAGCGCCGAAAAAGCGGACCGAAGCGCCTGCTCCACCCGCTCCGGCCCGGCGCTGCCGCTGTAAAACAGCTCCAGCCGGGCGCTGCCAAGCAGGCGGCGGTACAGCTCATACAGCCTGGGGGGCTGTATCCGCTCCGCACTCTGCTCATCGCCAAGCCGTGGGATGCCATAGGCCTCCCCCGCACACATCTCCCGCAGGAGGCGGTTGTCGGCATAGTCCCGTTTGTCGTTAATCTGGCTTCTGATCGCGTCGATGAGGTTTTCCTTCTCGCTGTCAAAATAGGCGGGGGCAAAGCGGCCCCGCTCCGTAGCAGGGTCGCAGATCAACTCGCCCAGCAGCGCGGCCACCGGCTCCAGCAGCCGCTCCCCGCCGGGGGCGTAGCTGTCGTCAATCAGGCTTGCCACAAATCCAACGCACTGGTTCTCCCCCTTCTTGCGGACTGTGTAGTCGATCCGCGCGCCGTACAGCCGGTCCAGCCGGGCAGACAGCGCCCCCATGTCCGGAAACGTCACCGTCCCCCGCCGCAGCACGGCGGGCAGCAGCGCACAGGCGGAGGCCGTCTCCCACCTCAGAGGCGTTACAAACTGGGCGGAGAGCAGGCTGGTCTTAAACTTCCGTGCCGGATGGAAGGTGAGATACACCCCTTCGGCAAGTTTTTTTCTGATGATTTCCAAGGTCTCAGCTCCTTTGTGGATAACACTGCATCTGTATTACTGTATTATAGTATATCTCATACAGAAATTCAAATTCTTTCTTTCATTTTCCGGCTCATCCCAGCACCTGCTGAAATACCCGCAAAAAATTCCCCCGGGCAATCTGTTCCCGCTCCGCGCCCGTCATTCCCAGCCGCTCCAGCTGGCGGAAAAGCTCCCCGATCCTGGACGCGTCCTCCAGTCCCGCTGCCCCCTCGTTGTCCGGCGGCCCCATGAACTCACAAAAGTCAAAGCCGCAGCCCACATGCCCGATCCCCATGACCTCCGCCATGTGGACCGCGTGACGGGCCAGTGTCTCCGCAGTCTGCCGCGCCGGGTCGCTGTGGACAAAGCCGTGATAGACATTCAGCCCCACCACACCGCCGGTATCCCGGATGGCCCGCAGCTGGTCGTCTGTCAGGTTCCGCCGCACATCGCAGAGCCGGCGGCAATTGGAGTGGGAGGCGATCACCGGCCCGGAGGCCAGCTTCATCACATCCCAAAAGCCCCCGTCGTTCAGGTGGGATACATCCATCAGCATCCCCAACGCCTCCATCCGGCGGACGGCCTGCCGTCCCGCCGCTGTCAGCCCCCTGGCGGGGTCACCTCCGGCGCCCGTGGCAAGGGCGTTTTCCTCATTCCAGGTCAACATGCCCAGCCGTGCGCCAAACGCGTAATAGCGGTCTATCCCGCCCACATCTCCGCCAATGGCGGCCATGCCCTCCACGCCCAAAAAGGCATAGAGCTTACCCGCCGCCCTGGCGGCCTCCGCCTCCCGGACGGTATGCACCACCCGCACCCCGGAACACTCGTCAAACTCCTCCCGGGCGCACGCCATCATCACCCGGGTGCGGTCTGCGGCGGTGCGGGCGCTGCCGGTCTCCCGCCAAAAGGTCTGGCTCTCCGCATTGGTCCACAGGGCCAGCACAAGCCCCTCCACGCCGCCCTGCCGCAGGCGGTCCAGATGGCGGCGCTCCAGCACGCGGCGCTCCCCCGCCAAACGGCGGCGGGTCACGTCGTAGAGCAGGTCTGAATGAACGTCAAAATACATGGGCAGGCTCCTCTCGCAAAATCTGGACACAGTCGCTATTTTATCGTATACTGGTGGAAAAAGCAAACGGTAAAGGAGGCGGATGTATGGACCGGCCCTGCCGCTGCGGATGGTGCAGCCTGAATAACCCTTTGTACATCGCATATCACGACGAGGAGTGGGGCGTCCCCCGGCACGAGGACGGGGCCCTGTATGAGCTTTTGCTGCTGGAGCCCTTTCAGGCAGGCCTCTCCTGGGAGACCATCCTCAACAAGCGGGAGGCCTTTCGCGCCGCTTTCGACGGGTTTGACCCGGTAAAGGTGGCTGCCTACGGTCAGGAGAAAATCGCCGCTCTTATGCAGGATCAGGCCATTGTCAGAAACCGGCGAAAAATCGAAGCCGCCGTGGTCAACGCCGGTATCTTTCTTGCGATTCAGGCAGAGTGGGGCTCCTTCTCCCGATACATCTGGCATTTCACCGGCGGCAAAACCCTGTATGAGACCGGCCGGACCCACTCCGACCTCTCCGACCGGGTGTCCGCCGACCTGAAGCGCCGGGGCATGAAATTCATCGGTACCACCACCGTCTATGCATATTTACAGGCCATCGGCGTCATCTATTCCCACGACGCAGCGTGCTTTCTGTATAAACAGGGGTGAGCCGTGAAATTATTTTCAAATTTTTTCCCGCCGCGCCGGTTTTTCTCTTGACTTTTGTCCCAAAGTCCTGTAAACTATTCAAAGTTGTAAAGTTTCTGCGCTTTACAGAGAAGGGGGCGGCCCGCTTGAAGAACCAGACCTACCGCATGACCATGCTCTTCGATTTCTACGGGGAGCTCCTCACCGAGCGGCAGAAGGAGTTTTTTGACCTCTATTACAACGAGGACCTCTCCCTGGCGGAAATCGCGGAAAACGCGGGCATCACCCGGCAGGGCGTTCGGGATGTGATCGTCCGGGCGGAGAGCGCCATGCAGGAGATCGAGGACAAGACCGGCATCATCAAGCGCTTTGAAAAACGCCGCCCCCATCTGGAGGCCATCTCCGCCGCCGCGGAGGAAATTAAAACCATCAATCTCCGGCGTCACGAGGATGCGCAGCTTGCCGAGCTGGCGGAGCGCATTCTGACCGAGAGCGCCGCATTAGAGGACTAGGGCATGGCATTTGAAGGATTGACCGAAAAACTGAACGCCACATTCAAGCGCCTGCGGGGCAAAGGCCGCCTGACGGAAAACGACGTGCGGGAGGCCATGCGGGAGGTCCGTCTGGCCCTGCTGGAGGCCGACGTGAGCTACAGGGTGGTGAAGGACTTTGTAGCCGCAGTCACAGAGCGGGCCGTGGGCAGCGACGTGCTGGACAGTCTCACCCCTGCCCAGCAGGTGGTGAAGATCGTCAATGAGGAACTGACGGGCCTGATGGGCGGCGCCAGCGCCAGAATATCCATGGCAAACAGCGGCCCCACCGTGGTGATGATGGTGGGCCTGCAGGGAGCGGGCAAAACCACCACCACCGCGAAGCTGGGCGGGCTGATGCGGCGGCAGTATCAAAAGCGGCCTCTGCTGGCCGCCTGCGATGTGTACCGTCCCGCCGCCATCGAGCAGCTGAAGGTTGTGGGCGGCCAGCTGGATCTGCCTGTTTTTGAGCAGGGCCAGGGCGACCCGGTGGAAATCGCCGCCGCCGCCGTTCGCCACGCCAGGGACCACGGCAGCGACATGGTGTTTTTGGATACCGCCGGCCGCCTCCATGTGGACGAAACGCTAATGGACGAGCTGAAGCGGATGAAAGCCGCCGTCCATCCCAACGAGATCCTGCTGGTGGTAGACGCCATGACTGGTCAGGATGCGGTTAACGCCGCCTCCGCCTTTGACCAGGCCCTGGGGATCGACGGCGTGGTTTTGACCAAGCTGGACGGCGACGCCCGGGGCGGCGCCGCCCTTTCGATCCGCTCCGCCACCGGAAAGCCCATCAAATTCGCGGGCACCGGCGAAAAGCTGGATATGATCGAGCCCTTTCACCCGGACCGCATGGCCTCCCGCATCCTGGGCATGGGCGACATGCTCTCCTTCATTGAAAAAGCAGAGGCCGCCTACGATGAAAAGCAGGCGGCCAAGCTGGAGGAAAAGCTGCGGAAAAACCGCTTCACCCTCCAGGACTATTACGACCAGCTTCAGCAGCTGCGGGGCATGGGCGGCCTCAGCCAGCTGGCCGGCATGATGCCGGGCTCTCTTGGCAAGCAGCTGCAGGGGGCCAGCATCAACGAAAAGCAGTTGGCTCACACCGAGGCCATCATCCTCTCCATGACGCCGCTGGAGCGGGAGAATCCCCAGGTTCTGAATGCCAGCCGAAAGCGCCGCATTGCCGCCGGCTGCGGGCTGGAGGTCGTGGACGTAAACCGCCTTTTAAAGCAGTTCGAGATGATGCAGCAGATGACCAAGCAGCTCTCCCGCGGCCGGATGCCCCAGATGATGGGCGGCCACGGCGGCCGGCTGCACGGCTTCGGCCGGAAAAAGCGCTTTAAGTAATCCCCGCGCGTAAGATGGATTTCAACCTTTCAGGTGAAATATAAAGTAAAAATCACAATATTTTTTGGAGGTACACATCATGGTCAAGATCAGACTGCGCCGTATGGGCGCCAAGAAGGCTCCCTTCTATCGCGTTGTTGTCGCCGACTCCCGCTTCCCCCGGGACGGCCGCTTCATCGAGGAGATCGGCACCTATAACCCCTGCGTCTCCCCCGCCGCCATTCATATCGACGCTGAGCGCGCTCAGGCCTGGATCAAATCTGGCGCCCAGCCCACCGACACGGTCAGAGCTCTGCTGAAAAAAGTGGACGTCCTCTGATATCGGAGGACAGTAAATGAAAGACTTGCTGCTCTACATCGCCAGAAACCTTGTGGACAACCCCGACGCCGTTTCCGTCACGGAGATCCAGGGCGAGCAGGAGCTGACGTTGGAGCTGCGCGTCGCCCCAGACGACATGGGCAAGGTCATCGGCCGCCAGGGCCGCATCGCCAAGGAGATTCGGACCGTGGTCCGCTCCTACGCCCAGCGCACCGGCGTAAAGGTATCTGTTGATATTGTAGACTAAGAGGAAAGCGGCGCAGAGCGCCGCTTTCCTCTCTTCATCACTTTATTAAGGAGGCTCTCCCATGAGGCGCTTTTCCATCCTGGTGGGCGACATCACCCACTCCGACGCCGAAGCCATCGTCAACGCCGCCAACACCACGCTGCTGGGCGGCAGCGGTGTGGACGGGGCCATTCACCGCGCCGCCGGCCCCCGTCTTTTAGAGGCCTGCCGCTCCTTAGGGGGCTGTGAGACCGGGCAGGCCAGGCTGACCCCGGGGTACGACCTGCCGGCCAAATATGTTTTGCACACGCCCGGCCCCATCTGGCAGGGCGGCGGGCAGAATGAGGCGGCGCTGCTGGCCTCCTGCTACCGTTCCTGCCTGTCTCTTGCGGCGGAACACGGCATCCGCACCGTGGACTTCTCCTCCATCTCCACCGGCGTATACGGATATCCCCTCCACCAGGCCGCCGCCGTAGCCCTGCGGGCCATCATGGACTTTTTGGCGGACCACGACCTGCCGCAGCAGGTGCGGCTGGTGTGCCACACAGAGAAGACCGCCGCCGTATACCGCCAGACCTGGAACCTCTGGTACGCGGGAAATAAGGCCGAGAGGCTGTAAACGCCCCTTCACGCGCCTATCCGTTTTGCGCGTCTATCCGCTCTTTCAGCTCGTTGAGATACACCCACCGCTCCATCTTCTCCTCCAGCAGCTTCTCCAGCGCCGCCTGTTGGGCCTGCAGGTCCTGCAGCGCCATGTAATCGCTGCCGCAGCGCTCCTGGGCGGCGGTACACTCCGCCAGCTGCTCCTCCAGTGCCGCAAGCTCTTCATCAATGGACGCAAACTCCAGCTGCTCTTTATAGGTGAATTTCAGTTTGCGCTCCCGCGGGCGCTCCGCCGCCCTGGAACGCCCTTCCTTCGGGGCGGCCGGCGTCTCCTCTGTTTTCCGTTTTTGGGCCCAGTCCGACCAGTTTCCGGTATACCGCAGCACCGTCCCATCCCGCACCTCAAAGATGGACTCCGCCAGTTTATCCAGAAAAAACCGGTCGTGGGACACCGCCAGAACAGGGCCGGGAAAGCTTTGCAGGTAATCCTCCAAAATTGAGAGGGTCGTCACATCCAGATCGTTGGTGGGCTCGTCCAGCAGCAGCACATTGGGTGCGGCCATCAGTACAGAAAGCAGATAGAGCCGCCGCCGCTCCCCGCCGGAAAGCCGCCCGACAGGCACGGACTGCAGATCTCCGGGGAATAGAAAGCGCTCCATCATCTGGTTTGCGGAAAAGGTCCCCGCGTCGGTTTTCACCTCGTCCGCGATGCTGTGGATAAAATCATATACCCGCTGGGTGAGGTCCAGCTCCCGGCCCTCCTGGGAGAAGTGGCCGATCTTCACCGTGGCCCCGGTCTTTACGCTGCCGGTATCCGGCTCCAGCTCTCCGGCAATCAGATGGAGCAGTGTGGATTTTCCCGCCCCGTTCCGCCCCACGATCCCGATGCGGTCCTCCCGCAGCAGACTGTAGGAAAAGGATTCTATCACCTGGCGACCGCCATAGCCCTTGGACACATTTTGCAGCTCGATAAGCTCTTTTCCCAAACGGCTGGAGGCCGCTGCCAGCTGGATGGCGCCGTCCGTCTCCGGCGCATCCCGCGCCAGCAGCGCCTCATACCGCTGGATGCGCTCTTTGGATTTTGTGCTCCGGGCTTTGCACCCACGCATGATCCACTCCCGTTCCACCCGCAGAATGGACTGCCGCTTGCGCTCGCCGGCCTCGGCCATCGCCATCCGCTGTTCCCGCAGCTCCAGATATTTTGAGTAGTTAGCCTCATAGTGATAGAGCTTTCCCCGGCTCAGCTCTGTGATATGGTTTACCACCCGCTCCAGAAAATAGCGGTCATGCGTCACCATCACCAGCCCGCCCCGGAATTTCCGGAGCCAGTCCTCCAGCCAGGCCACCATCTCGCTGTCCAGGTGGTTGGTGGGCTCATCCAGCACCAGCACATCCGCCGGGTGAATCAGCGCCGCCGCCAAAGCCACCCGCTTCCGCTGGCCGCCGGAGAGCGTCCCCACCCGCTTGTCATGGTCCGGAAGGCCCAAACGGTTCAGCATGGCCTTGGCCTCATACTCGTTCAGCGCCCGGAACTCCGCCGGAAAGTGAAGGAACACCTGCTCTAAAATCGTGGCACTGTCCTCCATCACCGGGTTTTGGGGCAATGCGCTCACCTGCACATTGGGATTTCGGGAAACCGTTCCGGCGTCCGCCTCCACGGCGCCTGCCACCACCTTTAAAAAGGTGGACTTTCCCGCACCGTTGATGCCGATGACGCCGGTCTTGTCCCCCTCGTTCAAATAGAAATTCACATCATCCAGCAGCTGGCGGCTGCCAAAATTAATGGAGAGGTGTTCTGCAGATATCAGCATAAGGGGCCTCCTGCTCTTCAAACTGCGTATAGTTTACCACACGGGAAACGGATCCTGCCAGCCCTAAAACCGGGGGGCTTCTCCTCTTTACCTTTTCATTATACCACAGCCCCGCCGCCTCCGCAATCCGCGGCGGCCGCGGGGCTTGCAAAACCCGCCGCGGTATCGTACAATACGGATAAAAAGGGGGCGGTACAGCTGGAAACCATCTCTTATACCCTTCCGCCGGAGGAGGACGGCGCCACCGTCCGCCACATTCTCAAGGCGGTCCTCCACTTTTCCTCCCACGCCGTCTCCCGCCTGAGCCATGCGGAAAACGGCATCCTGGTCAACGGCGCTCACGCCCGCACGGTGGATATTCTCCACACCGGCGACGTGCTGACAGCAGAGACCGGCGACCACCGCCCGCCCAAAACCGGCATCATCCCCGGCGACTGGCCGCTGCACGTGGTGTGGGAGGACGGCCACCTGCTGGTGGTGGACAAGCCCGCGGGTATGACCGCCCACGCCTCCAATTTCCTGCCGGACACCCCCACGGTGGCCGGGGCGCTGGCCTATGCCCGGGGTACAAATTTTATCTTCCATCCCGTCAGCCGCCTTGACAAGGGCACCACCGGCCTGATGGTGGTGGCAAAGAGCGGCTATATTCACGACCGGCTGCGCCGCATCCTGCACACACCGCGTTTTTACCGGGAGTACCGGGCCGTGTGTACAGGCTGCCCCAACCCCCGAAAGGGCACGGTTAACGCCCCCATTGGCCGGGACGAATCCTCCGCCGTGGCGCGTAAGATCTGCACCGGCGGCGCGCCGGCAGTCTCCCACTACCAGGTACTGCAGACGCGGGAGGACCTCTCTCTGGTAAAGCTGATTCCGGAGACGGGCCGCACTCACCAGCTGCGTCTCCACATGGCCTCCCTCGGCTGTCCCCTGGCGGGGGACTGGCTGTACGGCACGGAGGACCCGTCTCTCATCCCGCGGCCGGCGCTGCACTCCCACATTCTGCGGTTGATTCATCCGGTCACCGGAGAGCCCTTATGTCTCACCGCCCCTTTGCCTGAGGACATGCGGCGGCTGGTCGGGATATAATTTTTAACCGTTTGGAGGAACTGCCATGACGGTTATGGAAAAAACCA
>CATNDT010000054.1 GCA_950097035.1 uncultured Oscillibacter sp.
ACCGCCGCCTCCGCCGCCCTGGAGCGCCCCCGCCCCTGCATCTGCTTCGCCATATCGATTCCTCCTTATACTGTTCGCTGGTGAAAGCCACAGCTGCTTTTCACTCTGCCGGCAATGCTGTGCCCCCGAATCCCGCCGGGAGCCTCTGGGAATTCCGGCGTGTTTTCATCGGAGCTCCCCTCATGTGCCGCGGTATTTTTTGCGGGTGGCGATGCCGCCCCGGATATGCCGCTGGGCCTTGTTCACGTCCAGGACTTCCTTGACCTGTATGTACAGCGCCCTGTTGAACTGGGGCAGGCGCTCAGAGATGTCCTTGTGCACGGTTGATTTGCTGATGCCGAATTTCTGCGCGGCGGCGCGGACAGTGGTCCGGTTCTCTATAATGTACTGGGCCAGGCGCTCCGCCCGCTCCTCCATGTTACCCTTCAAAACGCAACACTCCCCGCCTCTAGTTGGTCTATCCTATGCGGCAAGGGACGGGGATATGTTTTTCCATACCCCGGAAACCGTATCCTCTGGAGAAAACTTTGGTAAATTTTGATGGATTTTCACAATGGACAAACCGCCCCATATCTGGCAGAATAGTCCTTACGTGCCGCATCTGACCTGGGCAGCAAAATTTTTGGGGTGTGGTTTTTGCGACTAGTCAAACTATATCTTGTGTGTTAGAATGGACAGGCTCACAATATATTCAACGGAAGATTTTTTATTTTAGACGAGGAGAGGGCGCTCATGAACGTGATCAAACGGAACGGCACGGAAGTAAATTTTGACATTACAAAAATCATTGCGGCCATTACAAAGGCCAATGAGAGCATTGAAGAGACCACCCGCATGACGCCGGTGCAGATCCGCCGGATCGCCGAGTCGGTGGAGCTCAACTGTCAAAAAATGAACCGGGCGCCCTCCGTGGAGGAAATTCAGGACCTGGTGGAATACCAGATCATGGCCCACAACGCCTTTGAGGTGGCCAAGAACTATATCACCTACCGCTACACCCGTTCTCTGATCCGCCGGAGCAACACGACCGACGACAAGATCCTCACCCTCATCGAGTGCAACAACGAGGAGGCCAAGCAGGAGAACAGCAATAAAAATCCCACGGTCAACTCCGTTCAGCGGGATTATATGGCCGGTGAGGTCAGCCGTGATATCACCAGCCGGCTTCTGCTGCCGCCGGATATTGTGGAGGCCCACAACGCCGGTATCATTCACTTTCACGACACGGATTACTACGCCCAGCACATGCACAACTGCGATCTGGTGGACCTGGAGGACATGCTGCAAAACGGCACGGTCATCTCCGGCACCCTGATTGAAAAGCCCCACTCCTTCTCCACCGCCTGCAACATCGCAACGCAGATTATCGCTCAAGTAGCCTCCAACCAGTACGGCGGCCAGTCCATCTCCCTGACGCACCTGGCCCCCTTTGTGGATGTCAGCCGGAAGAAGATCCGCAAAAGCGTGGAGCAGGAGCTGGCGGACATCGGCGCCGAGGTTTCTGAAAAAAAGCGCAAAGAGCTGGTGGAATCCCGCCTGCTGGAGGAGATCCGCCGCGGCGTGCAGACGATTCAATACCAGGTGGTCACGCTGCTGACCACCAACGGTCAGGCGCCCTTTGTCACCGTGTTCATGTATCTGGGAGAGACAGACGACCCCCAGACCAAGCACGATCTGGCCCTCATCATTGAAGAGGTTTTAAAGCAGCGCTACGAGGGCGTGAAAAACGAGGCCGGCGTGTGGATTACCCCCGCCTTCCCCAAGCTCATCTACGTGCTGGAGGAGGACAACGTCTCCCCCGGCTCCCCCTACTACTATCTGACAGAGCTCTCCGCCAGGTGTACCGCCCGCCGCATGGTGCCGGACTATATCTCCGAGAAAAAGATGCTGGAGCTGAAAGTCGACAAAAACGGCAACGGCAACTGCTACCCCTGCATGGGCTGCCGCAGCTTTCTGACTCCCTATGTGGACCCGGAGACCAACCGGCCCAAGTACTACGGCCGGTTCAACCAGGGTGTTGTCACCATCAACCTTCCCGACGTGGCCTTAAGCTCTGAGGGAAATATCGAAAAGTTCTGGAAGATCTTTGCCGAGCGGCTGGAGCTGTGCCACCGGGCGCTGCTGTGCCGCCACGAGCGGCTGAAGGGCACGCTGTCCGACGCGGCGCCCATTCTATGGCAGTATGGTGCCTGCGCGCGCCTGAAAAAGGGCGAGCCGATCGACAGGCTCCTCTACGGCGGATACTCCACCATTTCCCTGGGCTATGCGGGGCTCTATGAGTGCGTGAAGTATATGACCGGCAAGAGCCACACAGACCCTGCCGCCACGCCTTTCGCCCTGGAGATCATGGAGACCATGAACACCGCCTGCCGCCGCTGGAAGGCAGAGCACAACATTGATTTTAGCCTCTATGGTACGCCGCTGGAATCCACCACCTATAAATTTGCCAAATGCCTCCAGAAGCGGTTTGGCGTAATCGAAGGCATCACTGACAAGGGATATATCACCAACAGCTATCACGTTCATGTCTCCGAGAAGATCGACGCCTTCACCAAACTGAAATTCGAGGCCCAGTTCCAGCACCTCTCCCCCGGCGGGGCCATCAGCTATGTGGAGGTGCCGGATATGCAGAACAATCTGGAGGCGGTGCTCCAGGTGATGAAGTTTATCTACGACAACATTATCTACGCCGAGCTGAACACCAAGAGCGACTACTGTCAGGTTTGTGACTGGGACGGTGAGATCCAAATCTGCGAAGAGCACGGCAAGCTCATCTGGAAATGTCCTCAATGCGGCAACACCGACCAGGACAAAATGAATGTGGCCCGCCGGACCTGCGGCTACATCGGTACACAGTTCTGGAACCAGGGCCGCACCCAGGAAATCCGGGACCGGGTGCTGCACCTGTAAATCCCACAAAATACAAATGGCGGGGCCAGGCCCCGCCATTTTTCATAAGGAGTGCGCTATGTATTTCGGTGAGATCAAAAACTGTGACATTGCCAACGGCGAGGGCGTGCGGGTGACACTGTTCGTCTCCGGCTGCACCAACTGCTGTCCCCACTGCTTCCAGCCCCAGACCTGGGACTTTACATACGGCCAGCCCTTTACGGCGGAGACCGAGGACTATCTGCTGGCTCTGCTGGCCCCGGAGTATATCAACGGGCTGACCCTACTGGGCGGCGAACCCTTTGAGCCGGAAAACCAGCGCACGCTGCTGCCCTTTCTGCGCCGGGTGCGGGCATCCTGCCCCGGCAAAACCATCTGGGCCTTCAGCGGCTTTACCTATGAGGAGCTGCACACCGAGGGAAGCCACCCCCGGTGCGAGGTGACGGAGGAGCTGTTGGCGCTGCTGGATGTGCTGGTAGACGGGCGGTTTGTGGAGGAGCTGAAGGACATCTCCCTGCGGTTTCGGGGCAGCTCCAACCAGCGCCTCATTGACCTGAACGCCACCCGGCAAAGCGGGGCGCTGTGCCTTCTGCCGGAGCGGAAGCGGGGGATGTAACCCCCTCCCCGGCTAAGCCGGAGGCCCGGAAAGGACCCGGAAGGGCCCGATACCGGCGGATGTCTCAAAAAACAGAAAAGGGGAGAACGCCCATGAAACGAAGAGCAAACAAACTTCTGGCCGTATCGGTGGCGATCGTTTTTCTGGTCTTGATTGCCCCATCAGGTTTTGCACATTCCGGACGGACCGACGCCAGCGGCGGCCACCGTGACACCCGCAATGCCAGCGGACTGGGCAGCTACCATTACCACCACGGCTACTCCGCTCACCTCCACCCCGGCGGCTACTGCCCTTACACGGATGTGTTCCCCACCGGGGTGCGGTTATCGACGGAAAAAACAACGCTGGGCATGGATGAGAAGGCGGAAATCGTCGCAGCCGTTTCCCCCTCCAACGCCTGCTCTACCAGCGTTTCCTGGTCTTCCAGCGATTCCTCCGTTGTTCGGGTCAGCGGCGGCAGGATCACAGCCGTGGGGTTTGGCACCGCCACAGTCACCGCAACCACTTTTAATGATAAGCGTGCCTCGATAAAGATTACCGTCCATGAAATTACAGCGGACTCCATCACGCTTACCGGGGTGGACGAGTCGACCCAAACCCTTTATATCAATGACACCATGAAAATGGGGGTTGTTCTGACACCTGAGAATGTTGACCGACCGGAAATCACCTGGGCTTCCAGTGATGAGCATGTAGCTTCCGTAGAGGATGGTCTTATTACCGCCCTGGGTGCCGGCGCAGCCACCATCACCGCTACCACCACCAATGGCCTTACCGCTCAGGTTGCGCTGACAGTGGAGGAAATCATAGCCCAAAAGATTGAAATTGAGGCCCCGGAAGAGATTACCATCGGTGATTCCGTCCAACTGGAGGCAGTTATTACACCGGACAACACCACTTACCGGGACGTTCACTGGCAGAGTAGTGATACGGCAGTCGCCGAAATTACGAAGGACGGCCTTCTCACCGCAAAGGGGGTTGGTAAAGTCACTGTTCAGGCTATCCAGAAAGATGTACAAACCAATCTGACCATTGATATTCAGCACATCCCGGTGACCAAGGTGTCTATTCTGGCCGCCGGCGGCTTTGAGGGCACTCTGTCCGATGGGGAAACCGTTCAATTCTCCACCGATGTCTGGCCTTCTGATGCCACTTATCCCCAAATCACCTGGACATCCAGCGACCCTGCTGTGGCTACGGTGGACGGCACAGGTCTCGTTCGGGCGGTGGGCAAGGGCGAAGTAACCCTCACGGCCTCTACTCAGGACGGTGTAGACAAGACCATCACTTTCCGGGCAGGCAGCAAGACGAATATGGCGGCCATTGCCGGCGGAGCTGGCGGAGGCGGCGTAGCGGCCTTGGGCGCCGCCTGCCTTGTTTTAAAGAAAAAGAAGAAGTCTGCGGAGGGGGAATGCAAAAAAGGCGTGGACAGGATAACCGCCTCCTTTCTCGCTCTTGCTGTCGCCGTGGCCGGAGGCGCTGGTTTTGTGGGCGTTGAGAGCTCCAACGCCGACAAATACGACCGAGCCCTATTTCTTGCCGAAGCGGGCCGACCCAACGAGGCCGCCGCTCTTTTTGAGGAACTGGGCGGTTACCAGGATTCCGCCGACCGCTTGAACGCGCTCAAAGAAGAATTCCCTGTTGTGAATTTCCAATTTGTCGCCGAGGGTGACACTGTAATTTTGGGAGGTTATGAGCAGGATAACGACCTTACCAACGGTAAAGAGCCTATTGAATGGCTGGTATTGGACAAAAACGAGGAGCGGATATTGGCTGTAAGCCAAAAGGTACTGGACGTTCGGGCCTACATGCCCGACGACGGGGAAGATTCCCGGGCTCTGTATCAGTGGCTGTACACCGATTTTTATGAAGACGCCTTTGGGGACACGAATATGTCCTCTGTCCGGGAGCTGCGGCTTTTGACCAGAGATGACTGTGAGCAGTATACCTCCCGTGACAACCGGAAGGCGGAATATACGCCCTATGCCATGGCTCAAGGGCCGGATAGGGGCTATGCTTCCGGGTATATGTGGTGGCTGGACGGATATTTTCTCTTCAGCGGGGAAGATGTGGGGCCTGTTGTGTGGGAGGATGGCGACTATTCCAACACAAGCACTGATGTGGATAAGCGTGTGGGTATTCGCCCGGCTCTGGTCATCTCTCTGGTAAACGGAGAGGAACAGACCTTTACGTTCTACTCTGGTATGAAAGACGACCCCGCAGTGACAGTAGGCCGTGATGGAGCTGTCATTCCGGAAAATGACGGCGGCGATTCAAATTGAAAAAAGGAACGGCACAAGTTCCAAAGCCACAATAAGATGGACTGCCAGAGAACCCCGTTTGCTGTGCCGGTGGCTTATGTCTACAACAGTGGACCGCCCGTCCCGCGGCAAGCGGAACGGGCGGTCCTTCTTCTCTCTTTTACACCACGGTGTTCCGCAGTGTTCCAATACCCTCAACGGTACACTCCACCACGTCGCCGGGTTTCAGGAATCTGGGCGGGTTAAACCCCAGACCCACGCCGGCAGGCGTGCCGGTGGCGATGATAGTGCCCGGCAGCAGCGTCATGCCCGCCGTCAGCTCCTCCAGCACCTCCGCGATGCCGTTGATCAGCAGCGACGTGTTGGAGCTCTGCCGCAGCTCCCCGTTTACCCTGGCGGAGAGCTCCAGCGCCGGGGGAAAGGCGATCTCGTCGGCCGTGACGATGCAGGGCCCCATGGGGGTAAATCCGTCCAGGCTCTTGCCAAAATACCACTGCTTGTGCCCCGTCTGCAGGTCCCGGGCGGAGACATCGTTGACGACGGTGTAGCCGAAGATATAGCTCCCGGCCTCTGCCGCCCTGATATTCCGGGCGGTCCTGCCCAGAATCACCGCCAGCTCCACCTCGTAGTCCAGTCGCTCCACCAGGCCCCGGTGGCTGGGAATATCTCCCCCCGGGGGAACGGCCTCCGTCACCCGCTTGGAGAAGTAGACCGCCACCGCCTTTTCCCGGGTAAAGGCCTCGGCATTATAGCCAGCGGCCTCCGCCAGATGGTCCCTGTAGTTCATCCCCAGGCACACGATATCCTGCCGGGGCCTGGGGATGGGGGCCAGCAGGGCAACATCTTCCAGCGGCATGCCGGGCCCCGCCGCCTCCGCCGCTTCCGCCTCCAGCCGCAGCTGCTCCAGGGAAACTGTCTCAATCAAGGTGTTCATATCCGCGCAGGACAGAGGATAGACCGCGGCGCCGTCCCGGCGCAAAACACCGGTGCTCACTGCTCCGTCTCTCTGATACGTGACCAGTCTCATACCGATTCCCCTCCTCTTATGACAGCAGCAGCTTATCGTCCGCCTCGTCGCTGCCGCTGACCTTGTTGAACAGCTCCAGCAGCTGTGGGACCGTAAGCTTCTTCTTCTCCTCGCCGGACACGTCAATCACAATCTTGCCGTTATACATCATAATGAGCCGGTTGCCGTGGGCGATGGCGTCCCGCATGTTGTGGGTGATCATCAGCGTGGTCAGGCGGTCTTTGCCCACAATGCGCTCGGTGGCGTCCAGCACCTTGGCGGCAGTTTTGGGGTCCAGGGCGGCGGTGTGCTCATCCAGCAGCAGCAGATCGGGCTTTTGCAGTGTTGCCATCAGCAGCGTCAGCGCCTGGCGCTGACCGCCGGAGAGAAGCCCCACCTTGCTGGTCAGCCGCTCCTCCAGTCCCAGGTCCAGAATCTTCAGCATCTCCCGATACTGCTCCCGCTCGTTTTTGGAGATGCCGGTGCGGAGGGTGCGCCGCTTGCCCCGGCGCATGGCCAGGGCAAGGTTTTCCTCAATCTGCATGGTGGCGGCCGTGCCCATCATGGGGTCCTGAAACACCCGGCCAATATACCGGGCCCGCTTGTGCTCCGCCAGGTGGGTCACATCGGCGCCGCCGATGGTGATAGAGCCCCTGTCCACCGCCCACACGCCGGCCACGGCGTTGAGCAGTGTGGACTTTCCCGCGCCGTTGCCGCCGATAACGGTGCAGAAGTCCCCGTCGTTCAGCGTCAGGCTCACGCCCCGCAGGGCCTGCTTCTCATTCACAGTCCCGGCGTTAAAGGTCTTCCAGATCTCCCGGACTTCAAGCATTTGCTGCGCCTCCTCTCTTCGCGGACCTGGCAAGATAGCGGCCCTTCCAGTGGGGCAGGGTCAGGAACACCGCCACCACCAGAGCGGAAAGAAGCTTTAGGTAATTGGGGTTCAGACCCATCGCCAGCACCGCCTGGAGAACGATATAATAGATAATGGCGCCGATGACCACCGCCAGCAGTTTCAGCGCGAAATTGCGAAACACCTTGGAAAAGAGCACGTCGCCGATGATGACGGCGGCCAGGCCGATAACGATGGCGCCCCGGCCCACATTGATCTCGTTGGCGCCGTTATACTGGCAGAGGAGCGCCCCGGACAGGGCCACCAGGCCGTTGGAGATCATCAGACCCAGCACCTTGCAGAAGTCGGTGTTAATGCCCTGCGCCCGGGCCATATTGCCGTTGGACCCGGTAGCCCGCAGGGCGCTGCCCAGCTCCGTGCCGAAGAAACCGTAGAGCAGGGCGATGAGGCCCGCCGTAAAGAGGCCCACTACCAGGATGGGATGCCGCCAGAGGGGAAAGTCTCCCCGGATGGCCCCCTGGACAAAACGCAATGACACCAGCAGCTTCTCCAGCGTGTCTGCCTGGGTGACGTTGATGGCCACGGACGCCTTGAAGTCCATGATGGCCATATTGATAGAGTAGAGCCCCAGCTGGGTCAGGATACCGCAGAGAATCGCAGGGATACCGCAGGCCGCGTTCAAAAGGCCCGTCACCAGTCCTGCCAGCATGCCCGCAATCAGCGCCGCCAGCAGGGCGAGCCAGATATTGACGCCGCCGGTAAATAGCATCACAAATACCGCGCCGCCGGTGCAGAAGGAGCCGTCCACCGTCAGGTCGGCGATATCCAAAATCTGATAGGTCAGGTATACGCCGATGGCCATGATGCCCCAAATCAATCCCTGGGACACCGCCCCCGGCAGTGCGTTTAAAAAGACCGTCATTGCTGTTTCCTCCCCGTGAAAAGTCGCGATGATAGTAAGTATAGCAAAAAACAGCGGGGAAGGGAATGCCTTCCCCGCTGTTTTTTCATGCCTCGTTCAATTATTCCGCCACGATAGCCTCATAGCCCTCGGGAGCGGTGAGGCCCAGGGCCTCGCAGGTAGCGGGGTTGTACTTCTTTACAAACTGGGGTGCGTATTCGATGGGCATGGCAGACACGTCGGCTCCGTTTGCCAGAATGTCGGCGGCCATCTCGCCGGTTTTATAGCCGATGTCATAGTAGCTGATAGACAGCGTGGCCACGCCGCAGCCGCCGCAGATTCCCTCCTCACCGGCAAATACAGGCTTTACGCCCCGGCAGATATTGTCGATAATCCCGGTGTTGTTGGCCGCGGTGTTGTCGGTGGGGACGTACAGCACATCGCTGTTATCAGCAGCGTTCTGGACCACAGAGGCCATATCGTTGGTGTCTGAGAAGGGATACTGTGTGCAGGTGTAGCCCATACTCTCCAGGAAGGCCTGGACATTGTCCACCTGGTACTGGCTGTTGGGCTCTGCGGAGCAGTAGATCAGGCCCACGGTCTTGGCATCGGGGTACCACTCCTGAATCATGGCCGCCTGCTGGTCCAGGGGCGCCAGATCCGAGGTCCCGGAGACGTTGGAGCCCACTGTGCCGGAGAAGTTGTCTATTCCCAGGGCCACACCGTATTCCGTGATGGAGGTACCCAGCACCGGGATGTCGGCGGTGGCTGAGGCGGCGGCCTGAAGAGGCGCCGTGGCGTTGGCCATGATCAGATCCACACCGGCGGAGACAAAGCCGTTGATAATGGTGGCGCAGGTGGGGGTGTCGCCTGCGGCATTCTGGGAATCGATGTCCACCTGACCGGGAAGCTTCTCGTTCAGGGCGTCGATAAAGCCCTCGGTGGCGGCGTCCAGCGCCGGGTGGGGAGCCAGCTGGCAGATGCCGATTTTGTAGACTTCCCCGGCAGGCTCATTGGCGTCCGCCGGCCCGGCGGTATTACCGGACTGGGAGTCGGCGGGGGAGGTGTCGCCACCCTGACTGCTGTTGCCGCCGCAGGCGGCCAGGCTCATGACCATCACAGCGGTCAAAAGCAGTGCAAGAATCTTCTTTTTCATCTTTGATTTCTCCTTTGGCAACTCATTTTGGGAGACATTGCCCGAATTCTTTTTCACTATATAGCTTTAAATAGATAAAGTCAACCGTCGCTTTTTACAAATAGCGGCCGTTGTTTCCAAACACCCTTGTGTATTTCCAGCAAAAGCCGGGGATGCGCTGTCATCCGGATGTGAATTTTCACCCGCCTGGCAATCCTTATACACGCGATGAGAACTTTTCTTCCGTATGGAAACGGAGGGAATCCGGAAGATGTGAGGCGTCATTCACCCGCAGCAGCTTTGCCTGATTGGCCGCGTCATATATCAGGGTGGATACCGCGCAATTCTCAACAATATAGTTTTCAATCAGGTCAAAGGGAATATGCCTGGCATATCCGAGGTAGAGCTCTATTGCAAAGCCATGGGAGACCACAGCAATATCCTTACCCCGGTTTTCCGATACGATCCTGCCCATTGCGGCAACGACCCGGTCATATACCTGCCGCCCGCTCTCGCCCTCCGGCGGGCAAAACGCGGCCGGGCGGCACTTCAGGTAATACATCTGTTCAGGATACAGCCTGCTGTTCAGTTCGGACGAGTTTCCCTCCATAAGGCCACAATTCGCTTCCGCCAGGCCTTGATCCGCTACAGGCGTCAGCCCGTGCGGTCCGCCGAGAATTTTCGCAGTTTCATATGCCCGCAGAAGAGGACTTGCATACAGAGCGTCCAGCTTCACGCTCTGAAAACGTGTCCGCAGACATTTCGCCTGCTCTATGCCGGCTTCTCCCAACGGAACATCTCTGGAGCCCTGCAGAACGCCGTTCAGGTTGTCGCCGGTCATCCCGTGCCGGATCAGATAGATGAAAGTCGACTCCTTTCCCAGCAGTGTTTTCTCCATCATGATATGTTCGATCTCTTCGTGCATCACAGGCCCGGCCACCCGGTAGCCCAACGCCTCATAAAAGGATTTTGCCCGTACTCTCGCCTTGACAGCAACCCTGCGAATACCGGTTTGAAGCATGTCTGTTTCGGCCCGCTCCAGAAGTAGCCGCCCAATGTGACACCCTCTCGCCTCTTCAAGAACGGCAAGATGCTTCACAATACCCGTATCCGTTTTTTTATCCCGATACCACAGTACGACACCGGCCATGACCTGATCCAGATATGCGGCAAAATAGGAGGAGACCTTATCAAAAGGCAGTTCCCCCCGTGTCAGCACTCTCCCCTCCGGCTCCCGGAGCACCTTGCTTCTGAGCCGGAACGCCTCCTCATAGTCTTCCGTACCAAAGCGGATTTCTCTGATCTCTATTTTCATCAACTGTTCTCCCCTGTGACCGGGACCCGGACGCCGCGGCCTCTCAACCGATCAATCTGATCCATCAAAATATGTTTTATTGTACCATGGGATTCGCCGCCGTTTCAACCATAATAGAATGCAAGCCCAAATCTGGTGTGTAGGTGTTACAATGATGTGTAACACCTATAATTCAAAAAGGGACACCGAAAGTTTCGCATTGACAAGAAAAAATCAAGGTGATATATTGAAACGGTATTTTGGAACGCTTTGGGCGCGGTTTGCGGCGTAGCCGCAAGCGACAATCAAATCACACGGCGAGCACCGCGGATCGCAGCTGAAAGTCCCGAAAGAGACCGGGACTTCTCACCCCTGCGACGGTCCGGCGGCGGCTTTTTTATTTTCGGCCCATCACCGTATCAACGGGGCGGCAAAACTCCAATACTACCATATGGAGGAGGCAGACATGATGAAGACCAAATTTGTATTCGTCACCGGCGGCGTGGTTTCGGGCCTGGGCAAGGGGATCTGCGCGGCGTCTTTGGGGCGGCTTCTCAAGCAGCGGGGCGTGCGGGTGCGAAACCAGAAATTCGATCCCTATATCAACGTGGATCCCGGAACCATGAGTCCCTATCAGCACGGAGAGGTCTTTGTCACCGAGGACGGCGCCGAGACCGATCTGGATCTGGGGCACTACGAGCGGTTTGTGGACGAAAACCTCACCGGCAACGCCTCCATCTCCTCCGGCAAGGTCTACTGGTCCGTGCTGAACCGGGAGCGCCGGGGAGACTACCTGGGGGCCACGGTTCAGATTATCCCCCACATCACCAACGAGATTAAGGACCGGATCTACGCCATGGCCGGAGAGGATGTGGACGTGGTCATCTGCGAGATTGGCGGCACCGTGGGCGACATTGAGTCCCAGCCGTTTCTGGAGGCCATCCGTCAGGTACGGGCCGAGCGGCCCCTGGGGGACGCGGTGTTTATCCACGTGCCCCTCATCGTCCAGGTCCCGGGCTCCGGAGAGCTGAAGTCCAAGCCCACCCAGCACTCGGTGAAGGAGCTGCTGTCCCTGGGCATCCAGCCGGATATTCTGGTGTGCCGGTGCGACGCGCCCATCACCGATGACATCCGCCGGAAAATCGCCCTCTTCTGCAATGTGGAGCCGGACTGCGTGATTCAAAACGCCACCGCCGGCACCCTTTATGAGGTGCCGCTGCTGATGGCGGAGGAGGGGCTGGACGAGGTGGTGTGCCGCAAGCTGGGCCTCATCACCCACCAGCCGGACCTGCGGGAGTGGACCGCCATGGTGAAGCGGGAGAAAAACGCCCGCAGGCCGGTGCGCATTGCCCTGGTAGGGAAATACACCCAGCTGCACGACGCCTACCTCTCCGTGGTGGAGTCGCTGCACCACGCCGCCACCGCCAACGACGCCGTGGCAGACATCCAGTGGGTGGATTCCGGCGCGCTGACAGCGGAGAATACAGCGGCGGCTTTGGCGGACTGCGCGGGCGTGATCGTGCCCGGCGGCTTTGGCGGCCGGGGAATCGAGGGCATGATCTGTGCCATTCAATATGCCCGGGAAAACCGCATCCCCTATTTCGGCATCTGCCTCGGCATGCAGATGGCCGTAGTGGAGTTTGCCCGCCACGTGCTGGGCTGGGCGGACGCCAACTCCACCGAGTTTGCCCCGGACACGGCGCATCCTGTCATCGGCCTGCTGCCGGACCAGGTCCACGTCACCGAAAAGGGCGGCACCATGCGCCTTGGCCGGTATCCCTGCACCCTGGCCGAGGGGAGCCGCAGCCGGGTTCTGTACGGCGCCGCCGATATCTCAGAGCGTCACCGCCACCGCTATGAGTTCAACAACGCCTGCCGGGAGGCGGTCCATGAGAGGGGCATGGCGCTGGCAGGACTGTCCCCCGACGGCCGCCTGGTGGAGATCGTGGAGCTGCCGGACCACCCCTGGTTTGTGGGCGCCCAGTTCCACCCGGAGTTCAAAAGCCGGCCGGACCGGCCCCACCCGCTGTTTTATGGGTTTGTAAAGGCGGCGCTGGAAAAGTAAAAATTTTAAAAATCAGGAGAACACCATGAATCATTTTGCCCAGATCGCCTCTTTGCTGGAGGCATACCACATCGACGCCATACTACTCACCGGGGAGGCCAACCGCTTCTATGCCTCCGGCTTCCACTCCTCCGGAACAGACGGCGCCGCCCTTGTCACCCGCGAAAAAAACTACTATTTTACCGACGCCCGCTACACCGAGGCCGCCGGCCGCCGCATACAAAACGCCGAGCTGCGGGAGGTGGGTCCCGGACACGGCTACACCGCCCGGTTAAAGGAGGTTATCCAGGAGCAGTCCATTCAAAAAATGGGCTATGAGGACGCCTGCATGACCGTTCGGGAGTATGAGACCTACCGCAAGGCCCTGCCCTGCGAGCTGGTGCCCGCCGCGGAGCTGCCGGCGCAGCTGCGCCGGGTGAAGGACCGGGAGGAGCTGGAGGCCATGACCGCCGCCCAGCGGATCGCAGAGAGGGCGCTGGAGGACATCTTAAAGGAGATCCGTCCCGGCGTTACGGAGAAGGAGATCGCCGCACGGCTGCAATACCTTATGCTCCACTACGGCGCGTCGGACATGTCCTTTGACCCCATTGTGGTCTCCGGTCCCAACGGCAGCCTGCCCCACGGCGTGCCCTCTGAGCGGGAAATCCGGTCCGGAGAGTTCGTCACCATGGACTTTGGCTGCATCTATCACGGCTACTGCTCCGATATGACCCGCACCGTGGCGGTGGGCTCCGCCACGGAGGAGATGCGAAACGTGTATGAGACGGTTCTGGCCGCCCAAAAGGCGGGCATTGCCGCCGCCGGGGCCGGCGTCACCGGCAGGGCGGTGGACAGCGCCGCCCGGAAAGTTATTGACGCCGCGGGATACGGGGCGTATTTCGCCCACAGCTTCGGTCACGGGGTGGGCGTGGAGATCCACGAGAGCCCCAACGCCGCCGCCTCCAACGACAAGCCCCTGCCCGCCGGGGCGGTGATCTCCGCGGAGCCGGGCATCTACCTGCCGGGCAGGCTGGGCGTGCGGATCGAGGACGTCATCCGCCTGACGGAGGACGGCTGCGAAAACCTGACCCGCGCCCCCAAGGCGCTGCTGGTTTTATGACGAAACGGCGGGGGAAATCGTTGACAAAGACCTTTGGGGGCGGTATCATTTAGAAAAAGATCTCCGGAGGAGGACCCTTTATGGACACCGTATATATCACAGGACACCGCAATCCCGACACCGACTCCATCGTCTCGGCCATGGCCTATGCCGCGCTGAAAAACGCCCTGGGCCAGCGGGAGTACTGCGCCGCCCGGCTGGGCCAAATCAGCGACGAGACCCAAATCCTGCTGGACCGGTTCGGCTTTCATCCCCCCAAGCTCATCGAAAATGTCCGCACCCAGGTCCGCGATCTGGACTACGACACCCCTCCCACCCTGTCCGCTGCCGCCACTGTCAGCCGGGGCTGGCAGACCATGCAAAACGGAAAGATCTCCGTTCTCCCCGTGGCCAATGAGGACGGCACGCTCTTCGGCACCCTCTCCGCCGGAGACGTGGCCAATTACGATATCACCTCTGTCCGCAACCCCCGGGTGGAGGGCATTCCGGTATACAATCTCCTGTCCGTGCTGGAGGGCAAAATCCTTAACGAGAGCGGCGACGTTCAGGAAGTGATCGCCGGCGAGGTCACCATCGCCCTGCCCGCCAGCCGGGAAAACCTGCTCTTCTCCAAACGGGACAGCGTAGTCATCTGCGGCGACCAGCCGGATATGATCCGCCGGGCACTGGAGCTGCAGGTCAACTGCGTACTCGTCTGTCAGGCGGAGGTCTCGCCGGAGCTGTTGGAGATCGCCGGGGATACCTGCGTCATCTCCACCCCTATGGACGCCTATCAGGCTCTGCGGCTGATTTTCCACGCTCTGCCGATCTCCCGCATCTGCAAGCACGAGAGCATGGTCTGCTTCCATCTGGACGATTACATCGACGACGTGCAAAACACCGTGCTGGAGAGCCGTTTCCGGGCCTATCCCATTCTGGACGAGGAAGAGCGGGTGGTGGGCATGCTGTCCCGCTTCCACCTGCTGCGCCCCCGCCGCAAGCGTGTGGTGCTGGTGGACCACAACGAGAAGTCCCAGTCCGTCACGGGACTGGACCAGGCGGATATTCTGGAGATCATCGACCATCACCGCCTGGCGGATATTCAAACCAATAATCCCATCCATGTCCGTAACGAGGCTGTGGGCAGCACCAACACCATTGTGGCGGAGATGTACCAGGAGAAGGGTCTGATGCCCACAGCCAATATGGCCGGCCTCATGGCGGCCGCCATCGTGTCGGACACGGTGATGTTCAAATCCCCCACCTGCACCCAGCGGGATATCGACATTGCCAACCGCCTGGCCCGCATCGCAAACGTCACGCTGGAGGAGCTGGGTCAGGCTATCTTCTCCGCCAGCTGCGGCGAGGACAGGACCGCCGAGGCCATGATGAAGACGGACTATAAGGAGTTCCATATCGCCGGGCACAATCTGGCCGTCAGCCAGATCACCACCATGGACTCCGCCCGCCTTCTGGCCAGAAAAGCCGAGTTCCTGGAGGTCATGGAGGATATCCACCGCAAGCGGGGGCTGAACACCGTGGTGCTGATGATCACCGATGTGCTGCTGGAGGGCACTCAGCTCCTCTTTGTGGGAGATGAGGACACCATCCGCCAGGCCTTTGGCATCAGGGGTACGGAAAACTGCGCCTTCCTGCCCAGAATCATGTCCCGCAAAAAGCAGGTCATCCCCACACTGTCGGCCCTGTGGGGGTAACGTAAATAAGGAACAGGGCCAGCCTTTCGGCTGGCCCTGTTCCTTATTTTTTGGAAGATTGGATGAAAAGAAGTTTTGTCTCTTGCAATTATTAAGATACAGGAGAGTTGTTAAGCAAACCAGCATCAATTGTTAAGAAAACCTTAAATCGAAAAATATTTTTATGTCAACTTACGTTTTTCCTGCCGGAGCCTGTCGAAAAACGACGCCAGCACCTCCCGGCACTCCTGTTCCAGAATGCCCCCCACCAGGGCGGGGCGGTGGGGAAAGTCCTCCATAAACAGGTTCAGCACACCGCCGCAGGCCCCGAAAACCCCGTCCCGCGCCCCATACCACACCTGGGGGATACGGGCGTTTAAAATCGCCCCCGCGCACATGGGGCAGGGCTCCAGCGTCACATACAGCTGGCAGTCCTCCAGCCGCCAGGAGCCCAGCGTCCGGTTGGCCTGGGCAATGGCCTCCATCTCCGCGTGGGAGGCGGCGGCCCGCCGCTCTTCCCGCCGGTTACGGCCCCGGCCCACCACCCGGCCGTTTTGGACAATGACGCATCCCACGGGCACCTCCCCCGCCGCCCCGGCCTCTCTTGCCAGGGCCAAGGCCTGCCGCATATAGAACTCCCGCTCCATGGACATTTTTCCGCCTCCTGCATGAAAATTGGCATATTTGTCCAAACTCCCAGTATGAATAGAAGCAGGAGGGACAATGCCTTATGAAAACCTTTCTCTTTACGAAAAGATCCAATCCCGACCCGGAACTTCTGGCCCTGAAGGCCGCCCTGCAGGACGCGCAGGGGGACCTGGCCTCCGCCTACCAGCAGTTTGACCAGGCGGTGGACCCGGAACTGGTGGAGTCCTGCGTGTATCAGATTAGTGCCGTAAAGGCCCGCTGCAACTATCTCATCCGCGCCATCAAGGAGCGCAGCCCCGGCGCGGCGGTGGCAGCGGATCTCCGTGGGGAGGCCATATGGACCTGAGCCAGAAAATCGTCGCCGCCTTGCTGGCAGGGTTCTTTCTCATCGCCTTGCTGCGGGTGTTCAGCGCGCCGCTGCGGGTGGCGGTGAAGCTGCTGGCCAATACCCTGCTGGGATTTTTGGCTTTGTGGGTGGTGGGCCTGACATCCGCCGTCACCGGCATCACACTGGGCCTGAATCTCTGGAACGCCCTGGTCATCGGCGTACTGGGCCTGCCGGGCTTCTGCCTTTTGCTGCTGGTGCAGTGGGTGTTGTAGCTACATACCGGCCACATCTGCGGAGGGCTGCGGCCCTCCGCATTTCTCTCGGCACATTTCAAAAATCAGACACGAGCATTTGAGAGATATTAAGAGATAATCAAAGCTTTTTATAGATTTTCCGGTGATAAATGAATTTTATGTTGACACTGCCCGCCCACTGTGGTATAAATAACCTTGCTCCGATTTTACCCCGGAGTTCTTAATTTGTAAAGCAAATACAAATATATCATACGGAGGAAACACCATGTCCACTTTTATGGCAAACAAGGCCAA
>CATNDT010000055.1 GCA_950097035.1 uncultured Oscillibacter sp.
CTTGGCCACGGCGGAGCCGATGAACAGCACCGCGCCGACGGGGGGCGTCAGCAGGCCGATACCGCAGTTGAGAACGACCATGATGCCGAACTGGATGGGATCCAGGCCGCAGTACTGGGTGGCCACAGGCAGCAGAATGGGGGTGGCGATGAGGATGATGGGGGCCATATCCATAATCATGCCCAGAATCAGCAGGATAATGTTCAGCAGGATAATCAGGATGTATTTGTTGTCCGTCAATCCCACAATGGCCTGGGCGGCCAGGTCGGGCACATGGAGCTTGGTCAGGCAGTCGCCGAAGACGGCGGAGGTTGCAATGAGGATCAGCACGATAGCCAGGGTGTTGACACACTCGTCCAAAGCCTTCCAGACGCCCTTCCAGTTCACGCCCTTGTAGACAAAGACGGATACGATCAGGGAGTAGATGACCGCGATGGCGGCGGACTCCGTGGCGGTGAACCAGCCGGCCACCACGCCGACCACCACAATGACGATGGCGAGCAGCGCCCAGATGGACACAAACAGCTGCCTGATAAATGTGACGATGCTGAACCGGTCGCCCTTGGGATAGTTGCGCTTTACGGAGATGATATAGGAGCCCACCATCAGGGAAATGGCCAGCAGTGCGCCGGGGAAATAGCCCGCCAGAAACAGCGAGCCCACGGAGATGCCGCCGGCGGTGGTGGCGTAGATGACCATGTTGTGGCTGGGGGGCACCAGCAATCCCTCGCAGGAGGAGGTGATGGTGACGGCGGTGGAGAAGTCGGCGTCATAGCCCTGGTCCACCATCATGGGGATCATGATGGAGCCGATGGAGGCGGTGTCGGCGGAGGCGGAGCCGGAGATGCCGCCGAAAAAGTAGGAGGCCACAATGTTTACCATGGCAAGGCCCCCTCGCATCCATCCCACACAGGCGTTTGCCAGGGCGATGAGCTTATCGGAAATGCCGCCCTTGCCCATCAGCACGCCCATGGTGATGAAGAAGGGCACGGCCATCAGCGAGAAGGAGCTGATGCCCTTTACCATCAGCCGGCAGACGGCGTTGAGGCTGTTGCCCATGGCCAGCAGGCAGAACACGGAGCTTAGACCAACGGCGTAGGCAATGGGGAAGCGCAGCAGGATCATAACGGCAAAGGAGCCCAGCAGGACCGCAATTGCAACAGTGTTGACATCCATTACGCCTGTACCTCCTCTTCTGAAATAAAGAACGATTTCACATGGTTGTAAAGCGCTTCCAGCTCAAAGACGATCATGGCGATGCCTGCCAGAGGCACGGGGAAGTACATCCAGAAGCGGCTCAGCCAGGGAATGGACTCATAAAAGCCCTTGCTGCCCAGCGTGATGGTGTAATTCCAGCCCTCCACGACCATAATGACACCCAGCACCATCACGGCGATATCGGCCAGCACGTCCAAGACCCTGACGGCGGTTTTGGGCAGATAGTTGTCGAAGGCGGTCATGCGGATGTGGGCGCCGGTGCGAATGGCCAGAGCGGCGGACAGCACGGCCATATAGGACATGCAGGTCAGCACCACCTGCTCGGTCCAGGCGGGGTCCTTGATAAAGGACAGGAAGCCCAGAAACGCGTACTCTCTGGACCACTGCTGGCAAAAACGGCCCAACACGGCGTAGGAGGCGATGAGGATATCTGCAATGAGCAGGAGCTTGCAAAGGAGCATGACGATTTTGTACGTCAGGTCATAGGCGGGCCGGATCTTATCCAGAGTTGTAAAGATCTTCGGCATGGAATTCCCTCACTTTCACAAAAATTGTATAAAATGTGGGGGACACGGGACAATCCCGCGTCCCCCGCATAACGGATCAATTGGACGGTATGTCAGAGTCAGGGCTTCATGTCCAGCAGCTGCTGGTACAGCTCGGCCTGGTCGGAGGTGTTGTCGCTGATGACCTTGGCGCAGGCATCCTGCCAGGGCTTCTTGTCGGGCACGTCCACCACGTTGCAGCCCTCGTCCTTCAGCTGCTGGAGGACCTCGTCCTCAGCGGACTGGGACAGGTTCTGGTTGAACTTCTGGACCTCCTTGCCGGCCTCCATGATGACCTTCTGCTGGTTCTCGGTCAGCTTGGCCCAGGCGGTGTCGGTGATGACCACCTGGATGGCGCCCAGGGTGTGGCCGTCCAGGATCAGGTTGTTGGCCACCTCGGGGAAGGCGTTGGACTTGTAGTTGGCGATGGGCTGCTCGGCGGCGTCGCACACGCCGGTGTTCAGGGCGGAGTACAGCTCACCGAAGGAGACCACCGTGGGGGAGGCGCCCAGACCCTCGACCATGCCGTTCATAACGGGGTCGTTGGACACGCGGATCTTCAGGCCGTTCAGGTCCTCGATGCCGTTGACGGGAACGCGGGAGAAGAAGTGACGGAAGCCCTCCTCGCCGTAGAAGATGCCGCGCAGGGGCAGACCGATCTCCTGGGGCTCGTTGAGGAACTCGGCGGCAAGATCGCTGTTGGCGAAGGCCCACCAGTGGTCGCGGTTTTCAAAGGTGTAGGGGATGGAGAGCAGCATGGACTTCTTGGCGCCGTAGCTGGTCAGGGCGAAGGCGGAGATACGGCTCATGTCGATGGAGTCGTCGCCGCCGACAATGGCGTCCAGCACGTCGTTTTCAGAGCCCAGAACGCCGCTGTCACGCACGTCGATGGTGATGGAGCCGCCGGACTTCTCCTCCACCAGGCGCTTGAATTCGCTGGCGGTCTGGCCCACGATGGTGTCCAGGGGGTTGACCTCGGCATAGACCAGGGTGACCTTGGGGTCGTTGGCCACATCGCCGGTGTCGGCGGGGGCGCTGTTGTCAGGGGCGCTGTTGTCGGGAGCGGGGGTGCTGTTGTTCCCGCCGCAGGCGGCCAGGCCCAGAATCAGCACACAGGCAAGAAGCATTGCAAACAGCTTTTTCATGGTTTGAGATCCTCCTAAAAAATAAGTGTTGTAGGGGCTTGCTCTTAACGCACCTATACTTTACCATAGAGAATTCTGTTCCGTCTACTAGTATACTAGCAAAACTTTTTGTGGAAAATTTGTGAATTTTTCCAAAAACCGCGTACCCCTCTTGATTTTGTCGGATAAGTTTTGCTAAATAGATACTAAATTAAATCACAGGGGAGACACTATGATGGAACAGAAGACTCTTATTATACCCGCTAAGATCGACGGACAAACCTTTTTTCGCTTTGCCCTGTTCGACACCTTCCGCCGGCAGGGGCGCTGGAAGGCCCCCGCTCTGTTTGCGGCGATTTTTGCCGCCGCCGCCGCGGTGTGCTTTGCCCTGCGGCAGAGCCGCACGGGTGCGGCGCTGCTGGGCGGTGTGCTGCTGGCAGTGGGACTGGGGCTTCCGGCGGCGTATGTTTTAAGCTTTCTGCTGTCTGTCCGCAGGCGCGGCAAAGCGCTGGACGGCTCTAAAATCGCATATACCATTCATTTAAAAGAGGAGGGCGTGCTGGCCCTTACCGGAGAGCAGCAGGCGGAGTACCGCTGGGAGGAGATACACAGGGCCTACCGGGCGCAGACGTGTTTATATCTCTATGTCAGCGCCCAAAAGGCCTTTTTGCTGCCGGAGTGCCCCCAGAGCGAGGCGGTCTGGGAGATTCTGCGGCGGCGGCTTCCGGCAGCGTGTGTGGACCTGCGCTGAGTGGGACGGCGCGGGGCCGAAACCGGCCACTTTTCAGGATGACCGGGTAATTTCCACAAAAATCACCCGGTAAATTGTACCATCTGCCATCTTGTTTTCTTGTATACAAGTATTATAATCAGGTTAACAGGCTCTTAACGCAACGGATTCTGTAACTGCTGTCAATATTTTTGAAAAGGGAGGAACATGCCCCTATGGATAACGTTTTTCAAACCGCGTCAAACATCGGCATTATCCCCGTGATCGCCATTGAGGACGCCGCCAAGGCCGTGCCCCTGGCTCGTGCCCTGACCGCCGGCGGCCTGCCCGCCGCCGAGGTCACCTTCCGCACCGCCGCCGGTGAGGAGGCCATCCGACAGATGGCCCAAAACTGCCCGGAGGTGCTGGTGGGCGCCGGCACGGTGCTGAATCTGGACCAGTGCGACCGGGCCCTGGCCGCGGGGGCCAGATTCATCGTCTCCCCCGGCTATAACGAGGAGCTGGTGGCCCACTGCATCGAAAAGAACGTGCCGGTGTTTCCGGGCTGCGTCAACGCCTCCGACATGACCCGCGCGGTCAACGCCGGGCTGAAGATCGTGAAGTTCTTTCCGGCGGAGCAGTCCGGCGGCGTGTCCTTCCTGAAGGCCCTGGCCCCGGTGCTGCCCCTGGACTTTATGCCCACCGGCGGCGTGAACACCAAAAATCTGATGGACTACCTCTCCTTTGACCGCATCGCCGCCTGCGGCGGCACATGGATGGTGAAGAAGGATCTGATCGAGGGCGAGAGGTGGGACGAGATCACCGCCATCTGCAAGGACGCCGTGAAGACCATGCTGGGCTTTGAGCTGCGGCACATCGGTCTCAACTGCGCCGACGAGGCGGAGGCCGAAAAAACCGCCCGGGCCTTCTGCGCCCTGTTCGGCCTGGAGTACAGGCCCGGCAACTCCTCCATCTTCGCCGGCTCTGCCGTGGAGTGCATGAAAAAGCCCTTCCTGGGGGAAAAGGGCCACATCGCCATCGGCACCAACAGCGTGGACCGGGCCATTTACCACCTGGGGCTCCGGGGCGTGGAATTTGACGAGTCCACCCGCAAGGTAGACGGCAGAGGAAAGACTAAGGCCATCTATCTCAAAGACAGCATCGGTGGCTTTGCCATCCATCTGGCAGGAAAGTGAGGAGGAAAACCATGGGAAGAGTTGTTACCTTCGGCGAACTGATGATTCGCCTGCAGCCCTATAACTACGAGCGCTTTGTCCAGGCGGACCACCTGGAGTTCAGCTTTGGCGGCGGCGAGGCCAATGTGGCGGTGTCCCTTGCCAACTACGGGCTGGATGCGGCCTATGTCACCAAGCTTCCCGCTCATGCCATCGGCCAGGCGGCGGTGAATTCCCTGCGCCGTTACGGCGTGGACACCAGCCTCATCGTTCGGGGCGGCGACCGTGTGGGCATCTATTTCAACGAAAAGGGCGCCTCCCAGCGGGGAAGCGTGTGCATCTATGACCGGGCCCACTCCGCCATTCAGGAGGCCGCCTCCGCCGACTTTGACTGGAACGCCATTTTTGAGGGCGCGGAGTGGTTCCACTTCACCGGCATTACCCCCGCCCTGGGCCCCAATGTGGTGGAGATCTGCCGGGAGGCCTGCAAGGCCGCCAAGGCAAAGGGCGTTAAGATCTCCTGCGATCTCAATTACCGCGGCAAGCTGTGGACCCGGGAGCAGGCCCGGGCCGCGATGACGGACCTGTGCCAGTATGTGGATGTGTGCATCTCCAACGAGGAGGACGCCAAGGACGTGTTCGGCATCGAGGCGGAGGCCACGGACATCACCGCCGGCGAGATCAACCGGGAGGGATACAAGAGCGTTGCCAAGCAGCTGGCGGATCAATTCGGCTTTGAGAAGGTGGCCATCACCCTGCGGGAGTCACACTCCGCCTTTGACAACGGCTGGAGCGCTATGCTTTACGACGTGAAGAGCGGGGAGTACTGTTTCTCGAAAAAGTACAACCTGCACATCATCGACCGTGTGGGCGGCGGCGACAGCTTTGGCGGCGGCCTGATCTATTCCCTGATGACCGGCAAGAGCACCCAGGCGGCGGTGGAGTTTGCCGTGGCCGCCTCGGCGCTGAAGCACTCCATTGAGGGCGACTACAACATGGTCACTGTCAGCGAGGTGGAGAAGCTGGCCGGGGGAGACGGTTCAGGCCGTATCCAGCGGTAAGCCGCACCCCGGAGGAGGGATATTATGGTACACTCCAACCCCCTTCTGCGGGGCGGGAGCTCCCAGAAGTTTATCACCGTGGGGGAGGTTATGCTGCGCCTGACGCCGCCGAATTACGGCAAGATCCGGGTGAGCAGCAGCTTTGAGGCCAGCTATGGCGGCAGCGAGGCCAACATTGCCCTGGCCCTTGCAAACCTGGGCGTCGACAGCACGTTTTTCAGCGTGGTGCCCAACAACAGCCTGGGCAAAAGCGCCGTGCGGATGCTGCGCAGCAATGACGTTCACTGCACCCCCATGATCCTCTCCACGCCGGAGGAGACGCCCACCCACCGCCTGGGCTCCTATTATCTGGAGACGGGGTACGGCATCCGCCCCAGCAAGGTTACCTACGACCGCAAGCACAGCGCCTTCAGCGAGTATGACTTCGGCAAGGTGGATCCGCAGTCTCTGCTGGAGGGATTTGACTGGCTCCATCTCAGCGGCATTACCCCGGCCCTGTCCTCCAGCTGCGGGCAGTTTGTTCTCGACTGCCTGCAGGCGGCCAGGGAAAGGGGCATGACCATCAGCTTTGACGGAAATTTCCGAAGCCAGCTTTGGACCTGGGACGCGGCCCGGGACTTTTGCACCCGGTGCCTGCCCTATGTGGATGTGCTGCTGGGCATTGAGCCCTATCACCTCTGGCGGGACGAGGACGACCACGGCAGGGGCGACTGGAAGGACGGTGTGCCCCTTCAGCCCGGCTATGAGCAGCAGGACGAGGTTTTTCAGGCCTTTGTGGCCCGGTATCCAAACCTCAAATGCATTGCCCGGCACGTGCGGTTTGTCCACAGCGGCAGTGAGAACAGCCTCATGGCCTATATGTGGTATCAGGGCCACACGTTTGAGAGCAAGCGCTTCACCTTTAACATCCTGGACCGGGTGGGCGGCGGCGACGCCTTTGCCAGCGGCCTGATCTACGCGATGATGAAGGGGTATAAGCCCATGGACATGATCAACTTTGCCGTGGCCAGCAGTGTGATTAAGCACACCATCCACGGCGACGGCAATATCACCGACGATGCCGACGCCATCCGGAACCTGATGGATATGAATTACGACATTAAGCGGTAAGGGCAACAATTCATAAAAAAGGAGGGCGGCGCAGCCCTTGCGGCCTGCGCCAACTGCCATGAAAGCATTTATGGATCAGGATTTTCTGCTGGAGACCGGGACGGCCCGCCACCTCTATCACGACTATGCGGCCGCCATGCCCCTGGTGGATTACCACTGTCACATCTCCCCCCGGGAGATCTATGAGGACCGCCGGTTTGACAACCTGGCGGAGGTGTGGCTGGGGGGCGAAAACCCCGACGGCACCTACTTCGGCGACCACTATAAGTGGCGCCTCATGCGCTCTAACGGCGTGCCGGAGGAATATGTGTCCGGCGGCAAGCCCGCCTTCGAGCGGTTTGTAAAGTTTGCCGAAACGCTGGTGAAGGCCATCGGCAACCCCATGTATCACTGGTGCAACCTGGAGCTGCGGCAGTTTTTCGGCTACGATAAGCCCCTCACCCCTGAAACGGCTCGGGAGTGCTGGGATTTTTGCAATGAAAAGCTGCGGACCTCCCCCGACCTCACCGTGCGGGGCATTATTCAAAAGGCCAACGTGGCGATGATCGGCACCACCGACGACCCGGTGGACTCCCTGGAGTGGCACGAAAAGCTGGCGGCGGACAAGAGCCTCACCGTGAAGGTGTGCCCGTCCTTCCGGCCCGATAAGGCCATCAACATCAGCAAAGAGGGATTTGCGGATTACATGGCAAAGCTGGCGGCCAGCGTTGGCAGGGAGCGGCTGGAAACTCTGCAGGAGGTTCTCTCCGCGCTGACGGAGCGGCTGGAGTTCTTTAAAAAGCTGGGCTGCCGGGCCAGTGACCACGGCCTGGACTATATTCCCTTCCGCCCCTGCACGGCGGAGGCGGCCGACGCCGCCTACCGCAAGGCCATGGCGGGCGGGGCCCTGACCCTGGAGGAAGCGGAGGGCTACCAGACGGCTGTGCTGCTGCACCTGGGCCGGGAGTACCACCGCCTGGGCATTGTGATGCAGCTGCACTACTCCTGCCTGCGCAACATGAATGAGCGAATGTACGCCAAAATGGGCCCGGACACCGGATTTGACATGATTGCCCAGAACACCTGCGGCGGACAGATCGCCCAGCTGCTCTCCGCCCTGGACAGGAGCGGGGAGTGCCCCAAGACCATCCTCTACTCCCTGAATCCGGCGGATAACGAGCAGCTGGGCACCCTGTTGGGATGCTTTCAGTCCGACGAGCTGCCGGGCAAGATCCAGCACGGCTCCGCCTGGTGGTTCAACGACACGAAAAGCGGCATGGAGGCCCAGATGAAGTCCCTGGCAAACCTGGGTCTTCTGGGAAACTTTGTGGGCATGCTGACGGACTCCCGCTCCTTCCTCTCCTACGCCCGCCACGACTACTTCCGCCGCATTCTCTGCAATCTCGTCGGCAACTGGGTGGAAAATGGCGAATATCCCAACGACGACGGGGCGCTGAAGGCCATCGTCCAGGGGATTTGCTGCGGCAACGCCGTCCGGTATTTTGATCTGTGAGGGTGTGGAAAAAACGATGGATCTGACTGCACAGGAACGACAGGAAAACCGGCTGCTCCGCAACACCCTGTTCGTTTTCTTTGTCAGCGGAGCGGCCTCCCAGCCGTTGGGCTCCTTCATTCCCTTTCTGCGGGAGACCTATGGCTTCAGCTATGACCTGTCCGGCATTCTGCTCTCCTGCCAGTCTGTTGGAAATCTGATCGCCGTGCTCATTGCCGGGGTGCTTCCGGTGTACCTGGGGCGGCGCCGGGGGATTCTGGTCACCGCCATATGGATGGCGGTGGGCTATCTGATCTTTGCCAGCGGCATCGGAACGCCTGCGCTGCTGATCGCCGCCTGCCTAATGACCGGCGTGGCCCGGGGAGGAAATTCCAATTTCTCCAACACCATGATCTCCACCCTGCCGGGGGATAAGGCCACCCGGGGCTACAATCTGCTGCACGGGTGCTTTGCCATCGGCGCGCTGCTAAGTCCGCTGCTGCTGATCTTCTGCACGGGCCGCTGGCCGGGAACGGGCTGGCGGATTGTGGCGGGGGTGCTGTGCCTTTTGTGCATAAGCCAGCTGGCGGTCTACGGCAAAATGCCCCTGCCGGCGGAGAAGACGGAGAAGTCCCTGAAATCTGTGGACTACAGCTTTCTCAAGGTAAAGCAGTTCTGGCTGGGGGCGGCCATGCTGCTGTTCTATATCTCCACAGAGTACGCCATTGTGGGCTGGCTGGTCACATACTTTCAGGATATCGGCGTCCTCAGCCCCGACTATGCCCAGATGATGAACAGCCTTCTGTGGATGGTGATCTTTGTGGGGCGCATGGTGGGGGCGGCCATCACCGGCAAGGTCTCCCGCAGTTATATTCTGCTGGCAGATGGCTTTGGCCTGTTTGCCTTTTTCCTGCTGATGTTTTTCAGCAGAACGCCGGGCCCCATCATTTTGGGGCTGATGGGCGTGGGATTCTTCATGGCCACCATCTATCCCACCGCCTTTGCCTTTGGCAGCGGGGCGATCCGGGGCAACGACCTGGGGTGCAGCATTATGATCTTCACCGGCAGCGCCGGAGGGATCATCACCCCCGCGCTGGTGGGCTTTGTGGCGGAGGAGGCGGGGATCCGGGCCGGTATGGGGCTGATCGTGGCCTATACCGCTTTGCTGCTGCTCTCTATTATTTTAAGCGTGTTCTCCGTGCGTTCCCGCACAAATCAGAAAGGAGTTTGATGAGTTTATGGAAAAGCTCTCTTACGCGACCCTGGAAAAGCAGGGCTATGACGGATATCTTTTGAAGGAGGCTCCCGAGCGGGTGCTCCAGTTTGGCGAGGGCAACTTCCTGCGGGCCTTCGTGGACTATTTTATTGACGAGATGAACGAGAAGGCCGGCTTTAACAGCAAGGTGGTTCTCTGCCAGCCGATCGGCCCGGGTCTGGCTCCCCAGATCAACGGCCAGGATGGATTGTACACGCTGTTTCTCCGGGGCCGGGAAAACGGGCAGAAGGTGAACCGCAAGCGGGTGGTCTCCTGTGTGTCCCGCTGCCTCAACCCCTATGAGAACTATCAGGGACTGCTGGACTGTGCCAAAAACCCGGACCTTCGGTTCCTGGTGTCCAACACCACCGAGGCGGGCATCGTCTTCGACCCGGCCTGCAAGCAGGACGACGCGCCGCCCGCCAGCTTCCCGGGCAAGCTCACCGTTTTCCTCCATGAGCGGTGGAAGCTGGGGCTGCGCGGATTCATCATCCTCTCCTGCGAGCTTATCGACCACAACGGCGACGAGCTGAGGCGCTGCGTTGAAAAGTATATCGACCTGTGGGGCATGGAGCCGGACTTTAAGGCCTGGGTGGAGCGCGAAAACCTGTTCTGCTCCACCCTGGTGGACCGCATCGTCACCGGCTATCCCCGTGCCGAGGCGGAGAGTATCTGCAAGGAGCTGGGCTATCAGGACGATATTCTGGACACCGGCGAGGTCTTTGGCTTCTGGGTCATTGAGGGCCCCCAGTCCATCAAGGACGAGTTCCCGGTGGAAAAGGCGGGCCTGCCCATCATTGTGGTGGACGACCACACCCCCTACAAGCAGCGCAAGGTCCGCATCCTCAACGGCGCCCACACCTCCATGGTGCTGGGAGCGTACCTGGCGGGGCAGGACATCGTCCGCGACTGCATGGAGGACGAGGTCATCCACGGGTTTATGAACAAGACCATCTATGAGGAGATCATCCCCACCCTGGATCTGCCCAGGGAGGAGCTGACGGATTTTGCCGCCGCCGTCACCGAGCGGTTCAACAACCCCTATATCGACCACGCGCTGCTCTCCATCTCTCTCAACTCCACCGCCAAGTGGAAGGCCCGGGTCCTGCCCAGCCTGGAGGAGTATGTAAAGCGGCAGGGCAAGCTGCCAAGGTGCATCACCTTCTCCTTTGCCGCCTATATCGCCTTCTACCACACCGCCCGGGAGAAGGGGGAGAACTGCCTGATCGGCCGCAGGGGCGACGGGACCTATGAGATTAAGGACGACCAGTGGACGCTGGACTTCTACTATGACCACCGGGACGACGATGCGAAGGCCCTTGCCCACGCCGTGGTGAACCACGAGCGCATGTGGGACGGCAGGCTTGCCGCTCTGGCGGGCTTTGAGGACGCCGTGGCCGCCGCCCTTGCGCGCATTGAGGCTGTGGGTATGTATGAGGCCATGAGGGAGTGCCTGGCATGAAGGTGATTCAGATCCATCCGGGCGACAATGTGGCCGTGGCTCTGGAGACGGTCTCCAGGGGCGAGACCCTGGAAAGCTGGGGGATTACCGCCCTGGAGGAGATCCAGCGGGGGCATAAGATCGCCCTTTGCGATATTGCCGCCGGGGACGATGTGGTGAAATACGGCTGCGTGATCGGCCACGCCAAAGCGGATATTGCCGCCGGCGCCTGGGTGCATGTGCACAACACCAAAACCGGCCTTTCCGAGGGGGCGGAGTACGCCTATCATCACAAGGCGCTGCCCCTGCCGGACACCAGGCCCCGGACCTTCCGGGGCTTCCGGCGGCCGGACGGCCGGGCCGCCATCCGCAACGAGCTGTGGATCATTCCCACGGTGGGGTGTGTGAACTCCATTGCCCAGACGCTGGCAAGGGAGAATCAGGATCTTGTCGCCGGCTCGGTAGAGGGGCTCTATACCTTCCCCCACCCCTTTGGGTGCAGCCAGATGGGAGACGACCACGCCCAGACGCGAAAGCTTCTGGCGGCGCTGGCCCGCCACCCCAACGCAGGGGGCGTGCTGGTGCTGGGCCTTGGCTGCGAGAATCTGACCATGGATCAGTTCAAGGCGGAGCTGGGCGACTGGGACGAGCGGCGGGTAAAGTTCCTCATCTGTCAGGAGGAGGCGGACGAGATCGCCGCCGGCTCTGCCCTGCTCCGGGAGCTGGCGGCCTATGCCGGCGCCTTCCGGCGGGAGGAGATTCCCGCCAGCGAGCTGGTGGTGGGTATGAAGTGCGGCGGGTCCGACGGGCTCTCCGGCATCACCGCCAACCCCACTGTGGGCCGCTTTTCCGACCGGCTGATCGCCCTGGGCGGCTCCACGGTGCTGACCGAGGTGCCGGAGATGTTCGGCGCGGAGGGCATCCTCTTTGACCGCTGCGCGGACGAGGCGGTGTTCCGCAAGGCCGTTGCGATGGTGGAGGACTTTAAGGAGTATTTCACCGCCCACGGCCAGGTGGTGTATGAAAACCCCAGCCCTGGCAACAAGGCCGGCGGCATCACCACGCTGGAGGATAAATCCTGCGGATGCGTCCAAAAGGGAGGCAGCGCCCAGATTGTGGACGTGCTGGAATATGGCGGCGCAGTGACAAAAAAGGGTCTCAACCTGCTCAGCGGGCCGGGCAACGACCTGGTGAGCGCCACGGCCCTCACCGCGGCGGGGGCCCATCTGATCCTCTTCACCACCGGGCGGGGCACCCCCTTCGGCGCGCCGGCCCCCACGGTGAAGATCTCAACCAACACCGCCCTCTATGAGAAGAAGGGCGCTTGGATCGATTTCAACGCGGGCACTGTGGCCCAGGGGGAGTCGCTGGATGACGCCGGGGAGCGGCTGCTGGACTTTGTGCTGGAGATTGCCGGCGGCAGGCCTACCAGATCTGAGCAGTGCGGCGCCCGGGAGATCTCCATCTTCAAGGACGGCGTGGTTTTATAACGGGCGGAAAGGAACGTGTGATTGATGAAAGACCAGAATTGCGGCTACTGCATGAAAAATGAGCTTCTGGACCCCTTTGGCATCTATATCTGCGACCTGGAGGCAAGCGTTCTGGTGCTCTTCAAGGAGCAGAGCCACCCCGGCCGCTGCATCGTGGCCTATAAGGACCACGCAGGCGAGATGGTGGAGCTGACGGATGCGGAGCGAAACGCCTTTTTCGCGGATGTAAACCGGGTGGCAAAGGCCCTTCATAAGGCGTTCCACCCCGATAAGATCAACTACGGCGCCTATGGCGATACCGGCGGGCACCTGCACTTCCACCTGGTCCCCAAGTACCGGGACGAGTTTGAGTGGGGCGGCGTGTTCCAGATGAATCCGGAGAAGAAGTTCCTCTCCCAGGAGGAGTACGACGGGATTATCGCCAGGATCAGGGCAAATCTATAAACAACGGCGCCGGGCCTGGACAGAGAGTCCAGACCCGGCGCACTATCCTTGGGATTTTGGGAGGCCGCTATGGCTGATTACAACACATGGCTCCGCCGCCGCAAACGGGTATATGAGATCATTGAGGTGGGCGTTTCCGGAGATCACGCCAGCCGGACATATGACCTGGTAAACTCCCTGGCGATCGTCATCAACCTGGCGGTCAGCGTGCTGTACACCTTTGAGGGCATCCGGGCGGATCACGGGAAGCTGCTTTTAACAGTGGAGGCCGCCACGGTGGCCTTTTTCGCAGTGGACTATGTTCTGCGGCTGTGGACGGACCGGTTTCTCCACCCCGCTCTGTCGGAGCGGCAGGCGGTGGTAAAGTACATCCTCTCCTTCAGCGGGGTCGTCGACCTGCTGTCATTTCTGCCCTATTACCTGCCGGTATTTTTCCCTGCCGGGGCGGTGGCCTTCCGGATGTTCCGGGTGGTGCGGATCTTCCGGCTGTTCCGAATCAACGCCTACTACGACTCGCTGAATGTGATCACCGAGGTCATTGCCAGCAAGCGCCAGCAGCTGCTGTCCTCTGTGTTTATCATCCTCACGCTGATGCTGGCCTCCAGCCTGTGCATGTACAGTTTGGAGCATGAGGCCCAGCCGGCGGTGTTTACCAATGCCTTTTCCGGCATCTGGTGGGCGGTGTCCACACTGCTGACAGTGGGCTATGGCGACATCTATCCCGTTACCCCCATGGGGCAGCTGTTCAGCATTGTCATCACATTTCTCGGCGTTGGCATGGTGGCCATTCCCACCGGCATTATCTCTGCCGGCTTTGTGGACCAGTACTCCCGCATCAAGCGGATCAGCGAGTATGCCAATGAGGCGGACATTCACTTTATTAAGGTCCACCTCACCCGGGAGGATCGCTGGGCGGGAAAGACGGTGCAGGAGCTGGGGCTGCCCGCCGGCGTCATCATGGCGGCCATCCAGCGGGAGGGGCGGATCATCGTGCCCCGGGGGGATGTGGAGCTCTGCGGAAACGACACGCTGGTTTTGGGCGCCCAGTCTCTGGGAGACGACAGGCACATCGACCTGAAGGAGGTGGTCCTGCGCAGGCAGAACCCCTGGAACGGGCAGCGCATCCGGGATCTGGATATCTCCCGCCAGACCATTATCGTGATGGTCAGGCGGCGGGGCCGGGTGCTGATTCCCAACGGAGATCTGGTGCTTCTGGAGGGGGACAGCATTATCCTCTATACCCAGATGCACCTGCGGGAGGCCAGCACCATCGAGGTGTAAAAGGGCGGGTGGGCTGTGTGCCCACCCGCCGGAATTTTGGGATATCAGGAAAACGTCAGCTGGAATTTTGCGCCGGGATCCCCCGCGAATACCACCAGCCCGCCCTCGGGCAGGGTGAGGGAGGTGTCCTCCCACAAAACGGAGGAGGCCAGCACCTCGCCGTTATCGCCATAGACCCAGAAGCCGGCGTTTTCCGGCAGTTTGACGGCCATGGTTTTTCCGGCGGCGTCATCCCCGATGTGATACCAGCGGGCATAGCCGTCGGGCTGGATGGTGCACACGGCGCTGCTGCCGGCAGAGAGGCTGGGCACAGCGGCCTCCTCCATGAAAACCATTCCGTTGGACTGGTAGACCCACTGCCTGCCCTGCGCGTCTTTGCGGAGCTCCAGGTCATAGCCGTCCCGGCCGGCATTGCCCGGGACCTGCACGGCGTATTGCACGCGGGTCTCGTCCACGATCCGCAAAACACCCACATAGCCGGGAATGTTTTCCGCCTCTGTCTCTGTCTCTGTCTCCGCCGCCTCCGCCGCCATAGCGGCGCTGATCGACAGGTAGATCTGTGAGCTGTAGCGCTCATTCATGGGCAGAAGGCTGGTGCCGCTCATAAAGTCGCTCCAAACGGCCTGAAGGGCCGGGTCAATTTCGTTTTCCGGCAGCTTCATGGCCGCATAATTGGCAACGGGCAGTCCGCCCAGGCCGGGAATCTGGGAAAAGGCCTGCTGATAGAGATAGGTCTGCCCATTGTCCTCCTTCACAAAGGAGAGGGAGGCGGTTCCGGAGGCATCCCGGAAGGTACCGTCGCTGCAGTAGGTGAAGGTCTGCTCGGGGAGGTCCAGCCCCACATAGTGCATGGTCAGCTTGCCGGTGGCAGTGATATCGATTTTGTAGGGGTAGGCGCCGCCGTAAAACCCGGCGTTGGCGAGCTGGGCGCGGGGCATGCTGGCGGCTTTGGCCGCGGGCAGGGTGAGGGGCTCCTCATCCACCTCCACGCCTTTGGCCGCCAGGGCCGCAATCAGCATCCGGGTGGCCGCCAGCTCGTTATAGGTGGACATACCGCCGGAGGTCAGCACCGCCGCCGCCAGACGGTGCTCGGGAATCACCACCAGACCCGCGTGGTAATACAGGGTGTCGCCGCCCTTCACCAGGGCGGTGATGCCGTTTTGCTGCAGGGGATACCACTCCACGCTGTCCCAGCCCAGACCAAAGGACAGCGCGTCCGTCCCGCTCTCAGGCCAGATGCCCCTGGCATACTCCGGCGCCGCCATGGCGTCCAGTGAGGGGTGTGTTAAAAGTGTCGTGTCTGTCAGAGCGCCGCCAAAGGCGGCCAGATCCTCGGCGGTGGCGTAGATGCCGCCGGCACCCACGACGCCAAGGCAATCCATGGGCAGGGGGCGGGGGTCCTCCCCCTGGTAGATATTGGCCCGGCCGCTGAAGCTGTCGCCGGGGGCATGGGTGTTTTTCAGTCCGGCGGGCTCGAGAACATTTGCGCGGATATAGTCCATAAAGTCCTGGCCGGACACGGCCTCCACCACCAGCTCCGCCAGGGTGAAGCCGTCGTTGCAGTATACGCTGTAGGCCCCGGGATCTGCCTTCAGCCGCTGGTTGGCAAGGCGCTGCAGCAGCTGGTCCGTGGCTGTGGAGCTGGCGTCGCCGAAGAGGACACCGCTGCCCATGGACGAGCCCATCAGGCCGGAGGAGTGGTTCAGCAGCATCCGCACCGTGATCTCACGGTACCGCTCGTCCGCCATTTTAAAGTCCGGGAGATAGGCGGTCACCGGCTTGTCCAGCTCCAGCTTTCCCGCCTCTGCCAGCTGCATCACCGCCACGGTGGTGTAGATCTTGCTGACAGAGCCAACGCCGTAGAGGCTGCCGGGGTCTGACTGCTCCGGCTGGCCGCCGTCTGCAGCGCCGGGCATGGAGAGGGACCCGCTTGTGAGGATCTGGCCGTCCTGCCACACGGCCCAGCTGATGTGGGCGGCGCTTCCGTATGTGGCGGCCGCCGTGGCGGCCTCCTGCGACGCGGTTTCAAGAGTGGTTTGTGTTTCTGCCGCCAGCGCGGGGACCGACAGGCCCAGGCACAGGACCAGCGCCAGCAGCAGCGCGCCGGCTTTTTGAAGGGATTTTACACGTTTCATGTCCGTTCCTTTCCCGCCCCATGGGGTTTCAGGGGGGCGCATTGGTATTTGCTGGCTCAGGATACACCTTCCACCAGGGGGAGTGTCAAGAGAAAAAATGTTAAATTTTCAGCAAATTAAGCGGAATCAGAAAGCCACCTGCAAAAACAGGGCCACGCAGCAGAGAATGATGGCGCAGGGAACGTAGAGATACCGGCCCAAACCGTACCACAGGGCGCCGACGGGGCGTTTTGCCCCCCGGTTGATCTCCTCCATCAGGGCCTCCCGCCGCATGATCCAGAACCAGGAGAACGCGCCCAGGGTGGCCCCGATGGGGATGATATAGATGGACACGATGTCCATCCAGGGGCCCCACTTGAAGATGGGCTCCATGTGCAGCCCGATGCCGAGGCACACGGCGCACAGAATCACCAGTGTCAGGCGGCGGTTCAGCCTGGGGAATTTGTGGAGCAGGGACTCCCCCACTGCCTCAAACATGTTTTGCAGAGAGCTGACCCCGGCAAAGACCATGGCAGTGTACAGGATTACGGCAAACAGCCAGCCCAGCGGGATATCCTGCAGGATGCGGGGCAGAGTGACAAACAGCAGTGAGGGGCCCGCCCCCACGTCCAGCCCGTAGGCAAAGCAGGCGGGAATGATGACCAGGGCCGCCACCAGGGCGGCAATGGTGTCAAACAGCGCGGTCTGCTTGGCGAGGGACACCACATCCTCGTCCTGATGGAGGTAGGCTCCGTATACGATCATGCCGCTGCCGGTGATGGACAGGGAGAAGAAGGCCTGTCCCATAGCCCAGATCCACACCATGGGGT
>CATNDT010000056.1 GCA_950097035.1 uncultured Oscillibacter sp.
CAGCGCCGCCGGTGTGCTGCCCGCCCCCACCGGCGTGTTTGCACCCCTGTTCGGCGGCAGCATTGCCCAAACAGAGGTCATCGACAAAATCGGCCATCCCATCGGGGCATCGGACACAGACAACGGCATTACCATCTCCGCCGACGCCATTATGGGCGACGAGTACAACGCGGTTATTGTCTACACCATCAGCCGGGACGACGGGCAGCGGTTTTTGCCGGAGGGACGGACCCTGGACAACACCATGCTGACGATAGGCGGCTTTGGCGGCTCCAGCTGGGTAAAGGGCGGCAGTCACGGCTCGGCATATTTTGTAGACCAGGATCCGGAGGACAACGCCATCCAGATGGTGGAGACCGTCAGCTCCAACGTGTCTTTGACCCACGGCACCGCCACGGCGGAGTTTGAGAACCTGCGCTATTGGAACAGCGGCGCGGAGCGGGATGAGGCCTTGTATGACGGCCACTGGAAGTTCCGCTTTGATGTGGACTTCGAGGACTGCTCCGTCCGCCTGGGAGGCGGCGAGACGTTCACCCAGGACGGTGTCACCTTTACCATTGACGAGATCAGCGTCTCTCCCATTGCGGTTCAGGCGGCCTATACGGCGGACGCCCAGGCGCAGTGGAGCAATGCTCCCAGCGGCAGACAGGACCCGGAGGACGCCCGGCAGGCTCAGCGGTACCTGGAGAACATTGAGATCCTCCTGTACAAAACCGACGGCACGGTGCTGGACCTGAGCGGCTCAGGCGGCAGCATTTCGCCCAAAGACGGCGTATCTGTCTGCACCAAGGGCCGGGTATTGGACGAGATCATCCCGCTGGAGGATCTGGAGAGCATTTCCGTAGGCGGCGTCGTCTACCCCCTTACAGCTGAATAAAGCCAGGCGCGCCAGGGTGATCGGCCCTGGCGCGCTTTTGCGTATTTGAAAAATTCCCGTGGCGCGGGAGGCTTCCCGTTCCTCCCGACAAGCGTATCATAGCTCCCAGCTTCCGGAAAGTCAAGTAAAATGTTGCGCAACGGCAAAACTTTATAGACTGTCCAAATTTTCGTGGAGCCGCCGGTCTCTCAGCGGGAAGACAGGGGACTGAACTGGAACGACAGATCGCTGCTCAGCAAATTATGCAGGACCTGCACGCCGGCGGGCGTCTGCGCAAAGTCCTTTACGCTCTCCAGCTCCGTCCACCCGCGCCCGTACTGGCAGTCATTCCGGGCCGTCAGCTCCGGCAGGCGGGCGTCGGCCTCCTCCAGCGTCAGCACGCCCTCGCAGCGGGTTTTGCCCGAGGAGGTGGCGGTGGTGTAGACCCACCCCACCTCGTCCAGATTGTCCACCAACGCCAGCATCTGGGGGCCGTAATAATAGCGCATAAACTTCTCAATCAATCTGTCGCCCCAGTGCCCCTGAAACTCCACCGTCCAGCGATAGGGGCGCTCGCCGGTGGACAGCCGGACGGTGTAGCTCCAGTTCTCCTCATCCAGGCCAATGGCTGCAGCCACCCGGCCCAGGGCCGGAGCGTCCCCCACATAGGGCGTTCGGGATTCGTAACGCTCCATGGTGCCCGCCTTGATGACAACGCCGTCCTGGTACACCAGCTCCCCGCAGAGCCACACCTCCTCCACATTCTCCACCGGGATCAGCAGCCGGCCCCAGCCCTCGTTGTGGACCGGGGAGGCGGTGACGGCCCGCCCATAAATACTGACAACGCTGTTCTCCTCGTCCTGCTCCCAGCCGTAATAGGCCATGGCGGAATCCACACAGTCGATCACCAGGTGCAGCACATTCTCCTCGTCCACATAGTGGCGCAGGCTGTAAGTCTGGGGCTGAATGGGGACGCCGATGAGGAACACCTTGGCGGCGAGGCCCCCGGCGATCAGCGCCGCCGTGCACGCCACCGCCAGAACCACCCGAAAGCGGCTTTTCTGCTTCATCCGTTTCAGATAGTCCAGCTCCCTTTGATCCTCCTCCAGCTTCGCCGCCAGCTCCGGCCCCACCATGGCCGCCCGCCGGGCGGCGCACTCCGGGCAGGACGCCAGGTGCCGCTCCACCGCCCGGCCCGTCTCCTCCGCCGTCAGCTTTTCCACATAGGACGGCAGCAGGTCCCGCACCACCGCGCAGGTCAGGTCATTTTTCATCGCCGATTCCTCCGTTCCGCAGTTTTTCCTTGCTTCTGTAAAAGGTTACCCTGGCCCAGGTCTCCGTGCGGCCCGTCACATCCCCGATCTCCCGGAAAGAGAGGCCGCCGAAGGCCCGGAGATACACCACCTCCCGGCTCTCCGCCGGCAGGGTGTGGATCTGGCGCAGCAGCGCCAAATGGCCCTCCCGCTCTAAAAGTCCCTCCTCCGCCGAGGGGGCGGGAAACTCCGGAGCCTCCTCCGGCATGGGGGCCTCCCGCCTGTGCCTGCGCAGGTGCTGATACCACAGGTGCTTCGCGATCTGGCAGAGCCAGACTGAGATCTTGCACCCACCGTCAAACCGGTCAATGGAGCGGACGGCCTGATAAAAGGTCTCCTGGGTCAGCTCCTCTGCCAGTCCCGGGTCGTGGGTGCGGGAGAGGAGAAACTTATAGACGGTTTTGGCATGCTGCCGGTAAATTTCATCCATATCGTCCACGGTCCCGCCCCCCTTTCACTTTATATATCCCTCCCAATCCGGGAATGTTACACAAATCCGCAAAAAATTTGACGGGCCACAGCCCGTCAAATTTTTCATCAGTCCAGCGCGTTGACCTCATACAGCTCCTCAAAGGAGCGGTAATAGTAGTCCGCCAGGCGGCGGATCTCCGCCTGGTCCTCCTCGGCGGAGGGATCGTAGATCGCCGCCACCCGGAACCCGGCGGACTTGGCGGTGCGGATGGCGTGGAGAGCGTCTTCAAAAACCACGGTGTCGTGCTTGTTGGAGCGGAGCCGCCGCAGGGCCCGCTCGTAGATCTCCGGACTCTCGTCCTTGCCCACGCCCGCCTCAGAGGAGGTGACAATGCCCCGAAAATAGTCCAGAATGCCCGCGTGCCGCAGCGCCTTTTCCGCAAGGTGCCTGTCGGTGGCGGTGGCGACATACATCCAAACCCCCTCTATTTTCAGCAGGGAGAGCAGCCTTTTGACCCCGGGCTTGGCCTCCACCTCGTTTTCATAAAAGCCCTTCACCTGATCCTCTATGAGCGTTATCACCTCATCCACGCTCTGGGGAAGGCGGTATGTCTCCCGGCAGTAGGCCGCGCCCTCCCGAAGCGTCATGCCCTTCAGGTGCTCCCGAAGATCCGGGGCGGGCTCAATCCCCTGGGCGCGCAGCAGGTTGGGGCCAATGTCTTTCCAGATGTGCATGGAGTCCAGCAGTGTGCCGTCCATATCAAAAATCGCGCTTTGCAGTCGCATAGATACTTCCTTTCCAGGGAGCGCCGTCTTTACCGCTCAGCAGAGCTTTGCCCCGGCCGGGATGGCGTCATCCAGCATCAGCAGGTGGAGCGCCTCCTCCCCCTTTTCCGTGTGCACGGCGGAGATCAGCATGCCGTTGCTCTCCAGCCCCATCATCTTCCGGGGCGGCAGGTTCACGATAGCCACCAGCGTCTTGCCCACCAGGGTCTCCGGCTCATACCACTGGTGGATGCCGGAGAGAATCTGCCGGTCCACGCCGGTGCCGTCATCCAGGGTAAAGCGCAGCAGCTTGGCGCTCTTTTTCACAGCGTCACAGGCCTTTACCTTCACCACCCGGAAGTCCGATTTACAGAAGGTGTCAAAATCCACCTTTTCCGTAAGCTGCGGCTCGATCTCAATGGCCGGCATCGCCGCCTTTTTGGCGGCCGCGGCGGCCGCCTCCAGCTCCTCCAGAGCCTTGTCCATGTCCACCCGGGGGAACAGGTTTTCCCCCTTGGCGACGGCGGCGGTCTCCGGCAGTGCGCCCCATTGGGCGGCGCTCTCCCAGGTGCGGCCTTCGGCGGGGACGCCGGTCTGGGCAAAGAGGTTCTCCATGGCGTCCGGCATAAAGGGCGTCAGCAGCACGCCGCAGATGCGGGTGGTCTCCAGCAGGTTATACAGCACGTGGGCCAGCCGCGGCCCGTTGGCCTCCATATCTCTGGAAAGCTTCCAGGGGGCGCTTTCGTCAATATACTTGTTGGCCCGCTGGATTACCCTGAACACATCCGCCAGCGCGGTGTGGGGGGCAAAGGCCTCCATACTCTTTTCATAGGCGTCCCGCAGGGCCAACGCGGCAGACCGCAGCTCTGTGTCGCAGGGCTCCGGACTGGCCCAGGCGGCGCACCCGGCGGGCAGATGGCCGCCGAAATACTTGCCCGTCATGGCAGTGGTGCGGCTCACCAGATTGCCAAGGTCGTTGGCGAGGTCGGTGTTGATGGTTTGAATCAGCAGCTCGTTGGAGAAGTTGCCGTCTGAGCCAAAGGGGAATGTCCGCATCAGGAAAAAGCGCAGCGCGTCCACGCCGAACTTCTCCGCCAGGATATAGGGGTCCGCCACATTGCCCTTGGACTTGCTCATCTTGCCACCGTCCAGCAGCAGCCAGCCATGGCCAAAGACCTTTTTGGGCAGCGGCTCGCCCAGGCTCATCAGCATGGCGGGCCAGATGATGGAGTGGAACCGGACGATCTCCTTGCCCACAATATTCACGCCGGGCCACCAGTCCTGATAGTCGTTATACCGGCCGTTTTCATAGCCCAGGGCGGTGATATAGTTGCTCAGGGCATCTACCCACACATAGACCACATGACCGGGGTCAAAGTCCACGGGAATGCCCCAGGAAAAGCTGGTGCGGGAGACGCACAGATCCTCCAGCCCCGGGTCGATGAAGTTTTTCACCATCTCGTTGACCCGGCTGCGGGGCTCCAGAAAACCGGTGTTCTCCAGCAGGTCCCGCACCCGGTCCGCGTACTTGCTCAGGCGGAAGAAATAGGCCTCCTCCTCCGCGTCCTGCACCTCCCGGCCGCAGTCGGGGCACTTGCCGTCCACCAGCTGGCTCTCGGTCCAGAAGGACTCGCAGGGCTTACAGTACTTACCCCTGTAGGTCCCCTTGTAGATGTCGCCGTTGTCGTACATCCGGCGGAAAATCTTCTGCACAGACTGGACGTGGTAATCGTCGGTGGTGCGGATGAAACGGTCATTGGAGATGTTCATTAGCTTCCACAGGTCCAATACGCCACCGGGCCCCTCCACAATACGGTCCACAAACTCCTTGGGGGTGACGCCGGCCTCCCGGGCCTTGTCCTCGATTTTCTGGCCGTGCTCGTCGGTGCCGGTGAGGAACATGACCTCCTCTCCCCTAAGGCGGTGGTAGCGGGCCAGGGTATCGGTGGCCACGGTGCAGTAGGTGTGGCCGATGTGCAGCTTGTCCGAGGGGTAGTAGATGGGTGTGGTAATATAGAATTTCTTCTTTTCCATGGAGGACTCTCCTTTTCGACGGCGGCCCCGAATGAAAGGGCGCCGGTATTCCCGGGGTGTTTTTATGATTTTTTAGTATACCACAATTTCCCGTCTCCATCAAGTCCTGTCCGTACAGGCAGTTCAAAAACCGGTTGAAAAAATGATTGGGGGCCTGTCAGGGCTCCCAATCGTTTTATGCACAATTCTGTTTTCAGCACCCGTCACCGGCTTTAAAACACATTCCCAACCAGCTTCTGCAGGTACTCTATGGGAAACGGCGGCGCCGCCACGGGCTCCATCACCCCACCGCAGTCCGCCGCCCGGTCCCACAGGCCAGCCGCGGGCACAGCTATAGTATCATACCGCTCCGCTCCTGCCAACTCTGCCGCCGTCACCCATTCCCGCCTTTCCGCCTATACTGTCATACGGGCGGTATCCCGCCCGAACCCAACATAAAGGCGGAGATACTCTTATGCTGCAATCGTTACAATGGGCGGCCCTGGGCACCGGGTTCACCTTTTTGATGACCACTCTGGGCGCCGCCATGGTGTTTTTCCTCTCCGGGGAGCCAAAACCCCGGTTTCAGCGGGCCATGCTGGGCTTTGCCGCCGGGGTGATGACGGCGGCCTCCGTTTGGAGCCTTCTGCTGCCGGCCATTGAGCAGGCAGACGGGGACGGGACCTTTCCCGGCTGGCTTCCCGCGGCGGCGGGTATGCTGCTGGGCGTGGTGTTTCTGGCGGCGCTGGACGCCATGCTGCCCCATCTGCGGCGAAATCAGGCGGAGGCGGACGCCGCCTGGCGGCAGAACACACTGCTGATGACAGCCATCACCCTACATAACGTACCCGAGGGCATGGCGGTTGGGTTGGCCTTCGCCCTGGCGGCCAAGGGAGAAAATTTTGCCGGGGCGGCGGCTTTGGCCATGGGCATCGGCATTCAGAACTTTCCCGAGGGGGCGGCCATTGCCCTGCCGCTGCGGCAGGAGGGCCGCGGCCGCTTCCGTGCCTTCTGGGGCGGCATGATGTCCGGTATTGTGGAGCCACTGTTTGGCGTGCTGGTGGTTCTGGCGGCGGCCTGGGCCCAGCCCCTGATGCCCTGGCTCTTGAGCTTCGCGGCGGGAGCCATGCTCTACGTGGTGGTGGAGGAGCTGATCCCACAGGCCCACAGCCGGGCGGGTACCTGCGGTTTTGTCACAGGCTTTCTCATCATGATGGTGCTGGATGTGGCGCTGGGGTAACGCCCGATCTAAGGGGGACTTCGTCCCCCTTAGACGCTATAGATATACTCGCTCATTTTGGTAAAACATCTCCTATACACTACACTAAAAAATTTCAGACATGCATTGTGCTATATCCAATTGTTGTTAAATAACAACCAACAGCAATGTACCGCATATAAAAAAGCCTCTATAATTATACAATAACATAGAGGTGTTAAAATGCCTGAGAAAAAAGATAAGCTTGCAACTGAAATAGGGCGGCGTATTGCTACTCGCAGAAATCAGCTGGGACTGACCCAGGAGCAGGCCGCGGAAAAAGCGGGCCTGACGCAGCAGTTTTTTGCAAGCGTAGAGACCGGCTCTAAAAATATGCGCGCGGAAAGTATTATAAAAGTATCACGGGCACTAAATGTCAGCACAGATTTTTTGCTGACCGGCCAGGTTTCGGACATTGATTGCAACAATATCACAGCGATGCTCAAACCATTAACTGACCGGCAATTCCTGAAAATGGAGGACATTATCAGGAATGTATTAAAATTTAATGGGTACGACGCAGATTGACAGACCCTTTTTAATACAGGCCCCGTGCATGGTTTATGAAGCTTCTCCTCAGCTACAATAGGAAGACCCTCTTCTTCCGTGCGGCGGCATCCCTGTAAGCCGGGAGGAGCGGATATATCAAGAACAGCGAGGTATTCCATGAATCAAAAAGAAGTCAGCGAACTGCGCCGCCGCTGGCGGCCCGAGAAGAGCGCCGTCAGCCGGATCTACGGCTGCTTTGTGAACAGCGGGAAAAAGATTGTCTCGGACCTGGACGAGTCCCTTGGCGCCATGCCCCAGGAGGAGGCGGAAAAATATCTGGACCTTTTAAAAAAGACCCTCTCCGGCGCCCTGGGCAAAAACCTGATCGACATCGTGTTCTCCACCCGGCAGGTGGCGGACAGCGGGGAGCACCGCCTCCTCTCCGCTCTGCGATCCAGCGGCTTGAAGGATCAGGAGATCCGGAGCGCTTTTTATCAAAAGGTCATCGACAGCCTGGACATGGGGGACGACAGCTATCTCATCCTGATGGCCTGCGACGCCTACGACGTGCCCCACAGGGGAAAAGACGGCGAGCTTCAGGCGGACGCCTCCGACGAGGTGTTTACCTACATCGTCTGCTGCGTCTGCCCGGTAAAGGCGGGCAGGGCGGAGCTGGGGTACTTCCCCGGCGACAACGAGTTTCACTACACCGTGGGACAGGTGGTATCTGCGCCGGAGCTGGGATTCCTCTTCCCGGCCTTTGACAACAGAACGGCAAATATCTACAACGCCCTTTTTTACTCCCGCAAGCCGGACGAGCTCCACCAGGAGTTTATCGACGCCGTGTTCCGCACGGAGCCGCCCATGTCCGCGGCGGAGCAGCGGGAATCGTTTCAGGAGGCACTGTCCCAGGCGCTGGAGGAGTCGTACAGCGTGGAGGTTGCCCGGACGGTCCATGAGCGGCTGACGGAGCGGATCGCACAGCATAAGGAGAGCAAAGACCCGGAGCCTCTGGCGGTAACGGCGAGGGACATCGGCGGAATTCTACGGGACTGCGGCGTTCCGGAGGAACGGGTGGACACCTTCAAGGAGCGCTGCGATGAGCGGTTCGGCGCGGACACGGCTTTGCGCCCCGCCAACCTGATCGACGATAAAAAGTTTGAGCTCCGCACTGCCCAGGCCACGGTGTCTGTGGACCCGGAGTGCAGCTATCTGGTGGAGACCAGGGTCATCGACGGCAGAAAGTACATCCTGATCCCCGTGGAGGAAGACGTGGAGATTAACGGGCTCCCCGTCCGGTTTGCGGCGGAAGAATAAAACAAATACTATGAAAAAGGCGCGGCCCACCTCTCTGTGAGCCGCGCCCCAGCTTGTCGAAAAACGACCTGCCTGGCAGGAAATCTCGTTTGATTATCGAGTGCATTCAATCGCTTCCTCTAAAATCCGAAGAATATGGTCCAGCTTTTCGGGCGGCACCGTCTTCAGCTTTGGAATAATATATTCAAACCCCTCCGGCGCATTTCCAAACAGGAGCGTATCCGCTGAAATTTTAAGGGCCATAGAGAAAAACCGGATAGATTCAGAGGATAGCCCCGAACGGCCGCGCTCCACTTCTTGAATGAAATTGGCACTGTAACCGGACAATTCCGCCAGCTGTTCACGGGTCAGCTTTTGTGCTTTCCGGGTTTCTTTAATTCTGGCCCCAATTTCTACGTTGATGTCTTTCAACTCTCTAGGCATAGCGTCACACCACCTCTATTATGTGATAGTGTAACCTCCAATCAAAAATGCAGAACAGATATATATGTTTATATATTTAGTTGTGGCATTGCACCGCATTATGTGTTACAATAGAGTCACCAAGAAAATGAGATTGTCAAAGAACCTCTGACAATCTCACTTAAATCTTACTACATCCAGGCTGTCCTGCAATAGATAATGCGGTGAAATCTTCAATGCATTACAAATTCGTGTAAAAAGCCGGATGCTGGGAACCTTTGCGCCAGATTCTATTTTTCGGATATGAACTGCACCAACACCGCATAACTCCGCTAATTTATCTGAGCTGATCCCAGCTTGCCTGCGGACCTCGTGTATGCGGTATCCCAATCCCGCTACATCCATTTCAATCTCTCCCGTAGCTTGGTCATCTTATTTTAAAGGTATTTCTTCGGGAAAAATCTAAATCTCAATCAACCTTTATTAGGATTATCCACAAAAGTACGGAGAAATAGATTTAACACATCTCTCTGCTCTTTTGTCAATGCCGGGAGTTTGATTGTATATTCACTCTCCAGTCCAACCAAATAGTCCACTGAGGTGCGGAGGAGAACCGCCATCTGCTTTGCCCTTGCCAAAGAAGGACTTTGTAAGTTATTTTCATAGCGGTAAACAGTTTCTTTGCTTACTCCGATTTTCTTGGCAAACATATCTCTTGAGAAACCACGTTCTTCCCGAAGTTGACGTAGTCTGACACCAAAATCATAAATCTGCTCATCACCCATATCAACACCTCACTACATTGTTCTATTGTAGCGCACGCATGTAAACCTAACGCGATTATAATTTGTTGATTTTATAGTCGTATTAGGTTGACTTTTAAAGTAGAAGCGTGGTATTCTACCTTTCAGAGAAAGGAATGGAATTGCAGATGAGCAAAGTCAGAGAAATCTTGGAACCCGAAAGACTGCCATTTAACCTGCACAGCATCGAACAGGAATATGGCCCTGTCGAACGGGCGGAGCTGAAGTGCCCCGGCATTTACTACCTGCGCACAGCGCCGCCCAAAAACCGCCAGACCAATGCCTGGCTCTATATTGTCACAGAGGACGCCCCCATCAGCAGGGAGGCTCGCCAATATGGAAAGCCGGTGCCGGAACAGCCGGAACTCCGCCTGTTTGAGCGCGAGAACTGGGACTACCACTGGCAAATCATTGAGTATGAGATCCTGCGATACTGCGTAAAAAATAAACTCCCCCTGGAGGAGTTTGAAGATCTGCACACCGCCGCGGTTTATGGTATGGAAGTCTGCCCGCAGTATTTCGGGACATTTCCTGTGCCAAATCTGACGCCATGGGGGTACACTGTCCGCCACAGGACCATCCATAACGGTGTTTACTGGATCGATACCGACCGGTGTGTATCCGCTCTGGCCGTGTGCTATGTGATCCGGGATGACTTCTCAAAGGCGGTCCTCAGCTTCTCTCAGCTTACCGAATATGACAGAAAATACGGACTTGACAATACCCTTGGATACAGCTTTTTCCGTGAGGCAGACAGCTGTCTCCCGCTTTTGGAGCTGGTGCAGCACAATCGCCGGTGGGACTGGAGCCTGATTGACAGGCCCGCGCTGATGAACGCCGTCTGGGCAAGGTTTCCAGAGTATGCCGCCGCCCACAATATGCGGGAGCAATGGGGCAGAAATGACGGCTTCGGCATGATGCTCCGGGCCCTGGGAATCGAGGCTGAACTCCAAAGCGCACCGGAGAATATGGTTGCGCTGGCGCCGGATAGCGGAACCCCGGTTCCTGACTTTTTTATGAGGGAATTCTTGACGGAACACATCGTGGAAAAGCTATCGGAGATACCGCAGCATCAACGCCCGGCAGTCCCAGAACTTAATTACGCAAAAGGAGTAACCGCAAACTGTGGGGACAGGGGCGGTTACTCCTTTCTTTTTTGTGGTCATGTGACCGTTTCTGTGTTTTAATCGTTATACTAGAGAAAGGGGGTGACTGCCGGGATGGACGAGGCGCTGTTTGAAAAGACCTATGCGGCCTATGGGCCGGCACTGTACCGGTTCTGCCTGGTGCAGATGGGAAACCCCTCGGACGCGGAGGACGTTTTGCAGGAGGTGTTCTGCAAGCGGCTGTACCGGGCTCCGCGGTTTCACGCCCCCGCGCAGGAGCGGCGGTGGCTGTTTCAGGTGGCGGCCAACCAGTGCCGGGACGAGTGGAAGCGCCGCTGCCGGCGGGACGTGCCCCTGGACGCGGCCCTGCCCGCGCCGGAGGTGGCGGATACCGGTCTGTGGGAGCAGGTGGCGGCGCTTCCGGAAAAGCAGCGGGCTGTCATCCATCTCCACTACGGCGAGGGGTATTCCGTGGAGGAAATCGCCGGAATTCTGGGCATCACCGCCTCGGCGGTAAAAATGCGGATGAAGCGGGGCCGGGAGGCCCTGCGGAAAGAGTGGGAGGCGGAGCGATGAATCGGTACTTAACTATGGTGGAGCAAATTCCCGTTCCGACGGGGCAGGCGGAGCGGCTGCGGCGGGCCGTGGCTGCGGCGGAGCCCAAAGGGCGGCGGAGCCGCCTGCACCTGGGCCGGAGAATGCTGCTGGCGGCGGCGCTGGCCGCAGGACTGCTGGTCTCTGCGGGGGCCGCCATGGCGGCGACGGACTGGGACCCGATCTTTTTGGAGCGGTTTGGCGTATCGTCCCAGAACATGCCCGGCGCGGCGGGGCTGTTTCAGGATGTGAATTCCATCAGCCTCTGCGGCGATGTGAAGCTGACCGTGCGGCAGGCCATCGGAGACCGGAAAAATCTGTATCTCCTGCTGGACTACCAGCTGCCGGAGGACACGGACCTGGAGGCCCTGGCCGCGGCGGAGTACCTGCCGCCCATGCGGATTCTGCTCTATAAGGGCCGGACCATCACCTGGGAGGACGTGCAGGACCGCTCTTATGAAGATGCGCTGTCGGCCTTTGGCTTTGGCGACACCTCCGGCCAGTCGACCTGCACTCTGGGCTTTAACCCGGAAACCCGCACCCTCACCTGCCTGCTGGAGTGCAATTTTGCGGAGTGGTCCCTTTGGTCAAAGCTGTTAAACGCCCCCATCTCACTGCTGGTGGAACCGCCGAAAATTGAGGTGGACGGAGAGGCCATGCCCCTGGCGGACCACCTGGCCGCGGTCTCCTTCAAGCCCTCCTTTGACGTGGATACACGCAGCGGAAAGGCAGAGGCGGCGGGCACCACCTACAAGGCGGAGCTGTCCCTTCTCTCTCTTCAGATCCGTATGAAGGGAAACGTCGTGCTGGACAGCAGCGGATCGAACTACTACGCGTTTTTGAACTCCATCGTCCTCCGTTTCCGGGACGGAACGGAGACCGCCGCAAAAAGCCTGACCCCGCCCGGCGGCGGTACCTCCTCATCCTCCAGCTACACCGACCATGCCGACGGCAGCCAGACCGGAAAGGCCGCTTTCAACCTGGAATTTGCGAACTTCATCGATCCCGCCGGTGTGGAAGCCATTCTGGTGGGGGATTTGGAGATTCCGCTCTCCTGAAACGGATATAAAAAACGAGGCTGCGGACAGCCTCGTTTTTTTATGGAAAATAGCCGAAGCGTCCCTCAAACCGGCAGCCCTGTGAGATACCGGCGGACCACGTCGTAGGCGTGGTTTGTGGCGATGCCCTGAATCCGGTCCCGCCGCCGTCTGCCGGAGTCCATTTTCCGGCAAAACGTCCCCTCCGGCGTGGCCAGTCCGATATACACAATGCCCACGGGCACGCCCCGCTCGTCGGCGTCCGGTCCGGCCACGCCGGTGACGGACACCCCCAGGTCCGCCCCTGTGATGTTCCGCACACCCTCGGCCATGGCCCGGGCACACTCCTCCGACACGGGGCCGTATGTATCCAGAATCTCCCGGGGAACCCCCAGCACGGCGCTCTTCACGTCCGTCCAGTAGCTCACCACGCCGCCCCGGTACACCCTGGAGGCCCCCGGCAGGGCGGTGATCTTCTCCGCCACCAGGCCGCCGGTGCAGCTCTCGGCGGTGGCAAAGGTCATGCCCCTTTCCAGCAGCAGCCGCATGCAGGCCTCAGGCAGGCCGGACACGTCCGTGCCGTACACCACGTCCCCCAGGGTGTCCCGCACCAGCTGGCAGACGGGGGCCAGCATGGCCTCTGCCGCCTCCGCGCTCTCCGCCTTCGCCGTGGCCCGGAGACGCACCTCATAGGGCTTTGCATAGGTGGCCAGGGTGGGGTTGGTCATGTGGGCCATCCTCTCATGGAGCAGCTCGTCCACAGAGCTCTCCCCCATGCCGAAGGTCATGATATCCCGGGACACAATGACCTCCCGGGAGAGCTCTCGCAGATATGGCTCCGCATGGCGGCGGAGCATGGTCTCCATCTCGTGGGGCGGGCCGGGAAGCATCAGGACATGGACGCCGCCGCACTGAAAGGCGCAGCCGGGAGCGGTGCCCACAGGGTTATCAAACACCGTGCACCCCTCCGGAAGCTCCGCCTGCCGGGTGTTGTTCTCCGGCATGGGTACGTGGAGGGCCGCCTCGTAAAAGGCCCGGATATCCTCCAGAATGTCCCGGTGGAGGATCAGCTTCTGCCCAAAGGCCTCGCAGATAGTCTGCTTGGTGAGGTCGTCATAGGTGGGGCCCAGGCCCCCGGTGGTAATGAGAATATCCGCCCGGCGGCGGGCAATGTCCAGCGCCTCCTTCAGCCGCCGGGGGTTATCGCCCACAACGGTGTGCCAAAACACGTTGATCCCCAGGGTAGACAGACTTTCGGAAATGACCTGGGCGTTGGTGTTGGCGATGTTGCCCAGAAGCAGTTCCGTGCCCACGGCAATGATTTCAGCGGTATGCGACATGACGCTCTCCCCCTTTTCAGAATTTCACCCGCACCCAGGTCTCCCCCTCCAGGGACCGGGCCACCAGGGCCTCTACATCCAGTGCCTCCTCTGCCCGCCGCACATCCTCCAGGTTAGGCCGGGTGGCGGGGTGGCGGGGGGTAAAGACCGTACAGCAGTCCTCATAGGGCAAAATGGAAGTCTCATAGGTGCCGATCTCCCGGGCCATGCGGATGATCTCCACCTTATCCATACCGATCAGGGGCCGCAGCACCGGCATGGACACCACGTCCTCCGTAACGCCCAGGGCCATCATGGTCTGACTTGCCACCTGGCCCAAAGACTCGCCGGTGACGAGGGCCCCGGCCCCCGCCCGCTTTGCCACAGCCTCGGCCAGGCGCATCATAAAGCGGCGCATGATAAGGGTAAAATACTCCTCCGGGCACTTTTTGCGGATCTCCTCCTGGATCTCTGTAAAGGGCACGATGTGCACCAGCAGCCGGCCGCAGTAAGCCGTCAGCAGCCGGGCCAGCTCCAGCACCTTGTCCTGGGCCTGTTGGGAGGTGTAGGGCGGGGAGACAAAGTGAACCATCTCCAGCTCCACCCCCCGGCGGGCCATCATCCAGGAGGACACCGGGGAGTCCAGCCCGCCGGAGAGCAGACTGACGGCGTGGCCGCCCATCCCCACCGGCAGCCCGCCCGCGCCGGGCACGGCGGAGGCGTGGACATAGGCGTACTTCTCCCGGATCTCCACATATACCGTCAGGTCCGGGCGGCGGACATCCACCGCCACATCCGGAAACAGCTCCGCCAGGTCACCGCCCACCGCCTGGGAGACCTGGATGGAGTTCATATAAAAGGTTTTGTCCGCCCGCTTGCTCTCCACCTTAAAGCTCTTTGCCTGGGCAAAGGCCTCCGCGAGGTAGGTCCTTGCGGTGTCCACAATGGCGGGCACGGTCTTCTCACAGGGCACCGCCCGGGCCACGCTCACCACGCCGAACACCTGTCGGGCGGCATCATAGGCGGCCTCCATGTCGCAGCGCTCGTTCACCGGCTCGGCATAGATGGTGCTCTGGCGGACATAGACCTGAAAACTGCCGCAGCCTTTCAGCCGCCGCCGGACATTGGACACCAGCCGGTCCTCAAAGGAGCGGCGGTTCTGGCCCTTCAGGACCACCTCGCCCAGCTTCAGCAGCAGCATCTCATTCTGGTTCATACACGTTTCCCCTCTTTATCCTTTTAAAATATCCGTATTCCGGTATTGAATCGCCTCGGCAAGATGGGCGGGACCAATGGTCTCCTCGCCGTCCAGATCCGCGATGGTGCGGGCCACCCGCAGCACCCGGTCGTGGGAGCGGGCCGTGAGGCCCATGCGGTCAAAGGCGGCTTTCAGCAGCGCGTCCCCCGCCGGGTCCAGCCGGCAGAATTGCCCCACCATAGCCGGGGACATCTGTGCGTTGCAGGTGACGCCGGTATTCACAAAGCGCCGCTCCTGCACGGCCCTGGCCGCCTCCGCCCGGGCCTTTACCGCAGCCGAGGGCTCCGGCGTCTCCCGCCGGCGCAGGGCCTCATACTCCACCGAGGGGACGCTTACGTGCAGATCGATGCGGTCCAGCAGGGGGCCGGAGATCTTCTCCACATATTTGGCCACCTCCCGGTCTGAGCAGGTGCAGCGCCCCGAGGAGTGCCCCCTCCAGCCGCAGCGGCAGGGATTCATGGCGCACACCAGCTGAAACCGGGCCGGAAGGTGCAGCGTGCCGCCTGCCCGGGCCACGGTGACCTCCCCGTCCTCCAGGGGCTGGCGCAGCGCCTCCAGCACGTCCCGGTGAAATTCCGGCAGCTCATCCAGAAACAGCACGCCGTTGTGGGCCAGGGAGATCTCCCCGGGCCGCAGATTGGGGCCCCCGCCCGCCAGCGCGGCGGCGGAGGTGGTGTGATGGGGCGAACGGAAGGGGCGGCGCGTCAGCAGGGGGCGCCTGGCGTTCGCCATACCCGCCACCGACCAGATGCCGGAGCTCTCCAGCGCCTCCGCCCGGCTAAGGTCCGGCAGGATGGAGGGCAGCCGCTTTGCCAGCATGGACTTGCCCGCGCCGGGAGAGCCGATAAGCAGCAGGTTGTGCCCCCCGGCGGCGGCGATCTCCAGCGCCCGCTTTACGTTTTCCTGTCCCATCACGTCCCGCAGGTCCAAAAGGCGCTCCTCCACCGCCCGGGGCGTCCAGACCGGCGCGGGGGAGAGGGGGCTCTCCCCCCGCAGATGGGCGGCCAGCGCCCTTACGTCCGGCACACCGTAGACCGTGAGGCCGCCGGCCAGCGTTGCCTCGGCGGCGTTTTCCGCCGGCACAAACAGCTGGCGAATCCCGATCTCCCGGGCCTTCATGGCCATGGGCAGCACACCGGTCACGCCCCGCACCGCCCCGGTAAGGGACAGCTCCCCGATAAACGCCGCATCCGCCGGCAGGGGCGGAAGGTCGCCGGCGGCGGCCAGAATCCCCACGAAGATGGGCAGGTCGTAGACTGTGCCGCCCTTTTTCCGGTCCGCCGGCGCAAGATTCACGGTGATGCGGCTCACCGGAAACCTGGCGCCGCAGTTTTTCACCGCCGCCCGAACCCGCTCACGGGCCTCCCGCACGGCGGCGTCCGGCAGGCCCACCACCTCAAAGGCCGGCAGACCGCCGGAGAGAAAGCACTCCGCGCTGACCTCATACCCGGTGATCCCGTTCAGCCCCAGCGAACGCACGCTCACCACCATAAAAGCACCGCCTCCCGCCCAATTTTTTTGATATTCCTCTATGACTATACCATAAACCGCTCTTCGGGAAAACCACTTTTTCAAAAAGTGCCAAAAAAGCGGGACCGGTTTTGTCCCATCCGCAGAAATCAAATTTATGTACGAAAAAAATAACACCCTTTCGGTTTACAGCGACAATTGACTGTGATATAATAGCGACGCATGAGAATTCGGGGGGAGAGTATCCGGTTTTCGTGTTTCAGCAAGCTTGCTGCCGCAGGGCAGCGCATTTAATAGGAGGTAAGTGTTTATGGCAAGAAAGTTCAAGTCCATGGACGGTAACAACGCGGCTGCGTATGTCAGCTATGCGTTTACCGAAGTGGCGGGTATCTATCCGATCACCCCGTCCTCTCCCATGGCGGACCTGGTGGACCAATGGGCGGCCGCCGGTCAGAAAAACATCTTCGGCACCACCGTTAAGGTCTGCGAAATGCAGTCTGAGGCCGGCGCCTCCGGCACTGTCCACGGCTCTCTCGCGGCCGGTGCAATGACCACCACCTACACCGCGTCTCAGGGTCTGCTGCTGATGATCCCCAATATGTATAAGATCGCCGGCGAGCTGCTGCCCTGTGTATTCCACGTCTCCGCCCGCACCGTGTCCAGCCATGCGCTGAACATCTTCGGCGACCACTCCGACGTGATGGCCTGCCGCCAGACCGGCTTTGCCATGCTGGCCG
>CATNDT010000057.1 GCA_950097035.1 uncultured Oscillibacter sp.
GCCTGCGCCGGCTGCACAGGCAGCCGCCGCTCCCGCTGCACAGCAGCCGCCCATGCAGATGCCGCCCTATCCGCAGGTCCCGCCCCAGGGGATGGGTTATCCGCCTATGTACTATCCGTATCCCTATCCGCCCCAGCCGCCGGTTCCGGCGGCAACGAAACCGGACCCCAAGGTTATCAACACCAAACCGGTTTCCATGGAGGAGATGGATGTGACGGAAGTGCTGGGGAAGGAACAGGCGCAAAATCTGGACCTCATTATGGAAGTGCCGCTGCAGGTGTCGGTGGAAATTGGGCGCACGCAGCGAAAGGTGCAGGATATTCTGGCATTTTCCAAGGGATCTCTGGTGGTGCTGGATAAGCTGGCCGGCGACCAGGTGGACCTGTTTGTAAACGGCAAGTGTATTGCCCGGGGCGATGTGGTGGTCATTGACGACAATTTCGGCGTCCGGGTGACGGAGATTGTGCAGAGTCCTGGCATTGAAATTCCCAAAAAGAAGTAAACAGGCACGGGGATAATGCCTGAAAATATGTAAACTACTATGATTGAAAAGGATGGAAACAAGAATGGCTAAAAAGATTTTGCTGGTTGACGACGCCGCTTTTATGCGGAAGATGATCAAGGACACCTTGAGCAAAAACGGGTATACTGAGCTGTTTGAAGCTGTGGACGGCGCGGATGCGGTGGAGAAATTTGGCGAGATCGGCCCCGACCTGGTGATTATGGATATCACGATGCCGAATATGGACGGTCTGGAGGCACTGAAGGCCATCCGTGCCAAGGACAGTGGCGCCAATGTGGTGATGTGCTCCGCTATGGGTCAGGAGAGCATGGTTATGGACGCCGTGCGTTCCGGCGCCAAGGACTTTATTGTAAAGCCCTTTAAGCCCGACCGTGTGCTGAAGACCGTGACCAACATTCTGGGCGAGCCCTGATCGGGATGTTGGAAGATCGTGCCGCCGCCTCCCTGCTGTGGATGGTTGTCAGCGTTGTTTTCATCATTGGCCTTGCATATTGGTTTACCCGATATGTGGTGGGGCGGGGCGGCCTTGGCGGCATCGGTCCTCTGAAAGCGGGGAGCGGGCTGGAGATCCTATCTCAAATGGCGCTGGGGCGGGACCAGAAATTGGCGGTGGTCCGGGTCGGGGAGAGATATTTCCTGCTGGGGATCACCGCTGCCGGCATCTCTATGCTGGCGGAATTCACGGCGGAGGAGGCCGCCGCCTGGCGGAAGCAGGCGGAAGCGGCGGAGAAGACAGAGACGCCCAGCTTCCGTGAGGCGCTGCATACGGTTTTGCGCCAGAAAGGGCGGAGGTGAACCAGTGATACCAGAGGGACTGATCAATATCAACGGCGACAGTGTGCAGGTGCTGCAGATCCTGTTTCTGACCACGATGATCTCGCTTTTGCCGTCGCTTCTGGTGATGATGACGTCCTTTGCCAGATATGTCATCTCCTTTTCCTTTTTGCGCACGGCCATGGGTACCCAGTCCACGCCGCCCAACATCGTGCTGATCGGTTTGGCGATTATCCTGACCTATTTTACCATGGCGCCCACTTTTGAGCAGATCCGCACAGAGGCCTATGAGCCCTATGTGGCGGAGGAGATCGACCAGGAGGAGTTTCTGGCCCGGGCCTCTGTTCCGCTGAAAAATTTTATGCTCCGCAACACTCGGGAGAATACCTTGCGGATGTTTTGCGACCTGGCCCATGTGGACACGCCGGATACGATTACCGACGAGGCGGCTATGGAGCTGCCGATGCGGATCATCGTGCCGTCGTTTATGACCACGGAGCTGCAGCGGGCTTTTACCATTGGACTGCTGTTGTATATCCCCTTTATGCTGATCGACATCGTGGTCTCCTGCACACTGATGTCCATGGGTATGATTATGCTGCCCCCGTCCATGATCTCCGCGCCGTTTAAGCTGCTGCTGTTTGTCTCCTTAAACGGGTGGGAGCTTCTGTTTTCAAGTTTGGTACAGGGAGTCCATTAGCGGGAGGAGGTCTGAAAGATGGACGCGACGGCAGTATCGGATCTGATGCGGGACGCCGTGAGTCTGGTAATTAAGCTGGGCGGCCCGATGCTGATACTCAGTATGCTGGTGGGCGTGGTAGTGGCTATTTTTCAGGCTGTGACACAGATCCACGAGCAGACCATTGGTTTTATTTTAAAGGTGTCGGTCATTGTGGCCGTGCTTTTGATTGGCGGCGGGTGGATGCTGGAGTCTTTGCAGGAATACACCAGGCAGATCTTTGCCCTGATTGCCTCGTAGCGGGGGCCTGATATATGATTGATTGGGCTGAACTGACGCTTTTTATCTATATCACAGCCCGCATGAGCGGATTTGTGCTGTTTAACCCTGTGCTGGGGCGGCAGAATATCAACAATTTTTTTCGCAGCGGTTTTATTTTGGTCCTGTCCGTGTTTGTTTTTTCCACCACCGGACAGGGTGTGCGCATCCCAACCAGCATCATTGAATTTGCATATTCGATTTTGCTGGAGCTGGTTTTGGGATATTTGCTGGGGCTGGTGATGAGTTTTTTCTTCTATATTCCCCAGCTGGCGGGTCATGCCATTGATATGCAGATGGGCATGACCATGAACCAGATCTATGACGCAAGCTCCCAGGCCAATGTGACGGTGAGCGGCATGTTCCTCAACACGTTGATGACGCTGCTGTTTTTTGCGGGCAACGGGCATCACACCCTGCTGCGGATTATGCTCACCTCCCAGGAGATTGTCTCCTTTGGCGGCGTCCATTTGGGAACAGATATTGTCAATGCCCTGCTGGAGCTGTTTTTGGAGTGCACGCTGCTGGCCATAAAGCTCTGTATGCCGGTGCTGGCGGCGGAGCTGATCGGCCAGCTGGGTATGGGCGTTTTGATGAAGGTCATCCCACAGATCAATGTGTTCTCCATCAATATCGAGCTGAAAGTGCTGATTGGCCTGACACTGCTGCTGCTGTTGACCGCTCCCTTCAGCGAATTTCTGCTGGAGGCGGAGCGCACCATGTTAAACAGTATGGCGGCGGTTTTAGAGCTTGCCGGATCATAGACGCCAAACGGATGGGCCTAAGGGGGGATGACCGGTGGCCGAAGGTTCTAAAACCGAAAAAGCAACACCAAAAAAGCGAAGGGACGAGCGAAAGAAAGGTAACGTATTCCTAAGTCAGGACGCGGTGGCGGTGACGACGCTGATGGGTTCCTGTGCGGCCCTCTGGCTGCTGGCCGGACGGATCGTGGATCAGATGGCGGGGTATATGACGCTGTGCCTGCGGGCTGTGGGCGATACGCTTGCCATAGGGGACCAGGTGATGGAGCTGGAACAGCAGGGAGTGATGCTGCTGGTAAGGACCGTGCTGCCCATTACGCTGGTGACGGCCACCTGTGCCATCATCGCTACCTTCGCCCAAACGCGGCTGTTGGTCAGCGGAGAGCTGCTGCGGCCCAAGTTCAGCCGTATCAGCCCATTGCAGGGCATAAAGCGCCTGTTTTCCCTGAAGAGCGTGATCAATGCGCTGAAGGGGATTATAAAAATCACGTTGTTGATGGTGATCGTCTATTTCAGCTTGAAAGGGATGCTGGATGAGAGCTATAAATATCTCTATTCAGATCTCTCGGCGGCCTGCGCGCACCTGTTCGACGTGGGAAAGACCATGATTATACGCATTGTCATTGCCTTTGTCGCTCTGGCCTCGCTGGACTATATGTACGAGTGGTGGGACTATGAGCGGCAGCTGAAAATGAGCAAGCAGGAAATTAAAGAAGAATATAAGCAGACGGAAGGCGACCCCCAGATCAAGGGGAAGATCAAGGAGATGCAGCGCCGCAGGGCCCAGAGCCGCATGATGCAGCAGGTGCCCGGAGCCGATGTTGTAATCCGAAACCCCACCCACTTTGCGGTGGCGCTGCGCTATAAGCCGGAGCAGGACAACGCGCCCATCGTTTTGGCCAAAGGCCAGGATGAGCTCGCCCTGCGGATCGTGAAAACGGCGGAGGAGCACCAGGTGGCGGTGATTGAAAACGTGCCGCTGGCCCGCTCGCTCTACGCGGCTACGGAGCTGAACCAGGAGATCCCGCCGGAGCTCTACGGAGCGGTGGCGGAGGTGCTGGTCTATATCTTCCGGCTGAATGAAAATAAACAACTGGTAAAATAACGGTGCCGCTTCGCCTGGGGCGAAGACGCCGGGCCGCAGACGGTCCGGCGAAGGCGGAAAGGAACATACGGGGCGGGAGGTGACCGGCGCATGAAGCGGATTCTGAACAATGCAATATCCCTTGGCGTCGTAATCATCGTTTTGTTTTTGATTATCCCGCTGCCCACTCAGCTGCTGGACTTTTTGCTGATCATCAACATCGGCCTCTCCATCATGATCCTGATGATCACCATGAACATCTCAGAGGCGCTGGAATTTTCCATCTTCCCCTCGCTGCTGCTGGTGACGACGCTGTTCCGATTGGGACTGAACGTCTCCAGTACCCGGATGATCCTCAAGGACGGCTATGCCGGCACGGTCATCCAGAATTTTGGCAATCTGATCACCGGCGGCAATATTGTCATCGGCGTGCTGATTTTCCTGATTATCGTATTGGTGCAGTTTATTGTTATCACCAAAGGCGCCGAGCGCGTGGCCGAGGTGGCCGCCCGCTTTACGCTGGACGCGATGCCCGGCAAGCAGATGGCGATTGACGCCGACCTCTCCTCAGGCCTTATCAACGAGCAGGAGGCAAAGGAGCGGCGGCATAAGATTCAGAAAGAGGCCGACTTCTACGGCGCTATGGACGGCGCCACCAAGATCGTCAAGGGCGACGCGGTGATGTCTCTGATCATCACCCTGCTGAACTTTATCGGCGGCGTAATCATCGGCATCGTCATGAACGGCGGACAGTTCGCCGATGTTTTGCAGCGCTATTCCATCGTTACCATCGGCGACGGCCTGGTCTCCCAGCTCCCCGCGCTGATGATCTCCACCGCCACCGGCATGATCGTCACCCGGTCGGTGTCTGAGGGCAGCCTGAACAAGGATGTGATCAAGCAGTTCAAGGCACAGCCCCGGGCCATTATGACCACCGGCGTGATCCTGTTGTTTTTGGCGGTTATCCCCAACACGCCCCACATCGCGCTGGCTGTGGGCGGCGGAGCCTTGCTTGGCGGCGGATATTTTATCAGCCGCCGCATGGAACAAGAGCGGATGCAGGAGGCGGCCGCCGTGCAGAGCGCGGAGACCGAACTGGAGGCCGCGCCACCCAGCGAAACAGATTACTACAAGGATATCAACAATGTCTACTCCCTGCTGTCCGTGGAGCCGGTGGAGATGGAGTTTGGCTACAGCCTCATTCCCATGGTGGACGAGAGCCACGGCGGCAAGCTCATCAGCCGCATCGTGATTTTCCGGCGGCAATATGCCCAGGATATGGGCTTTGTATTCCCCTCGATTCGGCTGCACGACGCCTCGTCCCTGGGAACAAACCAATATGTCATCCGTATCCGCGGCGAGGAGGTTGCCCGGGGTGAGATTCTGGTGGATTACTACCTGGCCCTGGAGCCGGCCAACCCCTTGGGCGAGCTGGACGGCATTGAGACCATTGAGCCGGCCTACGGCATCCCCTCCCGGTGGATTCTGCCGGAGAACAAGGAGATGGCGGAGATTTACGGCTACAACGTGATTGATCCGCTGTCGGTCATGCTGACACATCTGTCAGAGACCATTAAGAAATATGCCCATGAGCTGCTGAACCGGGCGGAGACCATGCAGCTGGTGGAAAACCTGAAGCGCAGCGAGCCGGAACTGGTGGAAGAGGCCATCCCCAACATCGTCTCCTACGCCACGCTGGAAAAGGTGCTGCGAAACCTCCTGCGGGAGGGCGTGCCCATCAAGGACCTGGGAATCATTGTGGAGACCCTGGTGGATGCCCTAAGTCAGGGCCGGGATATCGACGCCGCCACAGAGCTGGTTCGCGGTGCGCTGGCCCGCACCATCACACGCCGCTTCTGCGAGGATGGACAGCTGCGGGTGGTCACGCTGGACGCGGAGGTGGAGAAGAAGATTATCTCCTCTCTCACCCGCAACGAGCAGGGTGTGTACCTGGCCATGGGCCCGGATCTGATGCAGCAGATCGTAGGCCAGCTGGCGGAACAGATCCGCAAATTCAACGACCTTTCCCAAACGCCGGTCATCCTGGTAAGCCAGGTGATCCGCGGCTATTTCAGCAAGATGATCACGCAGTTTTACCCCAACGTCTATGTGCTCTCCTTTAATGAGATCACCAGCAACGTGCAGATTCAGGCCCTGGGCAACATCACCCTGGAGCAGTCTGTGCGCGAGAGAAGGGCGGTGGGGACATGAGTGAGACCGCAGCCGCCGCCCGGCAGTATACCGAGCGGGAGATTGAGAAACTGGAAACGCAGGACCTGCTGCGGCTGTATAAAGAGACGGGCAATGAGGAGCTGAAGTGGCCCCTGGTGCTGCGGTATGAGGGGCTGATCAAAAGCGCGGCCATGCAGATTCGGGGCGTTTACAGCAGCTTTGCCCAGATTGAAGATATTATCAACGAGGGGATTTTAACGCTGCTGTGGGCCGTTGACAAATACGACCCGGATAAGGGCGTAAAGTTTGAGACCTACGTCTCCAAGCGCATTCGGGGCATGGTGATCGACCTGGCCCGGAAGCAGGACTGGATGCCCCGAAATGTCCGCCAGCGGGCAAGAGAAATCGATTTGGCCGTGTCTGAGCTGTCCACGGATCTGGGGAGGTATCCCACAGATGTGGAAATTGCGGACCGCCTGGGCGTGACGACGGAGCGCTATCAAAAGGACGCCGCCAATGTGGCCTTGAGCAACATCCTCTCGCTGGATATGCTGATGGACACCCGGGAGGACGGCTATCAGCTGGAGGTACCCTCCAGCGATATGCAGAGCCAGCCTGAAGCTGTTTTGCAGGAGCGGGAGATGCAGCGGGCTTTGGCGGCGGGAATCGCTACGCTGCGTAAAAACGAACAGATTGTTCTCTCTCTCTACTATGAAAAAAACCTGCACCTGAAGGAGATTGCCCAGGTGATGGAGCTGAGTGAGCCCCGAATCTCCCAGATCCACACCAGGGCCATTCAAAAGCTCAAAAGCTATATGGAAGCGTATATGAACGGCGGCGAAGAGGCGCCCAAGACCAGGAGGAAGAAGGGATAGCGGGTATGTATAAAGGCTTTTACAACTTGACCTCCGCAATGCTGACCCACCAGCAGAACCTGAATGTCATCGGCAACAACATGGTAAATGTCTCCACGGCGGGCTACAAGCAGCAGCGGTATACGGCCACCACCTTTGACGATGTGATGTACAGCCGGGTGGGCAATATCTACAACACGGGCGAGGAGATCGGCCGGCAGAGTTACATTCGGGCCCCCAGCGAGATTTACACAGACTACAGCCAGGGTGTACCGGAGGAGACGGGACAGCCGCTGGATTTTGCCATCAACGGAGACGGTTTTTTCGCGGTTCAAAACGCGGACGGCGAAATTGCCTACACCCGTATGGGTAACTTCTCTTTAAATGACGAGGGGTATCTGTGCCTGCCGGGCTACGGGCAGGTGCTGGACCCGGAAGGGCAGCCCATCTACCTGGGTACGGATAAAATCAACGTCAATGCCCAGGGGCTGATTTACTACAATGAGGGCGGCCTCATCGGCAGGCTTGGGGTCTACACGTTTCCGGACAACAACGAGCTGACCCACAATGCCATGGGTCTTTTCACCGGAGAGGGCGCCCAGCCGGCACAGACCTTTGAGATTTGGCACAAGTTTATTGAGCGGTCCAACTCCGACATGGTCAAACAGATGACGGAGATGATTACCTATCAGCGGGCGCTGCAAAGCGCCGCCCAGATCAGCAAGATCTACAACGACCTGATGACCAGAACCGCCAGCGATGTGGCGCGGATGGTGTAGGGCGCTGAGATGAAATAATGTGATGAAGGAGGCCGCATAGACATGAATCAATCCTTTTTCATAGGCGCGGTAGGAGCGCACCAGCAGTTAAAGCGCCTTACCGTCCACAGCAACAACATTGCAAATGTCAATACGTATGCCTTTAAGGCGGAAAAGCCCCGTTTCACGGCCCTGATGTACGACAATATCCGCGGAATCGACAATGAGATGCTGCCCTCCGGCGTGGGTACGGCGCTTTGGACCACAGACACGAATTTCAGCAGCGGATCTTTGATCAGTACCGAGCGGAGCCAGGACTATGCCATTGCCGGCGAGGGATTTTTCGCCCTGGCGGACCTGTCCACCGGCGAGATCTCCCTGACGCGGAACGGGGCCTTTGTCATGTCTGAACTGGAGCGGGCCACCGGGGAGCTGGACGAGAACGGCGTGCCTGTTATGGAGAAGATCTATTATCTCTCGGACAACGACGGGCGGTTTGTGTTGAGCCAGAACGGCGGCATGATCGAGATAGACCCGGCGGCCCGGGACGAGGAGCAGCCGGTGGGGGTGTTTGATTACATCAACTACAACGGCATGGAGCATATCAACGACACCCGCTTTCTGGCGGTGGATAAAAACGGCGGCATCCGGAACAGCGACGGGAAGGCCATCAGCGGTATGCTGGAGCAGTCCAACGCGGATCTGGCCGAGGAGTTCAGCAAGGTGATTGAGGCCCAGCGGGCCTATGGTATGGCACTGAAAATGGTTATGACCTCAGATGAGATTGAGACGACCATTAACAGTTTAAGCAACTGAGAGTGAGGCGTCTTATGATCATTAAAAATTATGACGAGCTGTCTTCCCTGGAGCTGGATACGCTGAAGGAGATCGGCAGTATCGGCACCGGGAACGCGGCCAACTCCTTGTCCCAGCTGATTGGAAAGCCGGTGCGCATCCAGATGCCGGAAGTGCGGATTATGGGCTATAACGAGGCCATTGAGTGGATTGGCGGCCCGGAGGAGATTACCGCCGGCGTGCTGGTGGGTATGAGCGGGCAGATCAGCGGCATCATGCTCTCCGTGCAGCAGCTGGAGTTTGTCAATCTGGTGCTGGAGAGCATGCTGGGTAAGAATGTACAGGACTATTCCGAGCTCCAGGAGCTGGAGGGATCCGCGCTGATAGAGGTGGGCAATATCATGATTTCCACCTTCATTAACGCACTGAGCGGTCTGGCCGGCATCGACATCGAGCTGACGGTGCCTGCGTTTACCGTGGATATGCAAGGCGCCATCATGGCGGTGCCCATGGCGGAATACGGCGGCCAGTCCGACTATATTATGACCATCAGCGGGGACTTTATCTGCAACAATCAAATGATTCCCTGCAAGCTGTTGTTATCACCGGATATCCGGTCTCTGAACTTTTTACTGAGGAAGCTGGGCGTAAGTAGTGGAGAGTAAGATTACAATTGGCATTGCGGATATGAAAATGGCAAAGGACAGTGGAATGCTGGTGACCTATGCACTGGGGTCTTGTATTGGGATCTGTCTCTATGATCAGAAAATCAAGCTGGGGGCGCTGATCCATATCATGCTGCCGCTGAACCTGGAGCCGGGCCGCAAGAATACAATGAAGTATGCCGACACAGGAATTCGGGAGACCCTGAAAATGATGGAGGCCAAGGGCGCCTCCCGCAGCCGTATCACGGCGAAGATTGCCGGAGGCGCCAAGATGTTTGAGGTCAGCGGCGGATCTCTGGGCAATATCGGACAGAGAAACATCGAAAGCGTACATAACACGCTGAAACGGGAGGGGATTACCCTTCTGAAGGAGGACGTGGGCGGATCTGTGGCCCGAACGCTCCTGTTTGACGTATCTACCGGCTTGGGCTGCGTTCGCTGTTATGGCCGGCCGGAGTACATTTTTTAAAAAATACAACCTGGAAGGAGTGTTGGGAATATGTTGGAAGAGGATAAGAGGGGCATTCTGCTGGAGTCCGGCACGAACGAAATTGAGGTCATGCAGTTCACTATCAACGACTGTCTTTACGGCATCAATGTGGCGAAGGTAAAGGAGATTATTGTCTCCGCCCCGGTTAAGCACATGCCCCATGCCCATCCGGCGGTGGAGGGTATTTTCAAGCCCCGGGACCTTGTAATCACGGTGGTGGACCTGCCCAGATACCTTCTGGATGCGCCGGGAGAGAAGGGGCCCAAGGACCTGTTTATCGTCACCAATTTCAACAAGATGAACATAGCCTTCCGGGTTCACACGGTGGTGGGGATCAGCCGCATCTCCTGGAAAGACATTCAGAAGCCGGATAAGACCGTGTCTGGCGGCAATGAGGGCGTAGCCACCGGCATTGCCCAGTGTGGCGAGGATCTGGTCACCATTTTGGATTTTGAGAAAATCGTGGCGGAGATCGCGCCGGAGACCACGATCCAGATGTCCGAAATCGACCAGCTGGGGCACCGGGAGCGCAGTGACGCAAGTGTTTTGGTGGCGGAGGACTCCATTTTGCTGAGCAAGATGATCGAGGAGGCGCTGCACAAGTCCGGTTATGTGAAAACCAGAATGTTCCCGGACGGCCAGGAGCTGTGGAACTTCCTGAACGAACTGCGGGGCAACGAGGATCTGGACGATCTGGCCTCTGTGGTCATCACAGATATTGAGATGCCCCAAATGGACGGCCACCGGCTGACCAAGCTCATTAAGGACGACAAGGATTTTAAGCACATCCCTCTGATTATTTTCTCCTCTCTGATTACAGATGAGATGCGGAAAAAAGGCAAGGAGTTGGGGGCGGACGAGCAGATGAGCAAGCCCGAGATCGGCCATCTCGTGCGGGTCATTGACCATCTGTTGGCGGCTAAGGCCCAGTAACGGCAGGCGAACCTTATGGGAAATAAATTTATTGTAAGACAGCCCATCAAAGACAGCGGCGGTAAAATTTTGGGCTATGAGATTCTTTACCACGGCGAAAACCAGGCATTTAACATGGAAGGTGCCGGCAACGATTATGCCTCGGCGGATACCATCTACAGCTTTCTGACGCAGAACAGCACCAAGGCGCTGAAGGGCACGCTGAACTTCATGACCTTTACAACGTCGCTTTTGATGAAGAAGACCCCCAGACTCTTCGACAAGTCTGACCTGGTCATTCAGATTGACGACAGCGTAATTATCCACCCCCTCTCCATGCGGTTTGTAAACCAGTTTGCAAAAGAGGGGTATAAGATCGCGGTCAACGAGTTTGAGTTTGCGCCCCGGTATCTCACGCTGATGGACAGCATTGACTATATCAAGATCAACGCCAAAACCACCGTGGGCGCCGCCCTGAGGAATACCATTGAGATCGCCCACAGCATGAGCAAAAAGTGCATTGTCACCAATATCGACAATGAGAACACCTATCAGCTGGCGGTGTCGATGAAGGCGGACGGTCTGGAGGGTCCCTATGTGGCGGACAGGATGACCACGGTGGTCCACGGCAGTGCCTTTTTGCAGAGCAGCTTTTTCCGGCTGATGGTGGCCGTGACCAAGGACGAACCGGATGTGGACGAGATCGAGCAGTTGATCTCCATGGACGCCAGCTTGACCTTTGACCTTTTAAAGGTGGCAAACTCCGCCTACTTTGCCATGCGCCAGCGCGCCACTACCATCCACCAGGCCGTTGTGACGCTGGGATTGCGGCAGCTGAAGCAGTGGGTCTACCTGCTGGGGGCCAGCAATATGGACGAGAGCGACAGCAGCAGCAACAGCGGCGCGGAGGAGTTTTTGAAGCTCTCCTTCCTGCGGGCCAATTTTTGCAGTGAGCTGATGAAGCACGCAGGGGATATGCCCATCTCCCAGTCTGAGGCATATCTCATGGGTATGTTTTCCACGTTGAACTATTTGGTAGACGCGCCGCTGGAGGAGATTTTGGAAGAGGTGCCGGTGGCGGAGGAGATCAAAGCCGCCCTGCTCCGCAAGGAGGGGCGCTGCGGCAAGCTCTATGAGCTGCTGCTAAGCTATGAGGCGGCCAACTGGAACGCCATTACCGCCCTGTCTGAAGAGCTGGGGATCCCCAGTCAGGTAATTACCAATATCTATTTCACCTGTGTGGAGGATGTCAACTTCCTGTGGGAGCAGCTGAGCAACGACTCGCCCAAGCAGGAGACCGAAGCCGAACAGCCGCAATGACAAAAGACCCGGCGCTTCAGGCGCCGGGTCTTTTTCAAAAGGCTTACCGCAGGTGATGAGGAGCGGCGGATACCACCCGGCATGCCTGCATCAGCTGGGCGGTGATGTCGCTGTTATGCTGCATCTCATAGAAGGTGAGCTTGGGGATCATCTCGCCCTTGGACATGACCACATACTTGGGGGGGAGATGGTTCAGGGCATAGGCCTTGACATCCACCATGCAGGTGTCACAGCAGCACATTCCGGAAAGGCGCATGTACTTCTCGGCCTTCTCCTCCACCAGCACCTGCATTACATTGATATAAGCGGGGGGCTCCGCTGCGGCGGGCGCGGGCTCCGGCTGCGAAACAGCGGCGGGGGCGGGCGCTTCTGCCTGGGGGACCGGGGGCTTCGGCGCAGCCGGAGGCGCGGGTGCAGGTACCTCCGCCGGAGGCGCGGGCGGCTCTGCCGGGGATGCAGATACCTCAGCCGGGGGTGCGGGCGGCTGAGCCGGTGCAGCCGGCGCGGCGGCAGGCCGGGCGGGTTCCGCCTGGCCAAGCGAGGCTTCCAGCGCGTCTTTGATCTGCGATGATACGGCGGCGTCGGCGTTGATAGAGGAGATGATGGGGGGAATGGGCGCGGTGGGCGCCGGTGCAGCCGGCTGGGCCGCGGGCTGTTCGGCAGGCCGGGCGGTCTCCCCCTGCTGCGGTGCTGCCGCAGGGGGTTCGGCGGCCGGTTCTGCATTTCTGTTTTTGCTGAGCAGGTTCATCACATGGGCGGTTTTGCTGGTTTTGGAATCTTTATTCGAGGCCATAACGTATCTCCTTTACATGAAACTCTGCATGTGTTTATATGGAAGTGTTGTGGGATTTCAGCGCTTTTTCCGCAGGGGGAACCTGTCCCCTGCCACGGCGCTGACGATTTTCTGCAGGTCCAGGGCGGACTTGGAGTCCGGACGGAAACTCAAAACGCTTTGCCCGTGGGCCGGGGCCATGGCTACGCTGACGCTCCGGCGGATCTTGACCGGAAACACCTGGCTGTCCAGCTGCTCCGCCACGCTCTCCGCCAGATCCAGAATATCCCGGGAGAGGGTGAGGCGAAAGTTGTATTTGTTCAGCAAAATGCCCAGGACCTTCAGATTGGGATTAAAGGAGTTGCGGACGGTTTCAATGGTGTCCTGAATCTGAGAGACGCCCACCAGGCTCAAGACCTCCGCCTCCATGGGGACGATGAGGCCGGTGGAGGCCACATAGGCGTTGATGGTCAGGATGTTCAGCGCCGGCGGCGTGTCGATGATGATGAAGTCGTAGTTGTCTTTTACGGCGTCCAGCTGCTGGGAGAGCATGAATTCCCGCCGGGGTGCGGTAAATTCCACCTCCGCGGTGGAGAGCATGATATCTGAGGAGAGGACGTCGCCGTATTCCGTGTGGACAATGGCCTGCTCAATGGCGCAGTTGCCTTTTAATACGTCGTACACGGTGTAACCGTCCCCAATATCCAGGCCAAGCGTGAACCCAAGATTGCCCTGCGGGTCCAGGTCCACGCCCAGTACCCGCGCGCCCCGCTGGCGCAGGCCGCAGACCAGGGCGGAGACGACGGTGGTCTTTCCCACGCCTCCCTTTTGATTTGTGACAGTAATGATTTGCGTCAAAGGTTTTTCCCCCTTACTATAAAAACTCTGTGCGGACCTCTTATTTTTATTATACTATATGTCGATAAAAAAACATAGAGGAATCAAAAAAATCTTTATCTGATGGCCTGCCGGATTCTCCCATACGAAAGCCGGCCGGGTCTTGTCCCGATTTATGAAAGGAGTGGAATACAATGGCTTCTATCAGCAGCACCAGCAGCAGTTCCAGCGCAACCAGTATTTACGGCACCAGAAATGTGATTTCCGGTCTTGCCAGCGGCATGGATACGGAGCAGCTCATCGAAAATGCGGTATCCGCCTATAAGACCAAGATCACTTCCCTCTCCCAGAAACGCACAAAGGTGGAGTGGCAGCAGGAGGCATATCGCAGCATTGTAACCAAAATGGCGGGATTCACCAGCAAATATGCCGACTATCAGTCTTCCACAAATCTGATGTCCGCCAGCTTTTTTAATCAGGCGATGAAGACGGTGGCCCAGGGGGCCAACGCCTCCAAGGTCTCCGCCACCGGCAAGACCAGCAGCAACATCCAGATCAACTCCGTAAAGCAGCTGGCCCAGGCCGCCACTTACCGCATTGGCGGCGGCGCGGTGGGCAACCGGACCGGCGTGAACACCACGGTGGACGGCTTCACCCAGGTCACGGCCGATGGCTCCTTTAATTTGAGCGAGATGCGGGATGTCAGCACCGTTTCCGGCGAGATGACCATTGCCTACGGCGGCTCCGACGCCCGCTCCTATCTCACGGTGAACTTTGATGAGCTGCAGGTGTTTGACAGCCCCGAGGACATGGCGGCGGAGATCAACAAGCAGCTGGCGAACCAGACGATTACCACCAGCAGCGGAACCTCCGTAAAGGCCAGCACCATGCTCAAGGCCAAGGTGGAAGACGGCACGATCACGTTTGAAAGCAAGGGCGGAAACTCCGCCTATATCAGCGATGTCACCGGCAAGATCAAAGATACAATGGATATCAATACCGGTAAAGACTCCGATAACAAAGTCATCAGCATGAAGGTCAAGGATGGCGCCCAGCTGAAAAGCCAGGTCAACACCGGCGAGTATCTCAGCCATGCCACGATGAGCATCACGCTGGACGGTGTGACCAAGAAAATCCAGATGCCCGAGGCCGGAGAGACGGACCCGGACAAATATATTGAGGCGCTGCAGCAGAAGATCGACGACGCCTTTGGTACGGTGACGGATAAAAACGGAAATCAGGTCAGCAAGCTGAAAGTGGAGAATGCGAGCCAGGACGGCAACATCAAGCTCCAGTTTACCGCACAGCAGGTGGGCTCCAACTTCTCCGTTACCTCCGACAAGGCGGCGGCCATGGGCATCACCAACAGCGACAAGACCCTGAACAGCAGCTTTGACACCAGCAAAACCCTGGCAGATCTTCTGGGCACGAATGAGCAGGGAGAGCTGCTGGGCGTGGAGGGCATTGGCACCGGCGAAGACAGACTCTACTCCTTTAAGGTCAACGGCGTGGAGATCGGCAGATTCACCAAGGACACGACCCTGAGCGAGGTGATGAGCAAGATCAACGGCAACAAGGAGGCCGGCGTCAACGTCAGCTATTCCAAAACCACCAACGAGTTCACCTTTACCGCCAAGGAGACCGGTATGGCGGGCAAGATCGATTTTGGCAACGGTCTGGATGCCCTGTTCGGCGATGCATCCGGCAGCTTCACAAAAGGGCAGGACGCTATTTTCAGCGCCACCATTAACGGAAAGACCATGGATCTGGTCCGCAGCTCCAACACCGTGGAGATGGACGGCATGACCTTTACGCTCAAGGGCGAATTCGGCTATAAAAAGGATGCCGACGGGAACTTCACGGATGAGCTTGACCCCACCTCCGAGGCTGTGACGTTCTCCTCCAGCGCCGACGCTGATAAAATTGTGGACGCCATCAAGTCTATGGTGGAAGACTACAACGCCATGGTCACGGAGATCAAAAACGCCTACTCCACGCTGCCCATGCAGCGCAGTAGCGGCTCTTATTATGAGCCCCTGACCGACGATGACAAGGCCGGCATGTCGGAGAGCGCCATCACCGCCTGGGAGGAAAAGGCCAAGGCCGGCATCCTCTTTGGCGACCAGGACCTCTCCTCTCTCTACAGCCGCCTCACCTCCGCCGTCTCCATGACGGGGCAGGACGGCGCGGATCTGAAAGCGGCCGGCATTACCATCAATTATTCCAACGGGCTGACCACGCTGGCCTTTGACGAAAACAAGCTTCGCGCCACGCTGGAGACCGATCCTGACCGGGTGACGGAGATTTTCACCAAGAACACGGAAGTTGGCGCTTCCAGCAAGGGCTTTTTGCAGGCGCTGAAAGAGCCTCTGGATCTCTACGGCAAGACCACCGGCGTCAATCTCTCCACCGGCACCAAGGGCGTTTTGGTGAACAAGGCCGGCCATCCCCTGGCGGCCAGCACCATGTACAACAACCTGATTCAGCAGCAGCTTGACAGCATTGACGAAGAGATCGATAAGTGGCAGGATAAGATGTCGAATCAGGTGGACTATTATACCACCCAGTTCTCCAAGCTGGAGCAGCTGATTGCCCAGATGAACTCCCAGAGCTCCACACTGGCCGGATTGATGGGCGGCTGATGGGAAGTTATTGGATAAGGAGTGCCACAGAACATGGAAATGCGAGGCTTCCAACAATATAAGGAGCAGAGCATCAACACAATGACTCAGGGCGAGCTGCTGCTTTTGCTGTATGACGAGCTGGTCAAGCGGCTGACCCAGGCGGAGCTTGCTATCGAAAAAGAGAATTGGCCTGTGTTTGAGGCCTCCATCCAGCGGGGGATTGACATTATCGCGTATCTGGATCAGACGTTGGATAAGCAATACCCCATCAGCACCAATCTGGCGCAGCTCTATGAGTATTTCACCTATGAGCTGGGCCGGGTGAAGATCGGCCGCAGGAGCGAACCGCTGGCCCATGTAAAATCCATGGTGGGCGAGCTGCGGGACGCCTTCCGCACGGCCCAGAAAAATGGGGAATCCGGAAAGTAGGGATCAGAGTGGATGCGTCGGTTTTGATGGATGCCCATGTGCAGACAAAACGGATTTACAATCTGTTAAGTGAGGTGATGGATATCTCCCGCCAGCTGGCAGAGGCCATAGACCGGGACGACCATGTCACCATTCAAATGCTGGTGGCCATGCGGGAGGAGCCGGTGAAAAAGCTTCAGCTTTGCCAGCGTGCCCTGAAGGAGCAGGGGGAGGCCCTGCCGCCGGAAAAGGCGGAAAGACTCTCCCGGCTGTTGAACGGAGCGGCGGCGGAGAATGAGGCGGAAGGGCCTCTGGCGGCCCAGGTGGGCAGCAACCGCCGCCTGCTGGAGCAGGTTTTGGAGCTGGATAAGATCCTGAACCGTAAGCTG
>CATNDT010000058.1 GCA_950097035.1 uncultured Oscillibacter sp.
GGACAATTATGAGGGAAACACCCTGACGGACCTGTCCCATGTGGCGGTGTATGAGCATTTTGACCAGCTGCTTCAGGCGGCCGCCGGTGGGGAGATCGATATCTTCCCCCTGGATGCCGGTTTGTCGGAGCAGAGCTTTGAGGCCTCGGAGCCCCTGTTTTCAAAGGCGCCCCTCTGCCTGGGGGAGACTGCCCGCTTTTACGACGCCGTGGTTGCCGTCTCTCCTCTGCGGGAGGACCTGTCAGCGCCGGAGCTGAATTTGAGGGATCCCCTGATGGCTGTTTTGACGGCCTTGTGCTGGTATGACGGCACACAGACCCTGGCGGACGGTACGCCGGCCTTTAAAACCGCCTATGACGCCGGTACCCGGGCGCTGTGTATGAGTATATTGGGTCCGTATCGCTATCAGTGGGCAAATACGGAGGATCTGGACGCCGCCCGCCGCCTGCTGGCGCTGGAGGGGCATGCAGCTGAATGAGAAAAGGGCAAAGGGCTGCCGCAGAGTTTGTTCTGCGGCAGCCCGGTTTTTTCACAATATGGCACATCACGTCATCAGCTCACAGACCAGGTCTGTGTAGCCGGAGGGGTCCTCCAGCGGCAGGCCCGCGATCAGCAGGGCCTGGCCGTACAGAAGGGTGGCGTACTTCTTCGCCTTCTCCGGGTCGGCCTCCACGGCGGCCTCCAGGGCCTGGAAAGCGGCGTGCTCCACATTCAGCTCCAGAATGCGGTCGGCTTTGAGGGCGGCGTCCGGCTGGACGGCCTGGAAGTATTTCTCCATCTCAAAGCTCAGCCCCTCTCCGGCGGTGAGGCACACGGGATGGGACTTCAACCGGGCGCTGGCCTTTACCTCTTTCACAGCGCCGCCCAGGGTTTCCTTTACAAAGTCGAACACGGCTTTATGGGCAGAGGCGGCCTCTTCGGCCCGCTTTTCGGCCCCCTCCTCAATCTCCTGGTCCAGCACAGAGCGGAATTCCTTCTCCTGATAGGCATGAAGCGTCTGGGCGCAGAATTCGTCTACCTCCTCGGTGAAGTACAGGATCTCTGTTCCGCTGTCCCGCAGCAGCTCCGTTTGGGGGAGCCTGTCCAGCTTGTCCAGGCTGCTGCCGGCGGCATAGTAAATGTATTTCTGCTCCTCCTTCATCCGGCCTGCGTATTCCGCCAGGGTAACGGGCTTTTTCTCTGTGGAGGAGTGGAACAGCAGCAGGTCCTGCAGCAGGTCCTTGTGCCGGCCATACTCGTTTACCACGCCGTATTTCAGCTGGCGGCCAAAATTCTTCCAGAATTTTTCATAGTCCTCCCGGCTTTCCTTCTGCATTTTTGCAAGCTCGCTTTTGATCTTCTTTTCCAGGTTTCCGGCAATGACCTTCAGCTGCCGGTCGTGCTGCAGCAACTCCCGGGAGATGTTCAGAGAGAGGTCCGGAGAGTCCACCACGCCCCGGATAAACCGGAAGTGCTCAGGCAGCAGGTCCGCGCACTTGTCCATGATCAAAACGCCGTTGGAGTAGAGCTGCAGGCCCTTTTCAAACTCCTTGGTGTAGTAGTCATAGGGTGTGGCGCCGGGGATAAACAGCAGCGCCTTATAGGTCACCGCACCCTCGGCGGACACTGCGATGACCCGCTGGGGATCGGCATAATCGTGGAATTTGTCCCGGTAGAATTTGTTGTACTCCTCCGGCTTCACGCCGGATTTGCGCCGCTGCCAGATGGGCACCATGGAGTTCAGAGTGTCTATCTCGGTATAGGTCTCATACTCCGGCTTATCGTCGGGGGAGTCCTCCTTTTTGCGGGTCTTGCTGACCTCCATGCGGATGGGGAAGCGGATATAGTCGGAGTACTTCCGCACCAGCTCCTGCAGCCGCCAGGACTCCAGAAATTCGCCGTATTTCTCATCGTCGGTGTCGGGCTTGATGTGCATGATAATGTCGGTGCCCACAGTCTCTTTTTCACACTCGGTGATGGAGTATCCGTCCGCGCCGGAGGACTGCCACATATACGCGGTCTCTTCGCCGTATTTCCGCGTTACCACCGTGATGTGGTCCGCCACCATGAAGGCGGAGTAAAAGCCCACGCCAAACTGGCCGATAACGTCGGTGTCCTTGGCGTCGTCACCCATTTCCTGCTTAAACTTATAGGAGCCGGAGGAGGCGATGACACCCAGATTGTTCTCCAGGTCCTCCTTATCCATGCCGATGCCGTTGTCAGACACGGTGAGCAGGCGGCCGTCCCTGTCCACGGCCACATCGATCTTAAAGTCCTTGCGGTTCAGGCCTACGCTGTCGTCGGTGAGGGCCAGATAACAGAGCTTGTCGCAGGCGTCGCTGGCGTTGGAGATAATCTCCCGCAGGAAAATTTCTTTGTGGGTGTAGATGGAGTTGATCATCAGATCCAACAATCGCTTGGACTCCGCCTTGAATTGCCGTTTTGCCATAGTTTTGTCGCACTTCCTTTATTTTGTTTTTTTGACAATTAGTAAATATACCATACCGGGCGGGGAAAAGAAATGACTATTTTGTAAATTTCGCCGCCAAACAGTTGTCGGATGGGAAAATTGCGAGTAGAATACAGACAAAGACATGGAACGGCGGCAGAACGCCGGAAAGGGGTTCGGGAATATGGGCATTTTCCGGAGAATGACCGGCGCGCTGGCCCGGTTTATGTATGGGCGCAACGGCGCGGATCAGCTGTGCCAGGCGATGGTATGGGGATATATCATCCTCTTCGGGCTGGAGTTCATTTTTGGCGCAGCACTGAAAATGAGGCTTCCCGCTCAGATTTTTAATGGCGCAGGCCTTGTGCTGCTGCTCCTCGTCCTTTTTCGAATACTCTCCAAAAACCGTTATAAGCGCCAGGCGGAAAACCAGAAGTGGGTGAACTTTGTCTGGCGGCTTAAGAGCCGCCGGCAGGGGGCAAGGGCCCGCCATGCGGATAAGGACCACAGATATTTTACCTGCAAGAACTGCAAGACCATCTGCCGTGTACCGGTGGGAAAGGGAAAAATCGTCATCACCTGCCCCAAGTGCGGCGCCCAGATCCAGGCAAAAACGTAGTCCGGGGTCAGGCCCTGTTGCGGTCCGGGGGGGCATTGGCGATATCCCGCACCGTCAGCACGCCGTTTTCCACGGTAAAGCGTACCTCCAGCCCCGCAAAGAAAAATCCGTAGATCCGCTGGGGGTCGTTCTGGTAGTGGGGCCGCGGGTCCTGGGCCAGCACGCCCCGCAGTGCCTCCCGGTGTGCGGGGGGGACCCGCTCCCACAGGCCGGGCGGAATGACGACCTCAAGCGCCTCTTCGGCCGGGACGGCGGCAAAACCGCCCAGGGCGCCCGGGATGCAGTCGGCATAAGGGAGGTAGGGCTTGATATCCAGAACCGGGGTGCCGTCCACCAGATCCGCGCCCCGGATCTTCAAAACGGTTCCCCATTGGACTGTGTGCTCAATACCCGCCAGTCTCACAGCGGAGAGGGCGATGGGATTGGGCCGAAAAGGGGACCGCGTAGCGAACACCCCCACGCGCCGGTTGCCCCCCAGCCGGGGCGGCCGTACCGTGGGGGACCATGTGGGCCGGACCGCCTGGTGAAACACCCACACCAGCCACAGGTGAGAAAATCCCTCCAGCCCCCGCAGGGCGCTGTCGTTTCGGAATTCCGGTTCAAAGATCAAAGTGGCTTCCAGGGCGTCTACCAGGCCGCTTTGTCGGGGAACACCGAATTTCGAGGGAAAGCCGCTTTGGATATGGGCAATGGCCTGCATGGAAAATACCTGGGGCATGAATTCGACCGACCTTTCAAAAAGATACTGCTATTATACAGGAAGCGGGGAGAAAAGAAAAGGGGAAAGAAACAGCGCCTTGAACCGTAAACGGATTCAAGACGCTGTTATATGCCAGGAGAGAAATAACAGACGGTTTTTTAGAAAACGCGTCCGTTTTCCACCATCCGGTCATAGGTGGTGGTGCCGGTGGTTCTTCCGGTAATGGCGTCGCCCACATCACGGGCCGCGTTGCGGGCATCGTTCAGAACATCGTTGGCGCCGTTTGCCAGGGTATTGCCGGCGCTTCCGGCGGCGCTGCCGTTACCGGTTACGCTTCCAGCGGTGCCGCCATTGGCGGACGTACTGCCGTTGGCGGTGTCGCCGCCGGTCACGCCGCCGTTTTCATCGGTCACGGCGCCGCCGTTGTTGGCGTCGCCGGGTTGCTGCTGGTCTTTACCGCAGGCGGTCAGAGAAAACACCAGCAGCAGGGAGGTCAGCAGGAGCGCAAAATTCCTTTTCAACTTCTAGTCCTCCTTTGCGCGGGTAGTTGAAGCGCGATACCCAACGAACCCACGCGCGGTTGGCAGGCTCAAAGCTCCGAGCTGTCAACCAAAGCTATTGTTGCCGAAAATGCGGCGGCAAATCGTGGCAATTTCTGGAAAAATCGTATGGTGCTGCCGGCGCTTTTGCCGGCCGGTCAACTGTAAGATGGTGGAAATTCCAATAAGTGCCCCAAAATGGAATATTTGGGGCAAAAAAAGCATTCTCAGGTATAAAAGGGGGCGAAAGTGGTATAAACTACTAAAAAACAATTTCCGAAAAACAATATTTTCTGAAATGTTTGTGAAAAATACCGTTGACGGGATGGGAAAAACCAGTTATGATGTAAATAGAATTTAACCTGCACCAATCTCACTCTGATTTTGATATAGAAAAGGAGAGCTGTATCATGTATACACAGGAGATCACTGTTAATAACGAAGTCGGTCTGCATGCCCGGCCCGCCACGTTCTTTATTCAGAAAGCCAATGAATTCAAAAGCGGCATCTGGGTGGAGAAGGAGGATCGCCGTGTCAATGCCAAGAGCCTGCTGGGCGTTTTGTCCTTGGGCATCGTAAAGGGGACCACCGTCACCCTGATCGCGGACGGCTCCGACGAAAAGGAAGCCGTCGGCACGCTGGTGGAGCTGGTTAACGACAATTTTGGCGAATAATACGGTCTTTAAGGCGGCTCTGCGTAAGCGCGGGGCCGCGATTTTTTTTCTGCGGCAGAAAGGGGGCCCACAGTGACAAAAGAGGAATTGAAGGCAAAGGCAAACGACCTGCCCCTGCGTCCCGGCGTCTATCTGATGATGGACAAAACCGGCAAGGTCATCTATGTGGGCAAGGCCAAAAAATTAAAAAACCGGGTGAGCCAGTACTTTCAGGAGAGCGCCTCCCACACTGTGAAGACGAGACAGATGGTATCCCAGGTGGACCGGTTTGACACGATTTTTGTCGCCAGTGAGTTTGAAGCGCTGGTGCTGGAAAACTCCCTCATCAAGCGCCATATGCCCCGCTACAACATCCTTTTAAAGGACGACAAGGGGTATCCCTTTGTGCGCCTTTCCAAAGAGGCATATCCCCGCTTTACCATGGTGCACAAGTGGGCCGATGACGGGGCACGGTACTTCGGGCCCTTCGGCGGCCGGTTTGAGACCCGCCAGGCGCTGGACGCGGTGCTCTCCGCCCTGCGCCTGCCTGTGTGCAACAAAAAATTTCCCCGGGATATCGGGGCGGAGCGGCCCTGTCTGAATTTCCACATGGGCCGGTGCGACGGGTTTTGCCGCCGGGAGATGACGGCGGAGGAGTACCGCCGCCGTGTCGGGCAGGCGTCGCTGATGCTGGAGGGTAAGGCCAGGCAGCTGCTGAGGGAGATGACCGCTGAGATGGAGGCGGAGGCGGAGGCGCTGCGGTTTGAGCGGGCGGCCCTGCTGCGGGACCGCATCAACGCCATTCAGGCCCTGGGCAAAAAGCAGACGGTGATCGCCGGACTCTGCGCAGATACGGATATCTGGGGATTATACCGGGGAGCGGGCAAGTGCTGTTATGCCGTGCTCCACATGGAGGAGGGCAATCTGGCGGGCCGGGAGACGGAACTTTTCACCGCGCCCATTGAAGAGGATGAGGCGGAGATGCTCTCCGCCCTGACGGCCCAGTACTATCTGCCCCGGGCGGTTTTGCCCCACGAGATCCTGCTGCCCATGGCCGCGGCGGAAGACTGCGAGAATCTCTCGGCCGTGCTCACCAAACGGGCGGGGCACAAGGTCTGGGCCCATGTCCCCCTGCGGGGGGAGAAGGCGGAGCTGCGGGCGATGGCCCAGCGGAATGCCGCGGAGGAGGCGGAGCGGGCCACCACCGCGGAGGAGCGGGTGGCCCACACCCTGGAGCTGCTGCAAAAGATGCTGGACCTGCCCTCCCCGCCGGGGCGGATGGAGTCTTTCGACATCTCCAACACCGGAAAGAGCGACATCGTGGCTTCCATGGTGGTTTACAGCGGTACCCGGCCCCTCAAAAGCGCCTACCGACGGTTTCACATCAGGGAGCTGAAGGGGGGCCATCCGGACGACTATGCCTCCATGCGGGAGGTGCTGCGCCGGCGGCTGCAGCGGGCGGCGGACGGGGATGAAAAGTTCCTGCCCCTGCCGGACGTGTTTTTGATTGACGGCGGCGAGACCCACGCCCAGGCGGCGCTGTCTGTTGCCAGGGAGTTTGGCGTCACCGTGCCCATCTTCGGCATGGTGAAGGACGACCGCCACCGCACCCGCGCCCTGATAACGCCGGAGGGCCGGGAGATCGGCATTGTGGGCAACCAGGCGGTGTTTTCCCTTATCGGCCAGATCCAGGAGGAGACCCACCGCTTTGCCATCACCTTCCACCACGAGAGCCATAAAAAAAGCGCCATGCGCTCCGCGCTGGACGGCATCCCCGGTGTGGGACCCAAGCGGCAGGACGCGCTGCGAAAGCACTTTGGCTCTATCCGGGCAATCCGGCAGGCGGATGTGGACGCGTTGGCGGCAATAGTGCCCCGGGCGGCGGCGGAGGCGGTGTGGAGCCGCTTTCACCCGCCGGAGACCGCTGAAGGAGGTGGAGAATGCGCCTTTCAATCAGAGTAAATGACTGGAGATGGTGGGAGGCTGTGCTGTTTATAGCGGCGGCTGTGCTGTTTGCTGCGGCGGTGGCCGCCAATGTCGGTCCGCTCTTTTTCGGCGGCGGCAGTTCCACCATTCCCGGTGCGGTCTGCAGTTACCTGTATTTGGTGGCATGGGCTCTGGCGGCCGGCTTTCTCAAGGACCGGGCCGCGTGGGTCTATACAACCCTTGCCGTTCGCTGTGGAGCGGCGGTGCTTACCGCGCTTGCCATTGCGGTGAGCGCCGGGAATGACTATGGTCCGCTTTCCGCCCTCTGCGTTGTGCTGTACGCAGTGTTCGTCTCGGTATACGGCGGACTTTTTGAGGCGGCCTGGGTCTATTATCTTTTGCTGCTGGTTCAGGCGGGGATCGCGGCGGCCCTCTTTTGCCGCCTGCGGAGCAAAAGAAAAGAGGCGGAGGCGTATTACCCGTAAAATCGCGGCGGCGAAAAGGGATTGACAACGACTGGCGAATTTGGTATGATTTCGGTACATAAAAAGAGGGGAACTTCAAGTGCCCGCCGCGGCGGGAAAAGGGAACTTGGGTGAGAGTCCCAGGCGATTCGGTCACTGTATAGACGGGAAGCCGTATACGAAAATGCCATTGTGCCTCCGGCATGAGAAGGCCGTATACAGGCGGCGATCCGTAAGCCAGGAAACCTGCTTGAAGTTTTGCTGTATCCTGCTTCCGATAAAGGCAGTCCAGCATACCGGATGAAATGTTCAATTGCGGGATATCCTGCGGTTGGGCATGGTTTTTGTGGATTATTGTGGGAAAGCCGCACCGGAAATGGGAGCAGCTTTCCCTTTTTGCATCAATACGGCCAGACAGCCGCCGGAAAACAGGGCGTTGGCGGCGGCATGCGGGTGGGGCGGAGCGGTCTGGCCGGATATCCGGACTTCATTTTCAGGAAAAGGAGATAAAAGTGATGTTGAGCACAAAGCGGTATACGGGCGGGATCCTTGCACTGGTTCTGGCCTGTGGGCTGACTGCCTGTACGGCCACATCCGGCCCGGCAGATGCACCATCTCAGGAGGCGTCTGCCGAGGCGGCAGAAATTGTCTTCACCGATGCTCTGGGCCGGGAGGTGACAGTGGCCGTTCAGCCTCAGCGGGTGGCGGCTATGATCGGCAGTTTTGCGGATGTGTGGTGCCTGGCAGGGGGAAAAGAGACCATTGTCGCCGCCGGAGACGATACATGGACACAGTTTGATCTGGGCCTTTCTGAGAATGTTTTGAGCCTTGGCGCCGTAAAGGAACCCAACGCGGAGATCCTGCTGTCGGTCCAGCCGGATTTTGTGCTGGCCAGCGCCAAAACAGAGGCCGCAGTCAGCCTGCTGCCCACATTTGAAAAGGCGGGGATCCCGGTGGCCTATTTTGACATCAGCAGTCTGGAGGATTATCTGGGCATGCTGGATATCTGCACGCAGATTACCGGAAAACCGGAAAACTTTGCTCTCTACGGCACATCGGTTTTGACCCTGGTGGAGGAATCCCGCGCCCGCGCTCAGGGGCAGGAGGCCGCCTCGGTGCTGTATGTCCGGGCTACCGGCAGCAGCTGCAAGGTAAAAAACAGCAAGGGCAGCGTTCTTGGAGAGATGCTGGTAGACCTTGGCGCCGTCAATATTGCAGACCGTGAGGATTCCCTGCTGGAGGAGCTGTCCATGGAGGTGATCCTGGCCGCCGACCCGGATAAAATCTTCATCGTTATGCAGGGCAGCGACCAGGAAAAGGTCCGAAACACTCTGGAGAAAACGCTTCTCTCCAATCCGGCCTGGCAGCAGCTGACCGCGGTGAAGACCGGAGAGGTCTACTACATGGATCAGGCCCTGTATAATGTGAAGCCCAATGCCCGCTGGGGCGAGGCCTACGCGGGTCTGGCAGAGATCCTCTATGGCGGCTGAGGGCCGGAGCGTTCCCCTGCGCCTGCTGGCAGCGGCGGTGGTGGCGCTGTTTGCAGGGGCGGCAAGTCTCTGCCTGGGCGCAGTTACGGTGGGCCCGGAGGCGCTTGTACGGGTGCTGCTGGGGGGAGGACGGGACAGCGCCGCCGCTGGTATCCTGCTCTTCGTCCGGCTTCCCCGAACCCTGGGCTGCTTGCTGGCGGGCGCGGCGCTGGCCACCTCCGGCGCGATCATCCAAACGGTGATGGCGAATCCGCTGGCCGCACCCAATATCATCGGTGTGAATTCCGGCGCGGGTTTTTTCGTGGCGGCCTGCGGTGCGCTTCTGCCTGCGGGTCTGGCGGTGAAGCTGTCGCCTCTGGCGGCCTTTATAGGGGCGTTTGCCTGTGTGATGGTGGTGCTTTTGATCGCGGAACGGGCCGGCTCCTCCCGCATTGTATTGGTGCTGGCCGGCGTGGCCATTTCCGGCATGTTCGGCGCAGGGACAGACACCGTCGTCACGCTTTTTCCCGATGCGCTGACAGGCTATTCCGACTTTCGCATCGGGGGCCTTGCCAATGTCACCATGGAGGCGGTAGCTCCGGCCATGTGGGTAATCTTATTTTGCCTGGGGGCCGCGCTGCTGCTGTCTAATGAGCTGGATATACTGACCCTGGGCTCGGACACCGCCCAGAGCCTGGGGCTTTCGGTGGGCCGGATGCGGGTGGCCACGCTGGCGCTGGCGGCGGCACTGGCCGGAGCGGCGGTGAGTTTTTCCGGTCTTTTGGGGTTTGTGGGGCTCATCGTGCCGCATATGGTCCGCAGGCTGATCGGCAGCGAGAGCCGCAGCCTGATTCTCGGCTCCGCCCTGGGCGGAGCGGCGCTGCTGACGCTCTGTGACATCGCGGCCCGCCTGATTTTCGCACCCTTTGAGCTCCCGGTGGGAATCGTCTTGTCCTTTGTGGGCAGCCCCTTCTTTTTGTGGCTGCTGATTCGGAAAAGAGGGCGGCAGCTGTGATTGAATTGAAACGTTTGGCCGTGGGCTACCACGGAACCCCCCTTTTAGAGGATGTAGATCTGATATTTCCCAGGGGGTGTGTCACGGTGCTGCTGGGGCCCAACGGGTGCGGGAAAAGCACCCTGCTGAAAACCATGCTGGGACTGATCCCCCCCCTGTCGGGCCAGGTCCTCTACGACGGCCGGCCCATCTCCGATCTCTCCGGCGGTGAGATTGCCCGGAGGGCGGCCTATATGGCCCAGAGCCATGCCATCCCCAACATCGTTGCCAGGCGAATGGTGCTCCACGGGCGGTTCCCGTATCTTTCCTTTCCCCGCCGCTATCGGAAGGGGGATTATGAGGCCGTGGACCGCGCACTGCAAAGCGCCGGGGGGCTGGAGCTGGCAAACCGGCCCATGGCGGAGCTTAGCGGCGGGCAGCGGCAGAAGATTTATCTGGCAATGGCCCTGGCCCAGGAGACGGAGACCATTTTGATGGACGAGCCCACCACCTGGCTGGACATTCGCCATCAGCTGGAGGTTATGCGCACTGCCCGTGCCCTGGCGAAGACCGGCCGGGCGGTGGGGCTGGTCAGCCACGAGCTGTGCCTCTCCATGCGCACCGCCCACCGGGTGGCGGTGCTGGCGGAGGGCCGGCTTTTGCTGGCGGCTTCGCCGGAGGAGGTGTTCCGGCAAGGTGTTCTGGACAGGGCCTTCGGTGTGAAGGTGTGCCGGGTAGAGGCCAGCGGTGGCTGGCAGTATTTTTGTGAGTGACGTGAGGAGACCGACTATGGGTGATTTTCCGCTGTTTGTAACGCTGGAGGACGCCCCCTGCCTGCTTGTAGGCGCCGGGACCGTGGCGCTGCGCAAGGCGAGGGTGCTTTTGCCCTGCGGCCCCCGGCTGACGGTGGTGGCGCCCGACATCCTGCCTGTATTTGCCGAAATGGAGCAGGAGGGGAAGCTGCGCCTGCTCCGCCGGGAATTCCAGCCGGAGGACCTTGCGGAGCAGCTGCTGGTAATCGCGGCGACCAATGACCGGGAGCTGAACCGGGGTATCGCCGGCCTCTGCCGGGACCGCCATATTCTGGTGAATACTTCCGGCGGTCAGGACGCCTGCACATGCAGCTTTCCGGCAGTGGTCCGGCGGGGCAGGCTTTCCATCGGTATCTCCACAGGGGGAGCCAGCCCTTCGGCGGCCCTGTTTTTCAAAGAGCGCATCGAATCGCTTTTTCCTCCCGGCGGGTCCACAGATCTGGAGGAAATATTGGACTGGCTCTCAAAAAGCCGGGAGACGGTAAAGCGGCGGCTGCCGGCCCGGCGGCGGGCCCCGGTTTTCGCAGCCCTGTTTGACCGCTGTATGGCGGCGGGCCGGGGATTGACAGAGACAGAATTGGAACAACTGTTAGAGGAGGCAGCAGCAGAGCATGAATAAAGAGGTGGGCCGCGTCTATCTGGTGGGGGCCGGATGCGGCGGCAAAGAGTGGATGACGCTGCAGGGCCTGGAGCTGTTGGGCAGCTGCGACGCGGTGGTTTACGACGCCCTGATCGACCCGGCACTGCTGGATGAGGCCCCTCGGGCGGAGCGCTATCCGGCAGGTAAGCGATGCGGACATCACGCAACGCCCCAAAACGAGATCAACGCATTGCTGGTTCGACTGGCCCGAGCCGGAAAAACCGTGGTGCGCCTCAAGGGCGGCGATCCCTTTGTCTTTGGCCGGGGCGGCGAGGAGATCCTCGCGCTCCGGGAGGCCGGGGTTCCCTATGCGGAGGTTCCCGGAATCTCCTCTGCCATCGCCATTCCGGCAGCGGCGGGTATCCCCGTGACCCATCGTGAGGTGAGCCGCAGCTTCCATGTGATCACCGGGCACACCAATGCGTCAGGAGATGTGCTGCCGGAATCCCTGGAGACACTGGCCGCGCTGCAGGGGACGCTGGTTTTCCTGATGGGTCTCACCGGCCTTCCCGGGATTGCCCGGCGGTTGATCGAAGCCGGAAAGGCCCCGGATACCCCGGCGGCGGTGGTCTCCGGTGGAAACGCCCCCCACAGAGCCACAGTGCGGGGTACGCTGGCAGACATTGCGCAAAAGGCCCGGGAAGCCGGCGTGCAGGCTCCGGCAATCACGGTTGTGGGGGCGGTGGCCGCGCTGGATATGACGCCGACGGTGAGACGTCCCCTGGATTCGGTGCGGGTAGGCCTGGTGGGCACGCCGGTCTTTCTGGAAAAACTGGAGAAAAGCTTTCATGCCCTTGGCGCCGCAACGGTTCGGACCATGGCGGCCCAGGTGCGGCGGCTTCCTCTGGACTTTCTGCCGGAAGAGCTGTGCGCAGGGCATGGGCGGTGGGTGGTGCTCACCAGCGCTAACGGCGTGCGGTGCTTTTTCCAGTGGCTGCAGGAGGCCCGTATCGATCTGCGGCGGCTGGGTGGCTGTAAGTTTGCCGTAATCGGCAAGGCCACCGGCAGCGCGCTGGAACGCCATGGGGTGCTTGCAGACCTGTGTCCGGAAACGGCCACCGGGGCCGCCCTGGCCCAGGCGCTGTGCCAAACGGTGGGCAGCGGAGAAGAGGTGTTGTTGTTCCGCTCCGCCTCCAGCGACGGCGCCCTGGCCCGTATACTGGAGGACCATCAGATCCCCGTCCGGGATTTTGACCTGTATGACGCGGTGTTCTCACCGGTGGAGTCGCCGGAATTCGCCGATTACCTGATTTTTGCCAGCGCCGGAGGGGTTAAGGCCTACTTTCAGCAGTACGGGGCCCTTCCGAAAGGCGCCGCGGCGGTCTGTATCGGTCCGGTCAGCGCCGAGGCGTTGGCGGCGCGGAGCTCCGCCCCGTTTCTGACGGCCCCGGAGATCTCAGCCGAAGGGATTGTGCGGTGTGTGCTGGACCACTGGACCTGCCGGAATGGGTGTCCGGCCTGTTGATCCATACAGAAAGGCCGCAAAGCGCGGAGCGATTTTCGCATCCCGTGCTTTGTGGCCTTTTATTCTGCCCTTTTAAATTGAGCCTATTGCCTGCGGCCCCTGAAAAACCGCCGCCGCAGTCTGTGATGCCACAGCAGTGTCAACCGGCCCAAGGCCAGATCCACCAGTAAAAATGTTATGTTTGCCGTCACCAGAGTCACAGCGGCCAGCCACCCGGAGGCGCTCTCCAGCGCCTCCGGCAGCCCCATAAGCCGCAGCAAAAAACCGTACAGCAGCGCCCCTGCGCAGTTGCATACCGCCAGCTTCGCCGCCAGCCGCAGCAGACGGGAGGGGACCCGGGCGATGCGGGGCCGCAGCAGCGGGTACCAGCCAAAGCACAGATAGACCATGGCGGCCTCCCGGTCCGGGTCCAAAATCAGGGCCAGAATGGCCCCCGCCAGCCAGGCCCCTCCGGCGGCTCTGGGGCCGCATTCCTCCAGCACCGGCAGCAGGGCGGCCATGGCCAGCACAGGGGCGCAGAAGGTGGCTCCGGGAATCACGCCGCCCAGCATTAAAAACACCACTGCCAGTGCGGAGAAGACGCCGCTGAGGGCGATTTGCCTGCTGCCCATCACCCCACATCCTTATACTGCAGCTTGTAATAGCTCCACCGCCGCCACTTGGCGAGATCCGCCGCCAGTTTTGTGCCGGGCTCTGCGGTCAGCGACGTACCCTCCCGCGAGAGCAGGGCGGTTTTTTGCACCACGGGGACCTGGCGCCGCAGCGCGTTTAAAAAAGTAAACCAGGGGGTCTCTTTGCCCCGGCCCGTAAGCTCCAGCAGCGCCGCGCCCAGAAAACAGGCGGAGAGCCGCCCGTCCTCCGGCAGCTCCAGCGCCGCCACGGCCCTGTCCCAGTCCAGCGCGGCTGCCGCCGCGCCGTTGGCCCAGACCACATAGGGCGTCTCGTAGGCGGCCAGGTTTTCCTGGCCGTCCGGGCCCGGCAGCACGTCCAGCCCCAGCTGCCGGTAGCCCAGCTGGTTATCTCCCAGATAGGGCAGGTGGTCGCCGAAAAAGGCCAGCACCACCGGTTCATCCGTCCGGGAGAAGTAATCGGCCAGCCGGCCCAGCATGGCGTCGGCGTCCCGCACGCCCTCGGCGTACACTGCCAGCATGGTCTCCACCTCCTCCGAGAGTCCGGGCGAGGCCTGCAGGGGCGGAAAATCGTAGCCGTCGCCGTACTTGTCGGCGGTGTAGGACATGTGATTTTGAATGGTGGTGGTGTAATTACACAGCCGCTGCCCGTTTGCAACGGCCTCCTCAAACTTCTCCTCGATAAAACGGGCCAGAAATCCGTCTGTCACCCAGCGGCCCTTGTACTCCGGGTCCGCCATCTCGTCAACAAACACTGTCTCTCCCGCGCCCAGCCAGCGGTAGACGTTTTCCCGGTTGTAAAACCAGTCGTCCCCGGGATGGAAAAAAGAGGTTTGGTAGCCGTCGTCAGCAAAAACCCGCAATACGCTGTCCAGATTTCGGTTTACCACCCGCATGGCGGAGGTGGTGGTGGCGGAGAGGGCGTTTGTCTGCATACCTGTCAGTACGTCGAACTCCGTGTTGGCGGTGCCGCCGGCAAACCCCGGCACCACCAGCCGTCCGGAAAAGGCGTGGGGATCGCTTTGCAGGGCGTGGAGATTGGACAGCGGGTCCTCCTCCGGCCCATAGGTAAACATAGGCGTGTCGGTAATGTCGGAAAAGGCCTCGTCCATAATCATGATAAGGTGGACATCCGCTCCCTGGCCGGGCCGGTTCCCGGTCTCCCAGGCCGCCGCCTCAGACCGGCTGAAGCCCTCCGGCCTGTCTACCAGAAAGGTGGTAAACTGGTGGAAAAAGTTGTAGGGAAACCCGTTCTCGTTGAACACGGTGGACAGGTGATAGGGGTTTGAGGCGCCGAGGGAGTCGTACAGGCCGGCGGAGCCAAGCAGAGTGACGGTGGCCAGCGCCAGGGCCCCAAAGCTGGCCGCCGCTCCCAGCAGACTGCCCCGCCAGCCCCGCAGCCTTTCCAGCGGAAAGGGCCGGCAGCCGATCATAAACCCCAGCGCCGCCAGTGCCGCCGTGACCAGCACGGTCAGGACGATGGCCTTTACCGGGTAGTGGATGTCGTAATTTCCAACGGCGCTGAACACCTCTTTCAAAAGAGCCAGATCCCGGGGAAATACCGGTTCGTCCCGCACCTCGATCTTGATCCGGTTGGCGATGGAAAAGCCGCACACCAGCAGATTGGTCAGGGCCGCACCGAAAAACACATTGCGGAAAAGGCAGGCAAAGCCCAGCAGCAGCAGCCCCACCGGCAGGGTGTTGAGCACGATGAGGACGGGCTTATTCAAAAAGATCCGCGCCACGCTTCGCAGGGCGTTGGGCTGGCACCACAGGGCCAGCAGCGTGATCAGGCCCGCAAGTCCCACCGCCGCCAACAGGGTCAGCGGCAGGTTCAGGCGGGTTCCGGGAAGGGGAGTGGCCCTCTTCAAGGAATCAGCTCCTTTGTAGATAAAGTGCCATTTTGTAAAACAAACGGGAGTATACCGCAGAAATATTACAAATAGTATTAGAAAGTGACCACTTCCTGGCCCGGCTTTTCGCAGGGGGCCAGGGAGAGGATGTGCATCACGGGACCTTTGCCCTGATAGGCCTTGTGGTCTTCCACTGCCATTTTGGCAGTGACTTCAATCCAGTCCCGATTTTCGTATTGGTCCAGCTCGCCGCCCTTTGCAATCAGCCCCAGAAACTGCACGTCGTTTTCGCAGCAGACCATGGCAAACCGGCCCGGGCAGTGGATGCCGGGGTACTTCTTGGAGTGGCACATCATCAGCTTCATGTGCACCAGCCTGTCCGCATAGCGGTCCGGGTGGTCCATCACGTCCACGTACCACACGCCAAAGTCGTCGTCCGGAATGTCGATGACCTCCTGGGTCAGGTCAAAGGGGCACTCGTCCCCGGTGAGGTAGTTCTCGCTGGTGCCGTCCGTATTTTCCAGATAGATGTCCGCCCGGCGGTTCACCATCCGCAGGTTCCGTTTTCGCAGGGCGTCCCGCAGGTCCGGCGTGCAGCGGTTGAACACCAGCAGGTCCGCATTGGTGATCTTTTCCATCATCAGCTGGCCCATGTTTTTGGCATATACCTCAAAGGTGGAGGCCTCTACAAACGTCATGATCTGATACAGCACCCAGTTGGCCGGCAGCACCTCCCGGTACAGCCGCTCCATCTGCCACATGCCGTTGTATTCGATCAGAACCTGCCGGGGGCGGTACTCCTTCTCCCAGGCCTTCAGCCGGGAGCACTTCAGATCCTCCTCATCCTCTACGGTGACCACCGTCACGTTGTCCAGCGCCTTGGGGTTATAGGTCTCCTCCCCCTCCTCACAGCAGATGAGCAGGGTGCGCTCCTGGCGGGCAAAGCCGTCCTCCAGAACACCGTTGATAAAATTGGTCTTGCCGCCGTCCAAAAAGCCGGCGACCAGATAGACAGGAATATCCATAACGCCTTTCCTCCGGGATCACAGGCCGAAAAGCTCCGCCAGCTTATCGTCCTTCAGCTCCGCGCCGATAACGCAGAGGCGGCCGGTGTAGTCGGGATGACCGGCGCGGATATCGTGCTCTTCGGGCACATAGTCAAACTCCAGCCAGGCGCCGCCGTCGCTGTTGACAATGCCCTTGGCACGGAGGATGGCGCCGTATGCACCGGAGTCCAGCGCGGTCAGGATGCGGGCGATGTCCGCCTGGGAGAAGGTCTTGGGCGTCTCCCTGCCCCAGGAGGTAAACACCTCGTCAGCGTGGTGGTGATGGTGGTGGTCGTGGCAGGAGCAGTGGGGATCGCTGCACTCGTGGCCGTGGTCATGCCCGTGTTCCCCGTGTTCGTGGTGGTGATGGTGCCCGTGCTCCTCATGGCCGTGCTCGTGGTGGTGCTCGTGCTCCTCATGGCCATGCTCATGGTCGTGGTGGTGCTCATGGCCGTGTTCCGCCCGCATCTTTTCCAGCAATTCCTCTGCGAGAGACACCTTCTCCATGGCGGAGAGGATGGTTTTACCGTCCAGCTGGTCCCAGGGGGTGGTGAGAATGGCGGCAGTGGGATTTTTCTCCTGCAGCATGGCCACGGCGCTCTCCAGCTTTTCCTGCGAGAGCTTCTGGGTCCGGGAGAGAACGATGGTCCCGGCGGACTCCACCTGGTTGTTGTAGAACTCGCCGAAGTTTTTCATATATACCTTCACCTTGGTGGCGTCGGCCACGGTGACAAAGCTGTTGAGCTTCAGCTCCGGCACGTCGGCCACGGTGTTCTCCACCGCCACAATCACATCGCTGAGCTTGCCCACGCCGGAGGGCTCAATGAGGATGCGGTCGGGGTGAAACCG
>CATNDT010000059.1 GCA_950097035.1 uncultured Oscillibacter sp.
CATTCATCCACCGGTGGACCTCCACCCGCATGTCCGCCAGCTTCTGTTCCAGCTCCAAGTTGGAAAAGGCGTCCATGGCGGTGTAAAACTCCCCCGCGATGCCCACCCGCAGGGGCCGCCGGGGCTTATCCAGAGGAACGGCGCGCATAGCTCCTTTCGCCACCCGGTACCCCGCCTCCACGTCGCCGCGGTTCCGGGCGGTGTACATAGCGGTCAAAAAGTCCTGATAGGCCCGCCTGTAGGCCCCCCCGGTTGCGTCAAACCCGCAGTTTTGGTAGTACTCGGCGGTAATCTCATCCACATACCCCACCATTCGCACGCCCTCCATGAACTCCGCCAGAAATCGGGCGGGATTCACCTTGGGGTTGATACGGCGGACGATGCGGATATACTCCTTTTTCCTGCTCATGTCGTAGTCCGACAGGTTGATAAAGTCGAAGCGGTATCCCAGGTCCCGCAAAATCTGCTCCAGCAGCTCCCCGTAATACCCCAGCCGGCAGAGGCCGTGGGTCATCAGCAGCGTATCCGCCCCGGCCTCCAGCGACTCGATCATACTGCCCAAAATGGTCTTAAAGGGGGTGCAGACAAAATCCGGACTGTACTTTGCGCCCAGCTCCATTGTTCGCTTTGTCAGCACCGGGGGCATGACATATCTGGCCCCCAGGGCCTGCTCCACAATATACTGAAAGGCGCAGTTATACTCGGCGTATCTGGGAAAAGACATGTTTCTCACAGCGACAGCGGCCATTACAGCTTCCCCTCCTTAAAACGAATAATATCGATAAAGCTCTCCAGCCGGGTCTCCACTCCCGCCGTGCCGCTCTGGCTGTCCAGCACCAGGTTCAGCATGGGCACCCCCCTGACCCGGCGCAGGATCAGCTCGTTGACCATGGCATCCGGCCCGCAGGGAAAGGCGCTGAGCAGGATGATGCCGTCCACCTGGTCCCGGCGCTGGGCGATGCCGCCCAGGATCTCTCTGCTGATCTCCCACTTGCAGGTGGGGGACAGCTCCCGGCTGCGTTTGAGGGCCGTCTCACGGTCCACCAGGTCTGCCCTCAGCGGAATCACACCGGATTGCCTGAGATAATCGGTGACGGCCCGGCCCATATACGGGTCCTCGGCCACATAGCTGTGGGCCGCGATCAAAATCCTGATCCCCTCCCGCCTGGAGAGTGCCTCCTGCTTCTGCACTCTCACGCGGTATTGGGCCAGCTCCGCCTTCTTCGCCTGCTTATAGGCCCGTTTGGCCGCTTTTGCAGACAGGCCCAAAACGCGGCCCATCTCCAAAAAGGCGCTCTCCTCGTCCTTTTTCTCCAGCACGTCGATATCGCAGGTCAAAAACTTCTGCTCCGCGCCGCGAAAGACGTTTCCCACCAGGTCCGGCATGGCCTCGAACCGGGTGCACATATTCCGGTGGCGGCCAAAGTTGCTGACCCGGGGAACCAGGATGTAGTCACACTTCCCCACCAGCGCGGCCACATGGCCCAGATAGATCTTCAATGAAAGGCACGCCTCGTCAATAGCCAAGGCCGTCCCCTGCTCCAGAATCTCCCGGTTTGTGGGTTCGCTGACCACCGTCTCAACCCCCAGCTCCTGGAAAAAAGCGCTCCAAAGCGTGTGATAGCGGTAATACAGCATGGCCCGGGGAAGCCCAACCGCCGTTGTGTGTTGTTCCATTGTCACATCCCCATATCCTTTGAAATCCACCGCCCCACAGCAGGGCGGAAAACGGCTGAAACCAGCCACTGACTGGCTATTGTAACACAGCGTGCCGCAAAATGCCATCTATTTTTCACCCATGGGCCGCCCGCCGCCGGAAAAAACAGTCAAAGCAGGCAGCCGCCTGTATACTATTACAACAGTATTGTATACTACTATAATAGTATATTCTTTTTTGGTGACATTACATACCGGCGGCCCCGCCCGGAATCCGGCTTAAAATTTCAAACCGGGTTCTTCAAAATCCGCCACAGGGTACTGCGGCTAATGCCCAGACGCCTGGCGGCGCGGGTCTGATTGTTGTTTTCCAGGTAAAGTACATGGTTTACGATCTGATATTCGATCTCGTGGAGGGGACGTGAAAAATCAATGCCGGCGCTGTCTCCCCCGGCGCCCAGATTGCCGGTGGAGGCCGCTCCGTTCAGGATAAAGCTCAGATCCCCGCTGGAAATATAGGCGGAATCTGCCGAAATCAACGCTGACCGCAGCGTCTGTTTCAGCTGCACCAAATTCTGCGGCCAGGGAAACTGCTTTAACTGCAGGGCAGCTTCCGGCTGGATTCCCACGATCTGCTTACCGTATTCCAGATTCAAACTGTTGATATAGAGATTGGAAATCTCCCAGATATCTTCGGCGTGCTCCCGCAGCGGCGGGATACGAAGCGTAAAATACGCTGAGAGAAGGTGCCGGTTTTCACTGCTGAACCGCTCAAAGGCGCGGAGAGAGGTCATCTGAAAGGACAGTACCTTTTTTTGGCCCCCGGCGATGCCGGCGTCCTCCAGATACGTCAACAGCTTTACGATCTGCTCCTTCGGGAGCGCGCCGGCATTTTGAAAGTAGACCATGCCGCGCATATCGTATAAAGGAGAGGCGTCGCTCTCAAAAAACTCCTCCAGCTTGCCGCCGGACAGCTTTGCGCAGTTAACGCAGAGGAAGGGCTGATTTTGACAGGGACTGTGCAAATAGAGATTTGTCGCCAGCTGATCCGCCTCGCAGCCATACTCAGAGACGATCAGCAGCGCTGCCGGAAGCTGCGCGGAGCGCCGGGCTGTTTCCAGAAATTCCAATATCTGCGGGCTGTGTCCCCAAAAGAGGTGATAGACGGGATCGTTAAAATCCCCTTTGCTATAGATATTAACCGCATTGGAGGGCCGATAGTTCTCTCGCGGGGTAATTTGAAACAGGTGGTGGTCCTGCCCGTTTGAGAGGATCCGCTGCCCATGGATGGCGTAATAGACGCCATCCCTTTTTTTAACCAGATCCACCGTATCCTGCTCCAGAATATCGGGGGTACTCTCCAGCGTGCGGGCCAGCAGCGCAGAAGCCTCTCCATCCAGAGAGGAGACAAAAAAGCTGCCGTCCGGATTCCGAATGGCGGCGGGGACCGATGAGCATAAAAATGCCCTTTTCAGCAGCATATTCTGCCCGGCATAGGCGTTCATACACGTTACTGTCTGCATGGCGTGGTTCAGCGTGTCCTCAATGGACTCCACGCCGGACATGATCAAAATGCTCTGCATATTCAAAACCTGCGCGTAACTCACGGTCCGCATATCCCCCACCACCAGGGAGTATCCCTCGCTTCTGACCTTGCGGAGAATCTCCTCCGTCTCCTCCACGCTTTGAATACTCTCTATCCGCACGCCCGAGTATTGCAACAAGTCGCACAGCGTTCGGCCGATCTTGGTAATGGACGGCCGCCCGATGAGCACAAACCGGGGTGAAATACTCTGGGCCGCCTTGAGTGCCCGCAGGATATCGTAAGAGGAGAATTTGATTTTAAAAATCGGAACGGAAAAGGTGTTTGACAGCAGCTGCGCGGTCTCTCCACGGGAGATGATCGCGTCAATATCGTCTGTGAAATTCTCCTTTGCGATTTTCACCCCCAGCTCATAGTCTCCCAACAGGATCGTACATGTGAAGCCGGAGCGAATGGCCGCGATGTTCCGAAAGATCTCCCGCATTCCCTCGTAAGGGGCAATACATAAAAAATGGGGCTTTTTCATTGCGCACGATCCTCTCTGCATTTATTTGATACACGCCGGATTTCTCCCCAAACCGAAACACACAGGGCAGAATTTCCATAACCTTTTTGATTCATTATAGCAGGAAGTGTAAAAAAATAAAGCTGTCAAGCAGAAAGTGTATTAAATTAAAACACTTAGAGAGCCGTAGCACGCTTTGTTTTTTGTCCAAAACTGTGTACCATAAGCATATGGGACCGGCCTTTTCCGCTGTAGAGGGAGGTCAAGCAGAGTCCGCACGCAGACATGTTCTAAATTAAAACCGTTTTGTTGAAAGGGATATCTGGCGGTGCTGGCACATTTACCAAATCAGGAGATGTGAAATGGACGGGGTAAAGAAAAACGACTACATAACCTGCGGCTGCAGAACAGACGTGCGCTATCTGATTCTGGCGGACGATCTGACCGGCGCGCTGGACACAGGCCTGCAGTTAAGAAGGCTGGGCATCCCCACAAAAGTTCTGGCAGAATACTCGCCGGAAAATCGTCTGGAGAGGGAGTGCGTCCCGGCGCTGGTGATCAACACCAATTCAAGGCATGTCTGCCCCCAAAAAGCCTATCAGACTGTGCGGGAGATCTGCCGGGAAGCCTCCCGCTGCCAAATCGACTGCCTCTATAAAAAGACGGACTCGGCACTGCGGGGCAACATCGGCGCGGAGCTGGCGGCCATAGCGGACGCCGGATATGCCACCATTTATTTTGCACCGGCCTATCCCAAGCTGCACCGAATCACCCGCGACGGAAAACAGCTGATCCACCAGATCCCCGTAGACCAGTCTCCCTTTGGGCGGGACCACCTGAACCCCATCAAAACCGCCTCGATTCCGGAACTGCTGTGGGCGGCCCGCCTTCCCTGCACGGTGGTCCGGCAGGAGACTGAGCTTGACAGCCTGCGTGGGCGGCGCGGGATTGTTGTGTTTGACGCAGAGACAGATGAACGACTTGGGCGAATCGCGGACTGGATCGCAGCGGTACCTGAAAAGTTTGCCCTGGCCGGGTGCGCCGGCTTTGCCGAACACCTGCGGCCGATCCTGCGGTATGATCAGCCTCTGGAAGAGCCAGAGACCGTGACCTACGACGGGCTCATCGTCATTTCAGGCAGTCTGAACCCTTTGTCGTTTGCCCAGGCACAGGCCGCGGCCAGAACCGGGTTTAATATCCTCTCCGCAGCGGATTTTCCGGGTTTTATTGATCGGGATGACTTTGTCATAACCCCGGAAATCACCCAAAAGGTTTTGCATGCATACGCCAAAAATCCCAGGCTGATTATTGAAACGGCAAATCAGAGCGGGGCCAGCGGCAGCGTGGCGGAAAATCTGAAGGCGGGCCAGCGGGTGGCCAACCACTTTGGAGCGCTCGTAAAGGCGCTGCGGCAAAAGGGGGTCGCCGGGCTCTTTGTCGTCTCCGGCGGCGACACGCTGGGCGGCATCGTAAAGCACATGGGCGGGCACAGTATCGAACCCCTGCGGGAAATTGAGCCGGGGGTCGTGCTGGCAAATATCCTCACCGGCAGCGGTACCTGTCAGTTTATCACAAAATCCGGCGGGATGGGCTCTGCAGAGGTGTATTGCCTGATTCAGGATACTTTCTTAAATCGATAAGGAGTTGGCATGATGGATGTATATGAAATGAAGATCCCCCAGGCAGTTTACAGCGGGAAAAACGCTCTGCGAAACCTGAAGCCCCTGCTGGCAGGGATCAAAAAAGCGGCGGTCTTCACCGACGGCAGCATCTTAAACGCCGGTTTACTCCACACCCCTCTGAAAATTCTGAAAGAGGCCGGCGTGGCGTATACCATCCTATCCGATCTGCCGCCGGAACCCACCTACGGCCAGGTGCAGCATCTGGTGGAGCAGTATAAGTGCTCCGGCGCAGGCTTTATCATCGCCGTAGGCGGCGGCAGCGTGATGGACGCCGCCAAGCTGGCAAGCCTGCTGGCCGCCTCGGACTGCACGGTGAAGGACCTGCTGGAGGACCCAACTCTGGCGGTGCGGACCGTAAAGACCTGCCTGATTCCCACCACCGCGGGCACCGGCTCGGAGGCAACGCCCAACGCCATTGTCGCCGTGCCGGAAAAGGAACTGAAGGTAGGCATTGTCAACTCCGGTATGATTCCCGACTACGTGATTCTGGATGCCGCCATGGTGCAGAATATGCCCCGCAAAATTGCGGCCGCCACCGGTATTGACGCCATGGCTCACGCCATTGAGTGCTTTACCGGCAAGAAGGCCACCCCCTTCAGCGACACCTTCGCCCTGGAGGCCTTTGACATTATTCTGAACAATATCGAATCCGCCTGCAGCGATCCAAACGCTCTGGAGGCCAAAAACCGGATGCAGATTGCGGCCTTTTACGCCGGCGTGGCCATCACCTGCTCCGGCACCACCGCCGTGCACGCCCTCAGCTACCCACTGGGCGGCAAGTACCACATTTCTCACGGCGTATCCAACGCCATTTTGCTGGCCCCCGTCATGCGGTTCAACGAGCCCGCCATTCGCCCCAGACTGGCCGCCGCCTATGACCGTGCCGTACACGGTGAAAAGACCTGCACAACAGAGGCGGAGAAGAGCGCCTGGCTGATTCGGCGTATGGAGAGCATCGTAAAACGCCTGGATATCCCCACCAGTCTGGCGGAATTCAACGTGTCAAAAGACGATCTGGAAAATCTGGTGAACGCGGGCATACAGGTAACAAGACTTCTGGCGAACAATATGCGGGAGGTAACACCCGCCGATGCCAGAAACATCTATCTGCAGATTCTCACCTGAAAGGAGTGCAAAAGATGAGCGCAAACAACCGGCCACTGCTGGGGATTACCATGGGCGACCCCTTTGGCAACGGCCCCGAGATCACTGTGAGGGCACTGGCGGACAGATCCATCTATGACCGCTGCCGCCCCGTGGTCATTGGAGACATCCGCTCTATGGAATACGCCGCCCGGGCCGCCCGAAAGCTCCACAATATTCAAACCATGCTCCGCCCCATCCGGTCCGTCAGCGACGCCGCCTGTACTTACGGGACTATCGATGTGTACGACATGGGCCTTGTAAAACCCGGCGACATCCCAGGAGATCCGGAAGCCCCCAGGCCCTTTGGCCTTGGCGCCACAGCGCTGGGCGGCGAGGCGGCTTTTCGATATGTGGTAAAGGACATTGAACTGGCCATGGCAGGCGAGGTGGACGCCACCATCACCAATGCCCTGAGCAAGGAGGCCATCAATCTGGCCGGCCACCACTACTCCGGCCACACCGAGATCTACGCCGAATACACCAACGCCTCCAAATACACCATGATGCTGGCCCACGCAAATCTGCGGGTGGTCCACGTTTCCACCCATGTCTCTCTGCGGGAGGCCTGCGAGCGCGTGAAACAAGCCCGGGTGCTGGACGTAATCCGCATTGCCAACGAGGGCTGCAAGGCCATCGGCATCCCAAAGCCCAGGATCGCCGTGGCCGGTTTAAACCCCCACTGCGGCGAAAACGGCATGTTCGGCACAGAGGAGATCCGGGAAATCCAGCCCGCCATCGACGCGGCCCTGGCCGAGGGCATCCTCATCCCGGAAAAAAGACCCACCCCGCCGGACACCGTGTTCTCCAAGGCCAGAGGCGGCTGGTACGACATCGTCGTAGCCATGTACCACGACCAGGGGCACATCCCTTTGAAGGTGGAGGGCTTTGTGTATAACCGGGAAAAGGGGTGCTGGGACGCTGTGGCAGGCGTGAATGTGACACTGGGCCTGCCCATCATCCGCGCCTCCGTTGACCACGGGACAGGCTTTGGCCACGCCGGGGACGGCCGCGCCAATGCGCTGAGCCTGGTAAACGCCATAGACTATGGCATCCGCATGGCAAACGCCCGCCGCGGCCTGTAAGCACAAGCGGTTTATTTCTCCCCCAGGGAGTAATAAATAAAAACAGAAAGGAAGAATCACAAATGAAAAAGTTTTTTGCGCTCATCCTGACTCTTGCAGCTGCTCTCACCCTGCTGGCAGGATGCGGCGGCAGCAATGGGAATTCCCCCGCTCCCGCCGAACCGTCCGCCCCCTCTGACCAGGTTCAGGCGCCGGACGACCCGCTGCCGCTCGCTTCCCCCATCAGCCTGAAGTACGCCACCCAGGGCGCCGGCACCTCCAACTACACCAATGCCGCCACTAAGATCAACATCCTGCTGAAGTATCTGCCCGCCGGTTCCGAAATCACACAGGAAACCATTTCCACCGGCAATTCCTCCTCCGGCTACCTCATCGAGGCGGGCCTGTGCGACGTGGCCGACGGTGAAAACGCCGCAGCCGCCACCGTGGGCCTGGAAAACCGCGCCCCTTACAGCAAGGTCAACGCGCTGTGGGGTGTTAAGACCGAGGACTTTGTCATGATGATCACCACCAGGAAATTCTATAACAAAACCGGCTACACCTCCATCCGGGAGGTTCTGGAGAACAGATACCCCGCCACCCTCTGCTGTGAGGATGTGGGCTCCTCTGACTACACCTGCATGAAGTACACCTTTGATATTCTGGGCTACACCTTTGAGGAATTTGAATCCTGGGGCGGCAAGATCGTCACCACCAGCGGCGACGCCTGCTGTGAGATGCTGCAGGACAATCAGGCGGACATGATGATCAGCCACTGCTCTGAGGAGTCCTCCTCTATCGCAGAGCTGGCCATCTCCACCGATGTGATCATGACTTCGATCGACAAGGAGATCATTCAGGGCTTCCTGGAGCGGGGCTTTGGCAACGCCACCATCCGCAGCGGCGCCTTTGACCGCTTTGAAAGCGACACCCCCTCCGCCGCCATCGGCGCCTGCTTCATCTGCAGCGCCGACATGGACGAGGCCACCGCCTACACCCTGACCAAGGTCTTCAGCGAGCATCTGGAGGAGCTCGGCGAGGAGGTCTCCTCCCTCCGGGGCCTCACTTTTAAGGAAATGGTGGATACCACCGTTACCGTGGTCCCGCTACACCCCGGCGCCGTGAAGTACTATCAGGAGATCGGCGTGCTGGACAGCGCCGGCAGCTACGCCGGCGAACCCTCCTGACCCACCCCCTTGCAGCGGGGGAGGGGGACCTCTCTCCTCCCCTGTCCGCTTTTGCCGAGTTACTCTCCCGCAAGGAGAAGAAACGCTGTGTGACGAAAGGTGATTCCCTATGTCTGCTGAGAAAGGAAAAAAGCTCTCTGTGGGAGAGCATATACGACAAACGCTGATCCGTGAAACGCCCCGCCAAACGGCGGCCACCTGGGCTACTCTGGCCTATCTGCTGTTTCAGCTGTACCGCACCTTTATTGATCCTCTGCCTCCGCTGATCCTGCGCCCCATTTACGTGGCCTTTACGGGATTGATCTGTTTTCTCTATAATCCTGCGAAAAATGAGGGAAAGGCAAAAATCTGTCAGGTGGGCAACACTGCCATCGACTGGTTTGTATTTGTCACCTTCCCCTACCATATCTGGTATACGCTCTCCCAGTATCGCCGCATCCTCACCCGTATTCCCTTTCTGGACCCTGTGCTCCTGGTGGACAAGATCGAGTGCGTATTTCTCGTCGTCATGATCGTCTGCGCCATCTACCGCACAGTGGGCAAAGCCCTCACCATCTTCTGCCTCACCTTTCTTGCCTATGCCTTTGCCGGCCGCTGGCTGCCGGGCATCCTGCACTACGACGGCATGACCTTCCAAAAGCTGGTGGATCTTCTGATCATGGGCAACAGCGGCATCTACGGGCAGGCGGCAGGCGCCGGTTCCGGCTTTTTGTATTGGATCATGGTATTTGGCGCCCTCTTCTCCACCTGCGGCGGCGGCGAGGTGCTGATCGATCTGGGCATGAAGCTGGGCTCCAAATCCAGGGACAACTCCGGCCCCGCCAAGGCGGCCGTGGTCTCCAGCGGACTGATGGGCATGATCTCAGGCAGTGCTGCGGCCAATGTGGCCGGCACCGGCGTCATCACCATCCCGCTGATGAAGAGCGTTGGCTACGAGCCGGAGGAGGCCGGCGCCATTGAGTCCTGTGCCTCCACCGGCGGCCAGATCATGCCCCCCATCATGGGTGACGGCGCTTTTATTATGGCTGAGCTGCTGGGCATCTCCTATCTCAAAATCTGTGCGGCCGCCACTCTGCCGGCCTGCATCTACTACATGGCGATTCTTCTGCTGGTCCACCTGCTGGCAAAAAAGCGGGCCAAGCTCACCGCCTACAAGCCCATGAAGGTGGAGACCAAACCGATCCTGCCCCGGCTGTACCTGCTCTCCCCCATTCTGGTGCTGATGGCCGTCATCGCCATGGGCTACACCCTGCAGCGCGCCGCACTCTGGGCCATTGCATCCGTGCTGATCATCAATATTGTCAGCCCGCAGATGCGCCACGGCCCCCTGTATATTGCCGACCAGCTGTTAAGCGCCACCAAGCTCTCTTCCGGCATCTCCCAACCTATCAACGGCTGCGGCATCATCATCGGCATCGTCACCATCTCAGGGCTTGCCACGCGCCTCTCCAGCGTAATCACCTCCCTGGGGGACAAGGGCTTTATGTGGGTCGGGCTGATCATCGCCATGCTGGGATGCATGTTCCTGGGCATGGCTCTGCCCACTGTGGCTGCCTATCTCACGGCCTACGTGCTGTTTTACCCCACGCTGCGCGCCATGGAGATCTCCCCTCTGGCCGCCAATATGTTTCTCTTCTATTTTGGCATCTTTGCCCAGATCACACCCCCGGTCTGCGTGGCGTCCTATACCGCTGCGGGCATTGCCGACGCCTCCCCCTGGAAAACCGGCTGGCGGGCCTTTGGCTATGCGCTCTGCGCCATTCTGGCTCCCTTCGTCTTTGTGTACCAGCCCGGCATCCTGATGGAGGGCTCTTTGGTGAGCATTGTGCACGACACCTCCATTTTGGCCATGGGAACCATATTCCTCACTGTCGGCCTGGCGGGATATCTGCTGCTTCCTTTTAAAACCTGGGAGAGGGTCTTCATGATCATTGCCGGCGTATGCACCTGCATCCCGGAAACCGTCAGCGACATCGCCGGCATCGCCATCGCCCTTGTCATCATTGTGGAGCAGATCGTCCGCAGAGGCCGGGAAAACCACACCGGAAGAACCGGCGCCGCCCCCGGAGACGGCGCCACAGCCGCATCCGGCCAGTAATTCCAGTAATCAAGGAGGGACCCTTGTATATGTCTGTAAAAGTACAGGGCATCATCGCCGCCATGGTCACCGCCATGTATGAGGATGAGAGCCTGCATGAGGCGGAGATCCGCCGCCAGGTAGAGCGCCACATCGAGGCCGGGGCAAACGGCGTTTTTTGCCTGGGCACCAACGGCGAGGCCTATATCCTCAGCGAGGAGGAAAAGGTGCGGGTCATCAAAACCACCGTGGATCAGGCCCGCGGCCGGGTGCCGGTTTACGCCGGCACCGGATGCCCCGGCACCAAAGAGACCATCCGCATGTCCAGGCTGGCCGCGGACTGCGGAGCGGATGTGCTCAGCGTAATCAGTCCCTATTTCGCCGCCATCTCCCAGGATGAGATCATCGCCCATTACACCGCTCTGGCGGAGGCCGTGAACCTGCCCATCGTGATGTACAACATGCCGGCCCGTACCGGCGCAAACATCGCCCCGGACACGGTGGCGGCACTCAGCCAGGTGGACGGCATTGTGGGCATCAAGGACTCCAGCGGCAATTTCGACAATATGCTGCAGTATATTGAAAAGACGGACCGGAACTCCTTCAGCGTGCTCTCGGGAAACGACTCTCTGATCCTGTGGAACCTGCTGGCCGGAGGCGCGGGCGGCATTACTGCCGTGGCCAACATCTACCCCCACGTGATGGTCTCGATCTACCAGAATTTCATCAAAGGGGATATTGCGGCCGCCAGGGCCGCCCAGGACTCGATCCGTCCCATCCGCGGCTGCTTTCGATTCGGCAATCCCAACACTGTCACCAAAAAGGCGGCCAATCTGTCCGGCCAGCCGGTAGGGCCCTGCCGCGCCCCCTTCAACCGCTTAAACGAGGCCGCCGTAGCGGCCATTGCCGAAACACTGCGCTCCGACCGCGACCGGGGCATGCAATAAATAATAGAATATGGGAAAGGAACAACACTATGAAAGGCAAACTGGAACCCCACGGTGTAATCGCCACGGTCATCACCCCCTTCCTGGAGGACGGAAAAATCGACTATGAGTCCCTGGAGCGGGAATTCCAATGGGGTCTGGACGCGGGGCTGACGGGCTTTCTGGTTCCCTGCGGGGCCAGTGAGATCAAGTATCTGACACTGGATGAACAAATCAGTCTCTTTACCACTGCGAAAAAGATCTGCAAGGACAAGCTGTTTCTCATGCCGAACCTGCCGGGCCCCACGGAAAAGGACCTGGTGGAACAGAGCAGGCTGTATATGGACCTGGGGGCCGACGGCATCAACATCAACACCCACTGGAGCCCCCGCAAGGGCCCCGCTGAAGAATTCATCAGCATGGTCCGGGCCGTGGACGCCCTGCACCCCGCATTCCTCTGCCTGCAGGACGACGATCTGGAGAGCGGCGGCGGTATCCCGGTGGAACTCGCCGCCCGGCTGTTTTACGAGCTGGAATCCGTCCGTGCGCTGAAATGCGATCTGCAGGTGGCAAACCGCAAGTGTACGGCTTTGAAAAAAGCCACCGGCGGCGAGATGCTGTACTATGGCGCGGATGAGAGCCACCACTCCCTGGAGGGCTATGACCGCGGGCTGGACGGCTTGATGCCCTCCGGAATGTTTGAGATCTTCAGCAACATCTATAAGCTGTACCACGAGAAGAGCCGCGAGGCCGCCGCAAAGCTGTTTTTCGACTCGCTGCCCTGCGTGTGCTTTACCCGCCAGCCGGGCCTGAACCGTATTTACCACAAGCACTACATGAAGCGGACCGGCATTTTCAACACCACCGTCAGCCGTGACCCACAGGACAATTACGACGAATACACCATCCGCTACCGGGAGGAGATGATCGGCCGCGCTCTGGACATTGTCTCCCGCATGGACGAATACTGGAAGTAAAAGACGCCACGGATGGTCTGCCGCCATCCGTGGCATCCTTTTGTCAGAGGATGGGGCCAACTCCATCCGGCAATAAATTGAGGGAGCTTTATGGATCAGAAAAAGGTTTTTACGGATCTGTTCTGGGAAACTGCCGGCAGCGCGCTGATCGCCATCGCCACAAACAGCTTTGCCCTGCCGGCGCAGTTTCCCATGACCGGTTTCAATGGTATTGCAATCATCCTATACCGTCTTTGGGGCTTTCCCATCGGGTTTACGGCGCTGGTCATGAATATCCCTGTCGTTCTTCTCTGCCGGCATCTCACCGGAACGGGCTTTCTGCTTCGGTCCGGCAGGTGCATGCTGCTCTCCGCCCTGATGATGGACTATATCGCGCCGCTTCTGCCCGCCTATCAGGGGGAGCGGCTGCTGGCCGCCTTGGCCACCGGCGTGCTCAGCGGCATCGGTTATGCCGTGATCTATATGCGAAGATCCTCCACCGGCGGCATGGATCTTATCATCATCTCCATCCGAACCTGGAGGCCGCATCTCAAAATGGGCAGTATTTGCCTGGCTGCGGATGCCGGTGTGATTTTACTGAGCAGCTTTATATTCCGCAGCGTCGACGACATCCTGTATGGTCTGACCGTCAGTTTTCTCATCTCCGCAGTCATCGACCGGATCCTCTGCGGTCTCAACGCGGGCAAGCTGGGACTGATCATCACGGAGCACGGCACCGCCGTCTGCGGCATTATCGACCAGACGGCAGCGCGGGGTTCAACCCTGCTGCCTGGATACGGCGGCTATCAAAACGGGGAAAAACAGATCGTTCTGGTGGCATGCAGCAGCCGCGAGATGTATGAGATACAAGCCGCTGTAAAAAAAGCAGACCAACAGGCTTTTATCGTTATCCTGAACTCCAGCGAGGTCCACGGGGCAGGCTTTCATGTTATCTGACAGGCCCGCCCCGCGGGCTTTTTATTCCCCTTTTACGCCGCTCCTTTTCAGATTTGATTCAGCCCTTCATGGTAAAGTGCGGCAAACTCACCCAATACCCCTGCAAAAGGGGGCGTAAAAGGACGTGATACATACATGGCGCAATACCGCCACGAGTGGAAGCATGAGATCAATGTCTCAGACCAGATCGCCATACGCCAGCGGCTGCGGGCTGTGGCAAAGCCCGACGGGCACGCCAGGGACGGGTATTACCAGATCCGCAGCCTGTACTTCGACACCCCCGGCGACAAAGCCCTGCGTGAGAAACTGGACGGCGTGAACCGGCGGGAGAAATTCCGCATCCGGTACTATAACGGAGACAGCTCTCTCATCCACCTGGAGAAAAAGAGCAAGCTGAACGGCCTGGGCACAAAGGTCTCGGCGACTCTCTCCGCCGCAGAGGCCCAGGCCATTGTGGACGGGAAGCTTAGCTGGATGGCAGACAGCAGCCAGCCGCTGATCCAGGAGCTGTACAGCAAAATGAAGTCGCAATGCCTGCGGCCTAAAACGATCGTGGACTACACCCGGGAGCCCTTCGTCTACCCGCCGGGTAATGTCCGGGTAACTCTGGACTACAACATCCGCACAGGTTTGCGGTGCACCGATCTTTTAGACCCGGATTGCGTCACAATCCCGGCAGGCGGCCCGACGGCGATTCTGGAGGTAAAGTGGGACGCGTATCTGCCCGCCGTCATTCAGGACGCGGTTCAGCTGAACGGCCGCCGGGCAGCCGCCTTCTCCAAATACGCCGCCTGCCGGATCTACGATTAATTTCCAACCAACCCACTACATATAAGGAGCGGACTATCATGACCTTCAACGACATCTTCAAATCCAGTTTCCTGGAAAACGTGACCAGCGTCAGCCTGCTGGACATGGTGCTGGCCCTGGCGTTGGCCTTTGGCTTGGGGCTGTTCATCTTTCTCGTATATAAAAAGACCTTTACCGGTGTGATGTACTCCTCCAGCTTTGGCGTGACTCTGGTGGCCCTGACCATGATCACCACTTTGGTCATTCTGGCGGTAACCAGCAACGTGGTGCTGTCCCTGGGCATGGTGGGCGCCCTGTCCATCGTCCGGTTCCGCACCGCCATTAAGGAGCCGCTGGACATCGCCTTTCTCTTCTGGTCTATCGCGGTGGGCATTGTACTGGCAGCCGGCATGATCCCCCTGGCCGTGCTGGGTAGCGTAGTCATTGGCGCGGTGTTGCTGGTATTTGTCAACAGGAAATCCCATATATCCCCATACATCGTGGTGCTCCGGTGCAGCGGCCACGACAGCGAGACCCAGGCCAGGGCCTATCTGGAGCAGTGTGCCGGGCGCTGTGTGGTCAAGAGCAAGACCGCCCAAAAGGGCATGACCGAGCTGAATATGGAGATCCGGCTGAAAGACGATAATACCGACTTTATCAACACCCTGGCGGAGATGGAGGGCGTTGAGAGCGCCGTGCTGGTCAGCTATAACGGCGACTACATGGGATAAGGAGGCGGCCATGTCGACCCATCCGAAAATCGACCGGATCTGTGCCGCCGCCATCCTCCTCTCTCTGCTTTTCACAGTCCTCTTTGTCAACGGCGAGGCCCTGGGCCTTCAGCCCGCCTCCAAAGCCCAGGGCTACGAGACCCGGCTGTTTGACACCGGCAGGGTCCACACCATCGACATCGTGATGGACGGCTGGGAGGAGTTTCTTGAAAGCTGCGAAAATGAGGAGTATGCCGCCTGCTCCGTGGTTATCGACAACGAGGCGTATAAAAACGTGGGGCTTCGTGCCAAGGGAAACACCTCTCTTAGCATGGTCTCCGCCATGGACAGCGACCGCTACAGCTTTAAGATCGAATTCGACCAGTACGAGAGCGGAAAGACCTATTACGGCCTGGATAAGCTTTGCCTGAACAACATCATCCAGGACAACACCTGTATGAAGGATTACCTCACCTATCAGATGATGGGGGCCTTTGGCGTGGACGCCCCGCTTTGCAGCTACGTCTATATCACTGTCAACGGCCAGGACTGGGGCCTGTATCTGGCGGTAGAGGGCGTGGAGGACGGCTTTCTCCAGCGGAACTACGGCAGCGGACACGGCAATCTCTATAAACCGGACAGTCTGAGCTTTGGCGGCGGCCGCGGAAATGGCCGGGACTTTGACATGGGCGGCTTTATGGAGGCCCGGAACGGCGGTGAGCCCGCCGGAACGGAGACCGGGCGGCCTGTCAGTGTGGTGGAGCCGCCGGACAATCTCCATAACCCGAACGCCGCTGCCGGAGCGGACGGCGCAGAGCCCTTCATGGCCGGCAGCATGCGCTCCGGCGGAATGGGATCCGCCGATGTGAAGCTGCAATATACAGACAATGACCCGGAGAGCTATTCCAACATTTTCGACAGCGCCAAAACAGAGGTGACCCCCGCCGCCCAAAGCCGGCTGATCCAGGCGCTAAAAGCCCTTAGTGAAGGGACTGCCATTGAGAACGCCGTCGATATCGACAGGGTCCTCCGCTATTTTGTGGTCCACAACTATGTGGTCAACGGCGACAGCTACACCGGCTCCATGGTCCACAACTACTATCTCTATGAGGATGAAGGCCGTCTTTCCATGATTCCCTGGGATTACAATCTGGCCTTTGGTACCTTTCAGTCCGCCAGCGCCTCCTCCGCGGTAAACGACCCCATCGACACGCCACTGTCCGTCACCGGCGGCGGTGACCGGCCCATGATCGACTGGATCTTTGGCAGCGAGGAATACACCCGTCTATATCACCAGTATTTTTCGGAATTTTTAGCGGATGTGGACCCAACCGCCGTCATAGAGGAGACCTTCGGGCTCATCGCCCCCTATGTGGAGCGGGACCCCACCGGATTCTGCACCTATGAAGAATTTGAAACTGGTGTGGAAGCCCTGAAAACCTTTTGCGCTCTTCGGAGCGAGAGCATCTCCGGCCAGCTGGCGGAAACAATTCCCACGACCCGTAACGGGCAATCCGCGGACAGCGCCTCCCTGGTGGATGCCTCCGGCCTGACTCTCTCCGGTA